>JANMFM010000169.1:0-5631 GCA_031374125.1 Bdellovibrionales bacterium
TAGTGCTTGTTCGAGCCTTACCGGAAAAACAGAAACATTTTGGCTGAGGAGTAAGTGGCTGTCGATTTTTACATTTTCAGGAACTTGATGACTCACCATTTTTACCGCGGAGTTTACAATTTGATTGATATCAATGCTTACTTTTGGTTCATCCGAAGCTTTTCCAGTAATGAAAGATAAATCCTTCACGATGGCTTTTACTTTTTGTAAGCCTTCATGAACCTCTCTAACGATTTCCGGAAAATCTTTTTGTACTATAGACCAGTCTGTTCTTCTCATGGCTTCTTGTACCGGAGGAGTTAAGCGATCTTGCCCGATAAGAATCGTGATCAACTGTTGAGCACGGATAAAGTAATCGTTGATTCTCATCATATTACTCATCACGTAAGCGAGAGGATTGTTGATCTCGTGCGCGATGCTGGAGGCCAGCTCGGAAAGCGTAGAAAGCTTCTCCGAATAAATTTTTTCTTTGTATTGGCTTTCTAGTTTTTTTTGCGCCTCTTCGAGAAGTTTGTTTTTTTCTAAGAGTTCGCGATTTTTAAATTCGAGTTCCTTTTGTTTTTTCTCTAAGGACTTCATTAGAGTTTCGACGAGATCAGGTTTTACATTTCTTTCTAGCGCGGCGGTTTCAAACAATGAATCCTGGTTTGTTTCCCAGTTGATATCTATGATTTTCCCTGTCCACTTCACAAAAGCATTCTCTCTACCAAAGAACGTTGGCAATGCTTCTAAGGCTGCTTGAAGGTATTTTGTGGTGAGAGGATAATCGAAACTAGAAATTGAAATTTCAAAGGATGATTTTTCTGCTGCCTCATTTGTTGAGTTCAAAGCCAAGAGCGGCGGCGTAGGTGATATGAAATATGATAAAAACCTTTCTGGATGAAGATAAATATCTTGAGGCTTATCCATCATCCTAAGGACGCTATCTAGAACTCCCCACGAGTGAAGCTTCAAACAGTCATGGCCCACAAGCTCAGCTAAATTTTCGCTACCGCTTTCTCCTGATCTCTCTAAAGAAAAATAATTCGAAGCAGCCTTTAAGAAATTTTCCATCTGCTTTGCTTCCATCCATGAAGACGGATCACGCAACAGTTCTTCCGGAATATCAAACGATGAATAAAGCCCTTCAAGGCTCACCCTTTGATTCTCTAAATACGTCAAAATGGAGTTGGAAATTTTACTGCTAAATAACACGTGCTCTATTTATCAGTTGGAGTAGAAGTCATGCAAGGATGATTACGCGGCTTTATTGAATTTCGCTCTCGTGAAAGGAATTTTATTGGCTTCGATTTCGTCCATAAATGAAGGAACGTGGCCGACTGGCTGTAACTGCCCGACAAGACGTCCATCTGCTGCTTTTTTAAGCTGACCTAAATCAAAGATATGATCTACTTGATAAGCCTTGCCATCATGGCCAAGGACCTCAGAGATGTTCTTGACGCGGCGGCTCCCGTCTGGAAAGCGAGATATTTGTACGATAATATCTACGGCAGCACCGATCAAATGTTGCAAAGCACGCTCAGAAATCTTTGAATCCCCACCCATCGCAAGGCCTTCAAGTCTGACCATCGCATCTTCTGGCGTGTTCGCATGGATGGTGCCCAAGCAACCTTTGTGACCCGTGTTCATCGCATTGATAAGATCCAACGCTTCAGAACTTCTCACTTCTCCCACAATAATTCTGTCTGGACGAAGTCTCAAACTGCTCTTTACCAAATCTTTCATATCCACTTCGCCAACACCTTGAGCGTCGGCCATTTGCGTTTCGAAAAACACTAGATGTTCATATTCAATTTGAAGCTCAGAGGAGTCTTCAATTACGATCACCCGTTGGGCTTTGGGAATTCTCGAAGCCAGCACGCTAAGCAGAGTTGTTTTACCTGAACCCGTTCCTCCGCTAACTAAAATATTTTTTCCTAAGTACATGCAGAGATCCAAAAACTGGGCGGCATCCGCCGTGATAGTCCCCTTCTCTACGCAATCTTTCAAAGTCATTTTTGTTTGGGTGAATTTACGAATACTAACCGTCGTTCCACTTCTTGCCACAGGAGGTACTACCACGTGAATTCTTGATCCATCTGGCAACCTTGCATCTAGGGTAGGCTCTTTAGGAGAAATTCTACGACCCACACTTTGAGCAATACTATTCACCGCGGACAAAAGATCATCTTCATTTACAAATTCCGCATCCGTCTTGATGAGCTTTCCGCCTCGCTCGATAAAAATTTCTTTAGGACCGTTGATGAGAATTTCCGTAACCGTAGGATCTTCGAGGAACTCGATCACGGGACCTAAAAAGTTTCGTATCGCATTTTTAAATACTTCAACTTTTGAATCCACGTCTTACCTTTACTTCTTCTAGCCTCTGCGACACCAAAAGGTGCATGGCACTTTTCGGTACTGGCAGTATGTTATTTTTCGCTAGCGATTGCTCTATCTGTAGGAAGAACAACCACTTTGCCTTCGAGAGAGGTTTCTGGACATTGATAGGTATAAACGCCTTCTTTTTGCGGAACCACATCAAATGTTTTGATTTGACCGTAGTAAGTTCCATGGTGTTGAGCAAACGCACTCATGATGAAACTTACGTTCTTTTCTTTTTCGTTCACGTTCACCACGTGGATAGTGTACTTCACGCCTTCTCTGAGGCTTAAAGATCTTGGTACGAAACCTTTTTCGGTATTTAAAATAACTACATCTTGTGAAGATTCGAAATTCACTTTTACTCTTTCTACGGACGTAGGCTCTGGGGTGAGAGTAAATTGAGGAGCTCCGCCTTGAACTTCATTCCTTTTCATGAAGGATTTTCGTCTAGAGAAATCAATCTCAAATGCAAATGCACTTTGCGAAACAAATACGATGATTGCCGTTGCTATAATGATTTTTATCATTAATGAGTCACCTTTCGCGCATAAAAGTCTGCAAATTCTTTTGCCACTTCCATCGCAATAAACTCCAAAGTCTTCATATCAAATACCCTGAGAGATCTTACAATTCTATCCAGATCTCCCGAACATGAATTCACAGTGGCAACCGCCTGCTGAACTTGAGATTCGTGAGCATCGAAATCCTCAAAGGATTTCTTCCAATCCTTTTCTAGAACCGGATCGATCACACCCAAACTGTAAAGAGCATCAAAAACCACCTGTAGATTGCCTTGTAAGAACATTTGATGTTTCTCCTTTGTCTCGATATTAGATCGGAGTTTTAAAAAGAAACCTTGATGCCTCCCAGACCAAACTAGACTAAAGGACCAATGCAAAACAGGTTCACCGCCCGCTTAAAAAGTAACTATTATAAAAACCACGTAAAATCTGTAATGAAGTTTTTTTTATTTTATGAAGTCTCTATTTATAAAATCATCTTTCTCAAATAAATTTAATCTGTGATAAACGGTGATAACCACCAACAAACAGCCCAAGGGGGAAATAAAAATGTTCAAATCTATAATTACAGCCTTATCAATTGCTTTAGCTTTTGTGTCGACAGCAAAGGCCCAAAGCGCAGGAAGTACAACAAGCAGTCGCGTCTGTCATATCGCTTCCGGAAGCTGCTTTGTGAATACATTTATCTACGTGATAAGGGTTGATGGCACCGGCTATTGGCAACTTGTCTCTTCCGTTTATGATGGACAGAGACAAATGAGTGATGCTTTACAATAGCAGATTCATATCTGCTTAAAATAATAATCAAAATGATATGGAAAGCCCGATGCACGAGGGCTTTTCACATATCCCATGCCGTAATATATTCTAGACAACTTTGAATTAATTACTTTACGTGATTAAGACTAGTAATCATGAATGGGAGTCGCTTGAAGTTATATTCCGTTAAAAGTATGCCAAGACCTTTTTCTCCTAAATTATTTAAGGCATAAAAATTGCTTCATTATCAAAGCAATGAACGTGATTAGCCTGCAAACTTACAAGCAAAAAAAGCTCAAGAAAAACCAAACATTGCTCTATAGTATTTCTTATGATGAACTTTTTAATGAGTTTATTGATACTTTCAACAAGTTTGAAATTGACCCGCAATGTGGAGATATCCATGAATGGTTAGATCAAGTCTCAGACGCTCTGAACGAACGCTTTTATAATAAAAAGGCTACCGAGAGGCCTTAGTTGCCGTGGCCGATACAACCAATTTCTTATCCCCAATCATGATTGAAGACTTCTCTCCAAGATTTGCCAGAATCTTTGGAGTTGCAATGATATTTTTTCTACCGAATTCATCCGTTTTACCAATAATAAATTCCATTTGCATCGCCGGTTTTCCATCTAACTCTTGTTTTTTCACAGTGACTTCCGTGAACAACTTGTCCCAGTTTTGTTCGATCTTTGCAGTTTGACCATCACGCAAACGAAACTTTGGATTGCTCTTCACACCGTCCAAAGTGATTACCGTTTTAATATCATAAGCTGGATTCTTCTCAATGACCGGAGCTGGTTTCTTAACGATAGCTTTCTTTTTAACAATTTTCTTTTGCGTCACTTTTTGGTGAGACGCATTACTTGGAACATTTGCCCAAGTTGCAACGCTCACCAAAGTTAAAATTAAGATTAAAAATTTCATAAATGCCCTAGAGTAAGTTACTCGCAAGCTCCGCAAGCTCAGATCTCTCACCTTTAGTGAGAGTCACGTGAGCAGCAATCGCCTGACCTTTAAATCTTTCTACTGCATGAGTTAATCCTGAATTTCCAGAATCCACATAAGGGTTATCGATCTGATAACAGTCACCCGTTAAAATGATTTTTGTTCCTTGGCCAGCACGAGTTGCAATGGTTTTAATTTCGTGTGGAGTTAAGTTTTGCGCTTCGTCCACAATCAAATATTGATTTGGAATTGAACGACCACGGATGTATGTGAGCGGTTCAATGTTTAGCATTCCTTGATTGATCAACTCTTGCGCGCGTCCCGCAGCTTTTTTGTGAGAGCTATCCGCGCCCATCAAGAATTCCACGTTATCAAAGATCGGCTGCATCCAAGGGTTTAGTTTTTGCTCAACATCCCCCGGTAAATAACCAATGTCTCTTCCCATTGGGAAGATTGGACGGCTCACTAAAAGCTTTCTGTATTTTCCTTCATCGAGAGTTTTTGCCAATCCCGCGGCTAGAGCAATCAATGTTTTTCCCGTTCCAGCCTTGCCTACGAGAGTCACCATCAAGATTTCGTCGTTCAATAAGCAATCTAAAGCAAAACTTTGCTCTACGTTACGCGGGAAAATCCCCCATACACTCTCATTCAAATGAATGAGTGGCACTAGGCCCTGCTGTTGAAAACTGTATCTAGCAATTGCACTGTGATTGGCATTCGATTTGTCTTTTAGAATCACGTACTGATTTGCTAAAAATGTTTGGCCAGGAACCGACGTTAAGATTTTTTTGGCGTAAAATTCATCGATCAAACCTGGATCCACATCAATTTCACTGTAGCCCGCGTACATTTCATCAATCGAAACAGAATCTGGCTCGTAATCTTTTGCGATCACACCATAAACGTCGGCTTTAATACGAAGGTTAATGTCTTTGGAAACGAGCTCTACGTCATCATTGGGATTTTCTTTTTTAAGATGAATTGCCGTTCCCAAGATTCTTGAGTCTGCTTTTTCTTGGTTAAGATCTGCCGGTAAAT
>JANMFM010000173.1:0-2808 GCA_031374125.1 Bdellovibrionales bacterium
TAACAAGCTGAAAGGAAACCTGAAGGAGTTTTGGAGTGTGAGTATAAATGATCAATGGCGAATCATTTTTAAGTGGGATGGCAAAAATGCCATTGATATAGAAATTATTGATTACCATGATTAAGGAGTTGAATTTATGAGACCAAAAAATAGATCCCCACGACATCCAGGAGAGATCCTACAGCGTGTATTTCTTGATGATATGGGCCTCACTCAATCAGACCTTGCACACCACCTAAAGTGGAAGCCAGGGAAAATAAATGAAATTGTAAACCAAAAACGAGGCATTACTGCAGAAACAGCACTCGCTCTTGCAGACGCTCTAAAAACGACACCTGAATTCTGGTTAAACCTTCAATCCAACTATGATCTCTGGCAAGCCGAACAAAATCATAAGAAGATTTCTGCAATTAGCGCTTAGGTAAGAAATTCTAAACTCGCCCCAACTGTAGATGAATTTTAAAACGGTTTTATTTTTTTGTGACGCAGCTATTCTTGTCAGGCAGGCAAGCCAGTGTAGTTGTGTCACTTAGAGCTTGCGCGCGTTATAAATCTTTAGCTTCATTTGTACGATGACTGTAACTGAAAGCAAATGTTAATTCTTGATTCATGTTTTTTCCGTATAAAGAGATTGCAGAACTAGACTGTAAGATTATGCTTTGGATCGCCACCCATCGTAGAGTCCCATTTACTTTATTTTTGAAATTCATAACATATACGGCTATAGGACGTGTTTGGTTTGGTGCTGCAATAGTATTAAATATTTTAAATTACCTGAATGTTCAATTGATTGGTCAACAAACTATTTTTCTTAGAGCTTTATTTGCTCCACTATTGGCATGGATTATTGGTAATGCTATTAAGAAATACTTTAAAAGAAAACGTCCATTTCAGTGTATATCGAATTACACTTCCCTAGTTGGATCTCCTCTCGATGATTCTTTCCCCTCGCTTCATGCCGGATCCACCTTCTCATTTTTTGTTGCCTTATTACTATGGCAACATCCTTTAGCTTATTGGATCGGCATTTGGGCCATACTAGCTAGTATCTCTAGACTGTATCTCGGCGTTCATTTTTTAAGTGATCTATTGGGAGGCCTACTTCTTGGTGTCCTTAGCGGAAGTCTTATATTTCTAATACTCCGCTTTCCTTAGGATGGTTATGCTTAGCATATTATACTCAAAAATTGACTGTTGGGTTTAGAGATTTACTCTTGGACCAGCTAAAATCAGGTGATAAACTTATGAATAATGAAAGGTTCAAATCAGAAAATGGAGGCATGGTGACCACATTCAAAACATCTCGTAAGATTCTGGCAACGGTTGAGAAAATTTTTGGAGGTTCCAATGGATGAATCAGATTTTGAAGGTACGTTGGTCCTTGAGAAGCTTGCTGAAATAGATAAGGTCGACGACTTTTTTGAAGCCATCGATTCTGATGATTTCTCCAAGGCCAAAGCACTGATGAAGAAAGCTCATATAGATTCCGAGACTATCGAGATCGTTTTAAAGAAAATGAGCGAAGCAGATGGCGAGCATTAATTTTCCATATTTACACAGGCCTTAATGCTGGTATCATGAATATGAATAAAAACAGCAATTTATTGGAAGTGGTTGGCATCTTTGAATAAAATTTTCATTAAAATTACAATTGGACTCTCAGCACTCCTCATCATAATTGTCTTTATTTTGGGTTATAAAGTGGATTCCATATTGGATTCCAAAGTCAGAGAAATCTCTAAATCTACCCTGTCACCGATGGGTATTTCATTAGATTATAAAAACATCTCCATAGCTTTAAGCCTACCTATTAAAATACATTTAGATGATGTCTCGATTCAAATTGGCTCAGATCACAAAATACAAATAGAGAAATTATTTTTTAAAATAGCTATGCTCGATGGATATTTTAAGACCAGTAATTTTTTTCCTGATGTTGAGGCAACTCTTCAAAATCCCAAAATAATTTCTCTGTTGCGTGAAGCACAAAATCCCACTCCACCGCAGAGCGCTTCTCCTTCTGCACCCATACAGAATTTAGAACAAGTGATCGTATCACCTAGTATCAAAAATTTAAAACTGTCTTTAAATATTGCAAATGCCAACATAGAAATTAATGAACCCATGTCAAAACTTGGAAGCATCAAAGATGCAAATCTCGCTCTGTCCTTTCAAAGTCTACAATCACCTATCTTTTTAAATTTCTCTGCATCAATGAAATCTGATAAATCTCCACTCCCCATCTGGATTCCCATTGATCTAAAATCCCAATGGGTGCTGCAGAACGGAATTCTATCCCTCTCTCAATCCGACCTCTCAGTACTAGCAATTTCTACGAAAAATCGCGGACAGGTCGACCTCAACAAAAAGAACGTGGCTTTTCAAATACTAGCACAAATTACTTCTCTCGAAAAAATTCCACTCCCCAAAAGACCTGATCTTCCAATTAAATCATGGAAAGGATCATTGAATTCAAAAATCAATATTGTAGGACCAATCTCACAGATTACCTACAGTGGTTTTTTAGATCTGAAGAATGCCTTTTTGACAATTCAGGGAAAAGATGAAACTACTCATTATGATGGAACATTTTTAGCGAATATTGCGACTGAGTTTCAGATCAGCAAGGAAATTGTAATTAAAAGTGCATCTCTGGATTTGGATTTGAGCTCAATGCAATTCAACTACAATAAAATAATTCAAAAACCAAAAAATACACTATTCTTACTTAAAACAAAATTCAGTTATAATAAAAGTTTAAATATTGACTCGATATCATTAAAATTTGCACAACTTGAAGCAAGCGGA
>JANMFM010000179.1:0-11537 GCA_031374125.1 Bdellovibrionales bacterium
ATGCTCTGGAACATTTTTAAAGTGAGTCTCTTTATACTCATTATAGAGATACATACCTAAGGTATAAACATTTTGGGCGTGAGTCTGCGTATGGATCTTAAAGTCCTCTAAATTTTTAACATGTCTAATATCTTCCTTGCTCTTCAAGGCAATTAACGAAAAAGAAATAAATATCAGACATGTGTATAAGTATTTTTTGTTAAAGTGTGTTTTATTTATTCTCATTCCCCTAGGGTATATACAAAGCAATAAATGGGCCGCTCTATTTCAAAACGAGAAGGGTCTTTGATTTTTGCAACAATTTGGCAACAATGATGACATTTTACGCTGACAGAAGAAAAGCATCTACACACTTTCAAATGCAACAGGTTCTTAATTAAAAATATTGATTGCTTAAAGTGCCTTTAATTTGCTTAGAGATCTTGGATCGCATCTGGCATAATACCTAAGAGTAGCCTGTGATAACTATTGAGAATACGGGCTTAGCCAAATAAGGAATTCGTATATGAAATTTTTTAATTTTATTTTAGCAATGAGCATAGTAGCTATCTCCATGATACCAAAAGAAGCTGCCGCCGATGAATCCATAAGAGTTGAGCTTTTTCAAAGTTTAAAAAGCTCAAGGAACACGGTAGAGCAAGAAGTCGGTAAAGGAAAAAATTCAGTTGTAATCTCTGAAGGAATTATCAATTACAATATAACACCCAAACACAAAATTAAGGTCAATCTAGAATTTGTGGGAAATGGAATGACAAAATGGATCGATGCGAGATTGGTTGTATATCTGAATAATGATAATGGCGGAATGATTTTAGATGTAAACAATATTTTATCTCCAGAAACTAAAATTGCTTCCAAAACTACATATAGAAACGATAACGAAGTCATAACAAAAATGTACATTCCAATTAATATATTTTCACCTGAAGGAATGGCCTTGAGATTAGCAGCTTTAGCTGCTGCCGTTAAAAGTGGAAAATTTGGGAGCTTGCACCTCGAAAAAAACCATGTAGAATGAATCTACAGGTTAGCAGCTTTTAAAATTAACGTTCAAGGAGGGAATATGAAAATACTTTTAATGGCATTGGTATTATTTGTTTCACAAGCTTCATTTGCAGGCGAATGCATTTTTCAACAGACAATCAGAAGTTTTAATGTCTTAGATGCTTATACTGTAGAGATCGATGCTGGATCTAAAGATTACGTGATCAATGTGAATCACTGTGGTGAGCTAGAGTGGACACATAAGATTGGCTTCGATACATTTGGTAGTTCAAGGATTTGCCGTGGAGATAGACTTTTAGTTCTAGACACTTTCTCAAATCAAGTAAAACAAAGCTGCCTTATTAACTCTATCGAAAGAGTAAAGTAATCCAAAAAACAATCAAGGAGCTCTTGATATCCTTACCAAGAGCCCCCAGATTTTCCCCCTAAAACACCAAAGAACCCTGACCCTTTATTTCTTTGAGACATTCTATAAAACCTACATCTCTTTCCAAAAGAACCATATTGGTTTCTGAATAATCTTATACATAAACAATATGACAATGTAAACAACAAAATGACAATTTATATGTCACTTTGACATTCTGTATGTCACCGTATATTTTTTAGACAAAATCCTAGCAAAATGGTCAATAATCGTTTTTTAGGATTTTTTGAACAATCGGTATTTACGGCATTTCTACTCATAAAAAGGGAAAAAGACCTCAAAGTTTACGGTAAGATTTATTTTATCGGATCTCATCCTGGTCTCTCGTTTGCTTCTTTATAGATAAATTTAGTTTTTCCTTAAAAAATTAAGCCAAGGAGTAAGATATGCAAGATACTTTTATAGCCCCGATGACGGGCAATATGCCAAGAGAATATGAAGTTAATCCTGATGTTAATTTTATGAATGAAGATAAAAGTAATTACATCAATAAGGTTTTAAGAGGAGAAATCAGCGCTGTAGAGGCCTACGAGCAGGTCATTCCTACTTTTAAAAATAAAGCTGATCGGTTACGTCTTACAGAAATTAGGGATGAACATGATAGGATTGTCGAAAGACTCAAAGTACTTGTAGAGCACTCAAGATTTGCAGCCGAAGAGAGTTCAGGCTCTTGGGGTACAATTGTAACAACGATTATTGGGGCAGCAAATTTAGTCAGTAATACGATCTCACTTGTGACTCTGATGGAAGGTGAGGAGCATGGTTTACGGCTTTACAAAGAAGCTCTTCAGTACAATCTTACAGAAGAAGAACACAAAGTGATCGTTGAAGACATTATGCCTTTGTTGCACCAGCATATAGTGAGTCTTGAGTATATGATCAAGCACCAAGACGACAGTGTTTTGCATAAAGATTAATGAAGATTAGAATTAGGGGTTGAGTTATCCGTACTAATTTTTTAAATTTTTCTGTTAAAAAAGGCTGGGAATTATCTCAGCCTTTTTTATTTCTATTCGCAAGTGTTTGATTTTATTAGCTTTAAAGTCTCAAGGTCCAGATTCAAAAACAATTTTTAAAAATAACTTGAAGTACGGTAAATGTACGGTTAATTTGTGAGTACGAGGTTTGTACGGTATGAAGAACTTAACAGAGAATCAGAAAAATGTTTTAGACTTTCTTAAGAATTACCAAGAACGGTATGGTTTTCCTCCCACTTATGAGGTCATCGCCAAGCATTTTGGGTTCTCTGGTAAGTCTTCCGTACAACATTACATTGATGCACTTATTGCTAAAGGGTACTTAACGAAAGAGAGGTATTTATCACATGGCCTAGTCCTTCATGAAGAAGGAAATCTAATTCCCCTATTAGGTAAAGTGGCAGCCGGTGCTCCATTAGAGCATATAAAGTATAACGAACGCATTGAAGTACCCTTAGCAATGCTAAAAGGACCCGGCTCCTACTTTGCGCTTCAAGTTTCTGGTCAATCCATGATTGGCGAAGGAATCTTGGATGGCGATTATGTGATAATACGCGAACAAGAGGCTGCGAATAACGGAGATATTGTTGTCGCTGAACTTGATTACGAAGCAACTATTAAAAAGTTCTTTAAAAAGAAAAACAGAGTGGAACTTCATTCTGCGAATCCAGAATTTAAACCCATCTTAGTCGAAGACGGAATACCTTTTAAGATTTCCGGAATCTACTTAGGATTAATCAGGTATTGATATGATTAAAAAACAAGTTTGGTTTTCTAAAGCACAGAGAATTCTTTTAGTAGTCTTACTTTTAAAAATACTTGTTCTATTGGGTGCTTAAAAACAGTCACTAATTGAATAGAATTTTATTGATGGCTTGAGAAGCCAGCATAAGGGATCGGTGTACCTAAAATGAAAAAACCATTCCTAAATACGCCCGGAAGATCGTCATTGCAAAATGAGAACGGCCGGTTTGAAAAACAAACGCACGAATTGGATCTTTCACACTTTGAGTGGGTAGATCCGGAGGATGTATTAACTTTAAAAACAAAGTTTTATGAAGATCAGGCAAAATCTATCGTTACGAGTAATGACAGCCCAGATTTAGGATTTACGTATACGTTGAATTCATATCGCGGTTGCGAACATGGGTGTGCTTACTGTTACGCAAGACCTACGCATGAGTATCTTGGATATTCCGCAGGTTTAGATTTTGAGTCGAAGATCTTTGTAAAAATGAAGGCTCCCGAGTTACTGCGGGAGAAATTTATGTCGAAGAGCTGGAAACCAGAGCCCATATTTATGAGTGGGATCACGGATTGCTACCAGCCCATCGAAAGAAAACTAGAAATCACAAGGAGGTGTTTAGAGGTATTTAATGAATTCAATAATCCATTGTTCATCGTGACTAAAAATCATCTGGTAACTCGGGACATAGATATATTGAGCGAACTTGCAAAAAAAAGATTGGTAAGCGTGACTCTATCCATCACTACGTTAGACGTCGAGCTTGCTAGAAAATTAGAACCAAGAACTTCATCACCCCCGGCAAAGTTAGAGGCTATAAAGCTTCTGGCGGCGGCGGGGATTCCCACTGGTGTGAATGTGGCTCCCACCATCCCAGGTCTTACTGATCACGAAATGCCAAAAATTCTCCTGGCGGCGGCAAACGCCGGAGCCACTCGAGCAGGTTTCGTGGTCTTAAGACTGCCTTATTCCGTAAAAGATATTTTCGTAGAATGGATAAAGACCAACTATCCAGAAAAAGCGGATAAGGTCATCAATTACATTAAAGAAATGCGAGGCGGGAAACTTTATGACTCTGATTATGAAACCCGCATGAGCGGTGTAGGTGAAAAAGCTCAAAGTATTGCCAATGTCTTCGAGGTCTTTACCAAGAAGTACAATTTAAACTTGGAGCGTAGAAAGCTAACAACGGAACTCTTTAAACGTCCTAGTAACCAGTTGGAATTACTCTAAGAAAGAATTACGCACAACATAGAATGTCAAGAGAGCCCTAGCTCTATCCAAAACTCCATGCTAATCTCATCAAAATGAAAAAAGCAGTTTTAGTCGGAATCCAACTTCCCAATATGTCAGACCATGATCTTCAAAGCTCCCTTCAGGAGCTTTCGAGGCTTGTTAACACTTTAGGTTATGAGGTGGTGGGGCAACTCACGCAAAAAAGATCCTCAGAACGTGGCGGAACAGTTGTTGGAGAAGGAAAACTTAAAGAACTTGCAAAGTGGACTGGTGGAAACGGAACGGTTGCTTCAATGGCCGTTCGCAAATTATCAAAAGCTGCTTTAAAGTTTGATAAAAATAAACCTGAAGAAGAAGTTGAAGAATCAACAGCAGAAGAAGTTTCGGCTGAGCCTGAAGAAGCAGAAATCCTCGAAGAATCAACAGCACAAACTCAACATCCAGTCCAAGAAGCTGATGTTGTAATCTTCGATATGGATTTAACTCCATCTCAACTTAGAAATTTAGAAAGTGCATTAGGCAAATCCGTTATCGATAGAACGGGCGTGATCATTGAGATTTTCTCTCGTCACGCCAGAACAAAAGCTGCAAGGCTCCAAGTTGAAATTGCAAGACTTGCTTACCTTACTCCAAGAATTAGAGAAGCGGGTGTCGGTGATGGCAGAGGCGGCGGCGGTACCAGCGGTCGTGGTGGCGGGGAATCAGCTCTAGAATTAGATAAAAGAAATATTAGAGACCGAATCAAAGAATTAAAAAATGAATTGGCGGCCATTGGTCAAGAGCACTTAACAAGAAGGTCAAGACGCCAACAGGAAATTTCTGTGGCTCTGGTGGGTTACACCAATGCCGGAAAATCATCTCTGATGAGAGCGATGACAGGCAGTGAAGTTTTAATTGCTGATAAGCTCTTTGCGACTTTGGATACAACAATTCGTCCCATGTTTCCAGAGTCTCGACCAAAGATTTTAATTTCAGACACAGTTGGATTTATCAAAAAACTTCCCCATGATCTAGTGGCATCTTTTAAATCGACGTTAGATGAAGCTCTGAGTGCTTCGTTATTATTGTTCGTGGTGGACAGTGCTGACCCTTCTTTCAGATCACAATTAGAAGTGACTAAGAAAGTTTTAGGTGAAGTTGGGGCGACGGAAATCCCTCATCTTTTGGTATTGAATAAACAGGATAAGCTTAAGGAATTTGAAAAAGAAGAGCTCAAAAAAGAATTTCCTGACGCATTTTTCTTGAGCACCCGGTCTAAAGAAGATCTTCAAGCGTTAAGAGAAAAAATCTTAAGTTACTTCGAAGAAGACATGGTAGATGAAGAAATCCTAGTCCCATATTTTGCAAAAGGTATCATCGGTGAAATCAGATCTCGCATGCGCGTTTTATCAGAAAAATACGATGAAAACGGTGCAAAACTCTTAGTGAGAGCAACTCCTGAAAATCTCAAAAAAATCAAAGGCCAAATCACAACCGCTATCCGCCGCCAATAACACAAAAAAATGCAGAAAAGGTGCCCTGCACCTTTTCGTGTCGCAAGCGCGCTACAGAAAGGTGCAGGGCACCTTTTTTGCTAAGTAAATACCGTTACAAATGTGATAGGTATGGGGTTCGTTTTTATGAATAAAATATATATTTTAGCGATAATTTTTACGTTTATCAGTCAAACATCTGTTGCTCAGGACAAAGCGGACGATTGGTTCGGACTTTCAGGACGTGTAAGAGCTGTAGACCGTTGGGAAGAAAGGTCTACGGGAACACAACACACAGTACGTGGCCAAGTGAGAGCCGACGCCTGGGTCAATGTTAGCCCCGATGGTTGTGTAAAGTTGAATGCTCGAGTTACGAGTGGTCAGAACTACAATAGCGAATGGATGGTGTCTGGTTTAGCGGACGGCATAGAAAGTTATAACATCAATATCAGAAGACTTTTTGTGGATATGTCATGTTTAGGTAAACTAAAACTTGAAGCTGGTGCTATGGCTGTTAGAACTGATGGCAGACTTGGACTAACAGATTATGGTTGGGTCGATGGTGTCAGAGTTTACATGAAAGATGAAAAGCGTACGATGTATCTGACTGTAGGTGAGATAAGCGATCTTAAAACTCCAAATGTGTTTAAAAGAAAGCACGATGGAATTAATTATATTCAAGCAGAGGTCACTCAAAAAATTGGAAAGCATGATATATTCGTAAGCTTATCAGAATACGAAGATACCATTTATTCTAGAGCGGGATTAAAGTATGCAATTAACAAATACTTCCAATGGTTAGAGAATGTCTCTTTGGATTACGTGTCCGCGGAAGCCATGTTGTCAGGAAGCAAAAAATTAGGTGATCATTTTGAGGCGGCGTTCAATGTTAAAAACTGGGAAATTAGGTTGTGTGCTTATAATTTAGAACCAAATCCTACTCAGCAAGATAAAGAAAATTTATTAGTTAAAAATTTCTACGGCTACGGAAAAAACTATTATATCGAAAGTGATAGAGATTTTGGGAAAAATAATAATTGGAATTTTACAGTGCGTGTTCGTGACGGTGAAGCGGGAAAACTTTTAGAAACAGGATTTACAAGGAAATTTAAAATAAAATAATATGAGTGAGTCAATGATTACAGAACCAATTGTACAAGAGCCAACAGTTAAATTAGGCGAGTTCGCACTATTGAAAGTAGTTTCAGTAGAGGAAGTTGGTGCATTTTTAGACTGGGGAATGCCCAAGGATTTGTTCTTGCCATTTGCAGAGCAAACTGAAGATCTTCAAGCGGGTGAAGAAGTAATTATATATACATATTTAGACAAAGCAGAGCGTACAGCTGCATCGATGAGACTTAATCGCAATAAAGCGCAATTTGAAATGTCCTATAGATCTGGTGACACCGTAGATCTTTTAATCGCTGCACGTACTGATCTAGGCTTTAAAGCGATCATTGATAACAAGCATATGGGAGTTCTTTTTAAGAACGAAGTCTTTCAAGAACTTCATTACGGCCAAAAAATCAAAGGTTATATCAAAGCACTAAGGCCGGATGGAAAAGTAGATTTGAGTTTGCAATCAGGTACAACGGGTCATAAAGCTGCCGAAGGAATCGATGCAAAGATTCTAGAGTTATTAGCTGCAAAAGAAGGATTCCTTCCTATACACGATAAGACTCCATCAGAATACATTCACGGACTCTTTGGGGTGAGCAAAAAGAAATACAAAATCGCGCTAGGTGCCCTCTATAAAAAACGTCTTATTACTATCGAGGAAGATGGTATCAGACTAGTAAAGAATAGATAATTAGCCTTGTTTCCAGATGGGTCCAAGGTAATCATTCTTCCCAATATCAACGCCATTAGATCTCAAAATTGAATAAGCAGTTGTAAAGTGAAAGTTGAAATTTGGAATTGCATGTTGGACCAAATAAGTTTTTCCATCCATAACCATTCCGGGTTTAAAAGAGGAAGTGATCTTTTTAGATTCGTAGCCAGAAAAATCTTCGGGCTTTACTTTTTCTAGAACCGCAATGGTGTTGTCGATTCTTTTCATAAATTCTTCAAGAGTTCTTTCCTCGTCTTTAAAGCTCGGAACTTCCAAGTTTGTAAGTCTGCCAACGAACATTTTAGCCGTGTCGCAAGTCATTTGAATTTGTCTTGAAAGAGGAAATTGATCAGCGATTAATCTAGAATTTAAAAACGTCGTCATTTCAATTTTCTTCGCTTCGCCATAACTTTGAGCTTTGGTCAAAACGTTTTTTAATTGAGTTAATCCCCAGATAAATTGGGTAGTAGTTACTTCGGTAATTCCAATATTCATATAAAATCCTTTCTATTCATATTGTAGGCCACGAGCTTGTAGCGTTCTTTTTAATTTTTCATTGTAGACGCCAATGAGACTATCATAAACATCATTGCCTTCAATGATTTTTAAAGCATGAGCAATGGCCTGCAGTGTCGCCATGCCTTCCGGAGTATTTTCTTTGCGCATAAAAAACTTATTGGTATTTGGTGTAGAAATCATAACTCGAGGTAGCGCTGCTAGTTCTTTGTGGCGATGATGAACCTTGCTGGCTTGGCGCCAATTTCCGTCGGGTACAATCAATTGAATAGGTTTGTTGCTTTCATTGACCAATTCTTTAGTCAATTCCACTGAACCTTCACAAGGATAAAAAACCAGGCTACGATAGTTGTCATCGAGGAGATCTGAAAGATCTAAGGTCCCTTTATCCAAGCCTCGAATTTTCATTATACTGTTAGACAGTGCTTTGACGGCAAGTCTTCCCGTGTTTGTTGGGCGCTTCAGCTCCTTGGTGTGGACGACGAGGGCAATTCTAGTTTTAATATCAATCCTAGGAATAAGGTCGCACATACAAATTTCTTTGTGGAGGTAGCATTCCAAGCAAGGATTTCTAGTTTTTCTTTTTCTATCTAAGATTAAATCAGACGACATGATCATTCCAATTTAATTTTATCATAAGATTTTTAAAGTCATCAGGTAGCGTAGCTTGTATATTCATTTGCAAGTTTGTTTTTGGATGTATAAATGAAAGTTCGGTACACGCCAATAACAGTCTTTTAATTTTAAATTCATTTTCAAAAAATTTATTGTGTTTCGCCGCTCCATGAGTGGTATCGCCAATAATGGGATGATTGATGTGTCTTAAGTGGCGTCTGATTTGATGCTTCCTTCCTGTGATCGGCGTAGCCAACACAAGGGAGTATCTACTCGTTGGATACTTATCAACTTCAAAGGGTAGTTCGATTTGGGCAAGAACTTTTATTTTTGTGATTGCTTCTTGTGCAGGTTTATCTTGTCTGGCTTTTTTATCCGCAATTCTATCGAGTTCTTCTTTTAGAGGATAATCGATAGTGATGTCTTCTTTGACGTAACCCCGAACAATGGCGAGGTATTTTTTGTGGACTCGGCGTTCTACGAACTCGGTTTGCATAATTCTTGCGATGTCTGAGGAAAGTGCAAATACTAGCGTTCCAGAGGTGGGTTTATCGAGACGATGAACGGGAAATACTTGAGCTCCCAGTTGATCCCTTAAAGAATTTACAACAGATTCGGTCTCACCAAAATTCATTTTTGTGCGATGAACCAAAATTCCTGCTGGCTTATTCACTGCTATTAAGTATTGATCTTGGAAAATTATAGATATCGTCACAATTAGGCTGGTATCCCATATTAATGGCTTTCAGTTCAATATATTTTACCAAAATCACATAATTGTGCTAAGGTTCTTGCACCGGAGTAAAATTATGAAATTGGATGAAAATACTAAGAGACGTATATTGGAGTTATGGGAAAAGAAAGTCCGCGTAAAATGCCCTGAAATCAGTGGCCAACCTCGGATTGAACTCCTAGATCATTTACCACAATTTGTAGACCGATTGTTCGCGGCTCTTCGAAAAGAAGAGTATCAAACAGAAATGAAAAAAACTAAGCATTTTAGTAAAATTCATGGAAATTTAAGATCAAAAGTTGAAGAGTATTCTTTGGCAGAAGTATTGCGCGAGTATTCGATACTTCGTTTAGCGGTAATAGAAATCTTAAGCGAGGACCATATTCTTTCCGCTGAAGAACAAAATATCATTCACACCTTGATTGATGAAGCAGAAGTGGTTGCGGGTACAGAGTTTTCCGAGAGTCGCATACTCATTGCGGAATGTTTAAATCAAGAATTAAAACGCAGCAACGCCGAACTGGAAAGATTTGCTGCCATTGCAGCCCACGATCTGAGATCACCTATTGCAACCATCATTGGATTTATAGATATTATTCAAGACGGCTATCCCAATCCTACGGATCAAACTCTGAAAAGTTTTAAAGCTATTCAGTCTTCAGGTGAGCGCATGCTGCTTTTGATTGAAAGGCTTCTGGCCTACGCACAGTTGGGGCATGAGATAGCGGTCATCAAAGATGTAAATCTCAATGAAGCTGTTTATGAGGTTGAGACAAGTCTAGCGGAAGATATCAATAAAGGGGAGGCAAAACTCATTTATGATAACCTTCCAACGATTCAAGCGGATCCGGCGTTGGTTCACCAGTTACTACAAAATTTAATTGGTAATAGTTTAAAATTTAAGAGTAAAAATCCATCAGTCATTAAAATTCAAGTTGAGAGCGAAGACGAAGAAAAATGGACTATCAGTGTGCAGGACAATGGAATTGGCTTTGATGATAATCATAGTAAATCTATTTTCGAACCCTTCAAGCGTCTTAATAGCACCAAAGAATATCAAGGCAGCGGGTTAGGGCTTGCCACAGTGAAACGTGTGGTCAGTCTTCTGGGTGGAGAAATTTGGTGTGAAAGTAAAATTGGCGAAGGTGCAAAATTTATATTTACAATTCTAAAAAAAACTAAGTGATGTCTCAAAATCTACTCCAATTGAATGGCGGCAATAAGGCCTTTGGTATGCAAGTGCTATTTGATCAAGCAACCTTTGCACTCAACGAAGGCGAGCATGTGGGCGTGATCGGCCCCAATGGTGCCGGTAAAACCACTCTTTTTAAAATTCTCATCGGCGAAGAAGATCTCGATGAAGGACAAATCGTAAAATCCAGATCTCTTTCCTTAGGCTATTTATCTCAACACGATCATTGGCACGCAGATGAGACTGGAAACAGTTACTTAGAGCGCATATCTAAGCTCCCACTTTGGCAAGTCAAGACCATGGGCCGAGAACTTAAAGTCACAGAAGATATTTTTGAAAAAAAGATCATGAGTTTGAGTGGCGGATACAGAATGCGCATCAAGCTCTTGGGATTATTGGGACAAGATCCAAATCTTTTGCTTCTCGATGAACCAACGAACTATTTGGATTTAGAGACGACGCTTTTATTGGAAGTTTTTTTACAAAGCTACGAGGGCGCATTTTTACTGATTTCCCATGATCGGGAATTTCTAAGAAGAACCACGGATCATATTTTAGAAGTCGAGGGCGGCGAGATCGTAAAGTACAATGGAAATATTGATGATTACTTTGATCAAAAAGAACTCTTAAGAACGCAACTAGAGGCTAAAGCGCGCAGCCAAGCAGACAAAAGAAAAGTGGTTTTGGATTTCGTGGCAAGATTCGGAGCTTCGGCGAACAAAGCCAAACAGGCACAAAGTAGACTGAAATCCTTAGACCGTATGGAAAACATTGCGATCAAAGATCTT
>JANMFM010000325.1:0-1932 GCA_031374125.1 Bdellovibrionales bacterium
GTTGATATTGTTTTTTGACCATTTATCCACTTCGTTAACATAGAGCACTGATTCTTCCGGAGCAAAATAACCTGACAACACCTGTCCTGGTGACCAATTTTTATTTTCTATGATATGAGGTTGAAATTTTTCATTTGGGCCAGGCTCTAAAAGTTGGTATTTTCCTCCTGAGTGTTTTACTAGCCACTTAACGAATGGAGTTATTGTCTCTGAACCCACATGCCCAGTAGTAGAACCTTGCAAAGCCCATAAATCAGCATTGGTTTTTGCAATGGGAGCTTCAAAAACATGTTCTTGATAAGCAGTAGGACTTTTATGAATGGCATTTGCGAATTCTCTAACCAAAGTGTCTTTTCCTGAGCCTGGCGTGCCCGAAAAGAAAAGTCTTTTTGGCTTTTCTCTACCGTATCCATAAGTATAAGTTTCGTATAAAATATTAATCAAGGCTTGAAGTGCAACGGGTTGACCAATAACTTTTTTAGACATTTCATCTTTAATGCTTTGAATTTCTTCTCTTGTAATAATCTTGATTTCTTCATCTTGGGTGATCCCCATAGACGGAGTTCCATCAGGCAACATTATAGGTTTTGCTTTTCTTGGAATTTCGATAGGATTTTGTAAATGCGGCAAATTAACTGTAGGAGCTTTTTCGACAAGAGTTTTTAAGTTTTCCTCGACAGTATCAAAATAATACCTAAGTGATAAATACTCTCTCAATTGATCTTCAGTACCTTGAATAGTCAAGGCTTCCAAATTATTCATTTGTTCATACAAAACTATTAAGCATCTTTCAAGCTGAGCTCGATGCTCTTGCGTCGTTAATCTTCCTGCAATTTTAAAAATCGCTTCAAAGATATCTGAAGTATCCACTTTTGATTCTCGGCGATCATTAATGATATTTCTGAGTTCCAGTTCAAAACGATCCCATAAAATTTCACCAACATCATAAAATTTGTATTTTTCAAGAACAGAAATTTTAATAACATCTTGAGGACTGAGAACAACACTCGAATTGTAGAGCCTAGCCAAAACTTGTCTAGCATCATTAGAAATTTCTTCGTCAGCAAATGCCGATGAAGAAGTCACTTTGAAATGATATTCTTTGAATGATAAGTTTCCTAAACTCAAACTGAAAGCTAAAATGAAATAAGCGATCACCACAGACGACTGACGATTCCCCATGTTTTCCCCACTCTAATGTCCCCCGCCCGAACTGTTACCCCAGGCCCCTGATTTTCTTTTGGTCCCATACCAAAAGTGTTAAATTCTTAACATAGAGATTTCGAAGCATTGAGACGATTCCTCGTTCGTGTAAAATCTTTAGTCTTTTTTTTCAGGAAAATTCTTCACCGTTATTTCAGGTATAAGTCATTCTTTGGTTAGCTGTCTTTTTGGTCTTCGATTAGAACTTCTGGCTCACCATTGATCGCTCTAAGATGTAACAAAACCTCTTCGGCCAATGCTTCACCAAAGCCCTCTAAGTCTGCAATTTCTTTGATTGTGGCCTCTTTGATAGCATCAATGCTTAGGAACTTCTTAAGTAGTGTGAGTTTCTTCTTTGGACCCAACCCTGGAATCGAATCGAGACTGCTTTCGAGCATGGAATTCTCGCGCAACTTTCGGTGATAAGTAATGGCAAATCTGTGTGCCTCATCTCGAATGTTAGTGAGAATCTTATAGGCCTCAGAACCCTCGCGGAAAGTGATATAATTGCTTCTGCCGGGTAAGAAAAATCTCTCTTGAGTGCTTTCGACTTCTTGTTTTTCAAAGTCTTTTTCTGTACGAGCTTTAGCCAAACTCGCCACCGGAAGATCAGGGGCCTGGGGTAACAGTTCGGGCGGGGGACATTAGAGTGGGGAAAACATGGGGAATCGTCAGTCGTCTGTGGTGATCGCTTATTTCATTTTAGCTTTCAGTTTGAGTTTAGGAAAC
>JANMFM010000024.1:0-10184 GCA_031374125.1 Bdellovibrionales bacterium
AAGATCATACTCGGTTCTTGAAGAAGTGAATGCTGTTCCATCAGTAAGATACCAAACTAAGGTGAGAAACAGTGACACAGTTGCAACAGCAAAGCACCACGCCAATGAGTCCGCTGGACATAATTCTAAAGACGGAGGAGCCCACTAATGATTAATCGTGACGTCCTCGTCGGAGGAAATAAGACTTATAAAGACATTTCAGACGATATTTGCTCGATCGTAGAAACAGTTCCAACAAAAGGTTGGTTCATGTATTTCCTTCCAGCAAAAATGGGTCTTCTATTTTACGTCGGCGTGATCGCTATGATCATCGGTTACGGGATGGGACTCATGGGGGTTAACCATCCGGTAGGTTGGGGAACTGACATCGTAACATTCGTATTCTGGGTTGGTATTGGTCACGCAGGAACTTTAATTTCTGCAGTACTTTTCTTATTCAGACAAAAATGGAGAACAGGGATCAACAGAACTGCGGAAGCGATGACAATCTTTGCCGTAATGACTGCTGGTATTTTCCCTCTGATCCATACAGGTCGTCCATGGTTAGCATATTGGTTGATTCCATATCCAAACCAAAGAGGACCTCTTTGGGTAAACTTCAGATCGCCCCTTCTTTGGGACGTGTTCGCGGTTTCAACTTACCTTACAGTTTCTCTAGTGTTCTGGTACATCGGGATGGTTCCGGATATCGCAACAGTAAGAGACAGAGCAAAAAATAAAATTAGAAAATTAGCATACGGAGTTCTCTCATTAGGTTGGAGAGGAACAAACAGAAACTGGCAACATTATGAATCAGTTTATATTATCTTAGCTGGTTTATCGACACCTCTAGTACTTTCGGTTCACTCGATCGTATCGTTCGACTTCGCTGTGTCTGCACTTCCTGGTTGGCATACAACGATCTTCCCTCCCTACTTTGTTGCGGGCGCGATCTTCTCTGGATTTGCGATGGTTGTGACGTTGATGGTTCTTATCAGAAACGCTTTTCCTGTAATGAAAGACTACGTAACGCTCAATCATATGGAAGTGATGAACAAGATCATCATGACTACAGGTATGCTTGTTGGTTACGCATACGCTTCAGAATTCTTTATCGCTTGGTACTCAGGCGTTGAATATGAACAGTACGCATTCATCAACAGAATGTTTGGTCCATACTGGTGGGCTTACTGGATCATGGTAACTTGTAACGTAATCATTCCACAAATTTTCTGGTCTAAGAAAATGAGAAGAAGTATCCCTGTGATGTTTGTTGTTTCGATTTTCGTAAACATCGGTATGTGGTTCGAGAGATTCGTAATCACAGTAACATCTCTTCATAGAGATTACCTGCCAGCAAACTGGGGGATGTTCAATTTCACGTTCTATGACTTTGGCGTGATCATTGGATCATTCGGTATGTTCTTCACGTTATTCTTATTATTCATCCGTGTTTTACCAATGGTAGCAATGTCAGAAGTAAAACCAGTGTTAGATGTGGGCAGAGGAGATAAACATGAACGAGCTCATTAATGAAATCAATGGCCTCTTAAGATCTAAGACAGATAAGGGCGTTGCTGCAATTTTTGATGATGAACATGCATTACTTCGCGCAGCCCAAAAAGCTTATGATTCTGGTTATAGAAAATTTGAAACATTATCTCCATTTCCAATTCACGGAATGGACGATGCAATGGGATTAAAAAGATCTCCAGTGCCATGGTTCACATTCATCTTCGGAACAATCGGATTAGCGTTCGGTCTTTTCGTTCAATGGTGGATGTCGGCAGTGAGCTGGCCGATCAATGTTGGTGGTAAGCCAATGTTCTCTTTACCAGCTTTCATTCCAGTGATTTTCGAATTGACGGTGTTGTTTGCAGCACTTTCTTCAGTAGCAGGAATGCTCTGGTTGTGTAATCTGCCAAAAGTAGATCCACCAATCATTCATCCTGATATCACTTCACATAAATTCTGTTTGTTCATTCCGGTGAATGATCATGGGTACGACGAAGCAAAAGCAAAAGAAATGATGAAGAGTTTAGGCGCTAAAGAAATTTTAATGGCGGAGTTATAGAATGAAAACATTAGTCCTAATATTTTCTAAAGGTATTATAACTCTAGCTTTAATTTCAGTAGCAGTGACTGGTTGTATTCCAGAAAAACGTTCTAAAGATCCAAACGTTGAGCTCACACAAGATATGATGTCTGATCCATCTTTCAAAGCTCAAGATTTTGATAAGGATAAGCCAGGCAAGAGAGCAAATATGCTTCCTCCGCCAGGAACAAATCCAATGAACTGGACACCGTATCCAAATTATCAAAACGATGAAGAAGCGAAAAATTTTAAAAACCCACTTGTTTCCAATAAAGAAATTTTAGGAAAAGGTGAGAGACTATTCCAAATTTACTGTGCCGTTTGCCATGGAACTAAAGGTTACGGAGATGGAACAATTGCGGAAAAGAGTTTAGTAAAACCACCATCACTTCAAGCTGAAAAAATTAGAGGATGGACAGATGGTCAGATCAATCACTTGATCACTAAAGGTCGCGGACTCATGGGCGGATATGAAAGCCAAATTCCAAGTCAGGAAGATCGTTGGGCGTTGGTTACTTACATCAGACACATGCAGAAATCATTACCTGCTGCTGGAGCTGATCATGATCACTCACAACATGCGAATGAAGGAAAATAAAAATGGCAAACGTAGATCATAACCATCTTAATATCTCTAAAGGCGAAGTTGGCACTTACGTAGTAAGCCAAAAGCTAAAAGGAATTATGTTTAGCTTTATCCTAATCGGTCTTCTAACTTTAGTAGTTGGATACGTAGTGGATAAAGAAAGAATCTGGCAATCATTCCTTACAAACTTTTTCTACTTTACATCTTTAGCGCTCGGTGGACTTTTCTTTACGGCAATCCAATATGTAACAAAAGCAGGTTGGAGTGCGGGCGTAAGAAGAGTATTTGAAAGCTTAACAGCATTCTTACCCGTAGCTTTAGTTGCTGCGATCATCATCATTGCATTTGGTTCTCATTCACTTTTTGAATGGTTACATACAGATGTGGTAAATGCAGATCCAATCCTAAAGGGTAAGCAAGGTTACTTGAACATGCCATTCTTTGCGATCAGAACTGTTGCGTTCTTTGCGATCTGGATGCTTTTCCAAAAATTCATCGTGGGAAATTCTTTGAAGCAAGATAAGACGGGCGACGAAAGCTTAACTCATAAAAACGTTTCACTTTCTGTTGGGTTTTTGATTCTTTTTGCTCTGACTTATTCACTTTTCAGTATTGATTTCGTAATGAGCTTACATCCACATTGGTTCTCTACAATGTTTGGTGTTTATACTTTTGCAGGATTATTCCAAGCGTCTCTATCGTTAATCACTATCATAGTGATTAAATTGATGGATAAAGGCCTTGTGAAGGGTTTTGTGACGGAAGAACATCTTCACGATCTAGGGAAATTCATGTTCGCGTTTACAGTGTTCTACGCTTACATCGCGTTCTCTCAGTTCATGTTGATCTGGTACGCAAACTTACCTGAAGAAACTATTTTCTACGCACACAGAGCTCACGGTGGGTGGATGGCCGTATCCTTCTCACTTTTGATCTTCAAGTTCGTAGTTCCATTCCTAATGTTATTACCAAGGGGCGCTAAGCGTGACAAAGGTCACCTTGTACGCGTTGGTTGCTTGATCCTAATTATGCAATGGGTAGACATCTATTGGTTGGTATATCCAAACTTTAACGAAGGACACGTAGTGTTCTCGTACCAAGAAGTAGGGTTGTTCTTGGGCTTCCTAGGATTATTTATCTTCACTGTGACGAAATTTTTGTCGAAGAATAGTCTGGTGGCGATTAAAGATCCGTATATCCACGAATCAAACCATCACCACGTCCTTTAGAACGGCTCGATCTTTCGAGCTGTCTCGGCGTTGCTTGCGGTTTCGAAAATCCTCGCGCCTTGATACAGCCCGAAATCTCTTCGCCTCAGTTTTTGTGTCGGAGATTTGGGGGCTGGGATGACTGCGCTTCGCTGGTCAGATATTCAATGTAAATGTATGCAGTTTGATATCAAAAATATTTAATTATTTTACAAAGAATAGATCAACATTAAGACATGCGAGGCGTTCATTTCTTGTTTTTCCAGCAGTACTTATCAATTTCTGGATCAATTTAATAACTTCTTCTAATGCACTCTCAGAGAACTGAACATCAACCCTAGCTTTATATTCAAGATATTTTCGAATGGACGCTGACTTAATAGTTGGCGTTTTTTCTATGTGGTAGACAACATGTGAAACTAAAAAATCCAACTCGGGTGCGTATAACGTTTTAGTGTGTGAATATAAATTTTATTAGCTTTGATTCTTGACAGAGGTTCGCATTTATATATTGATGATTCAATCAAGGGGAAGTTATGAAATATTTATTTTTTATCTTGTTGTTATCATCTGTTTATTCTTATGCAGGACCTCTAGAAGTTGTTACTTTTAAAAAAGGTGAGCTTAAATCAGTTCAAGCAACGCCTGTAGAACTCAGCTGTAAGTTCAATTATGACATGGATATGTATTGGAAAAGAGTAACTGGCGGCTATGAATGCATACATGCAGGGTGCTGGTACGAACAGCAAGCTTCCTACACCATCAAAATCAATAATGATCTTTATATCGAAAGAACGGATGATAATGGCACTAGCATTAGTGATCATCCTAAAGTCATGACCGATGCAATCTGTGCCGAAGAAGGAATGCGGCAGTATAAGCGCTCTACAGAGTGGTGGCTCTTCAAATTGCATGAAGTCAATGTGGGCAGTGTTTTTAAGAAATCATCTAAAGAATGTTATGAAAAAGAATTATGGGTAACCTATGATACGACCACCAAGAAAATCTTCAGTCACGCCTTCAAAGACAAGCTAGTAAAATGCCCATGATCTCTAAGCTGAAATGAGCATCGCATGTACCATATAGCCTATAATTTCTGTGTGAATTTTCATCAACTAGCAGGTTTGATTTTAATTTCGAATTCGGGATTGAGAATGCGATTGTATCCAAGAAGTGTATCAATGGTAAATTTATCAATTTTATAGTTTACCATTTCACTGATACGAGCTGGATCCACCCCTAGCTTACCTGCTAATTCGGCTTGCGTGATACGATGAATACGAACATAGGTTACAATGCATTTACATAAATCATATTTTACTCGCTCTGCATAAGTTGCATTTTTAGGTAAAGCAAGAGCTCCTTCAATATCTTTTAATTTATTATCCATTTCTTTTAATTTTTTAGCACTTGGGTATTTCATATTTAATCTCTCCTGTAAGTATTAACAATACCAATAAAAATTTCATTTTCATGCAAAAGCCAAATCAGTTTATAGGTTTTGTCATCCAAGTTTATTTTGTCTTTTGAGTAATATTCAAATCCGTCTTCATCAATACTACTTGGCAGCTGCTCGATTCCGTCTAGAGTTCGTACAAGCTTAAGAATAATGTCATCATTGATAGAACCCTTGTGTCGTAATTCGTAGTGAGAATCAATGATGACTTTTGTAATCTTACGTCCATTGATGATTAAAAAGATTGGATATTCTCTTCGCTTCACAAGATAAGAGTACGCTACAATGCTAATAATTGCAACATTTATTGCAATTATTAGCATTGTAGCTAGCTTATGGTCCGATCTATTGATTTTTCATTAGAGTTGCTCAGTAAATCCAACTTTGCTATAACTTCCTCATGTCAGGAACTCTAGTGAAAATACTTAAATATATGTCGATTTGTATAGGTCTGTTTTTGGTAATAGCCGTCGGCTTTTTTCTTTACTCCATTTCAAAGCTTCCGGATCCGATTACTCTTAAAGAAAAAATAAAAACCGAAAAAGAAGTAAAGCCTCCAACAGAATTGCAAAAAGAAATCTCTGCGGAAGTAGAAAATCTTTCCCAGGCTATTGAGCCTGAGAGGGAGTTGGTGCAACAGCCGGCAGATGTGACTCCTGGAACTCGTGAGCAAGTTTTTGGTCTGATGAACGAAGAGTATAATGATATTCGGATTTGTGAAAACTTAGGAAAACCTTCTGCAAAAAATATTACTCCCAATGTAATGTTTGATGCCATCGTCAGTAAAGATAGAACCGATTCCAAGCTTGAATCGTTTAGAGTTCCAATTAAACATATCTTTCAAAGTAAGCCGATGAAAGAATTGTTCGCAGAATTTGATGAAGTGGATAAAGACAATCTTAAAGGCGAAGAACGTACTTCTTACTTAAAGAAAATTGGCTTCTACGCCACTGCCGCTAAAAAAGCGCAGGAGATCTACAGTGAAAAAGCAGAATATGAAGAGATCGCCGATAGAGCCTATAATCTTTATGTGATTTCTCAAATCGTCGAGAAAAAGCCAGAGCTTGCTTTAGACAAAAGCATTTTAGATTTTTGTAATCAGCTTCAAACGTCTATTGGTCAAAAATCAAAGTCTGATATTACTGAGGAGAGAAAAGAACTCCTGAAACT
This sequence comes from Bdellovibrionales bacterium, assembly GCA_031374125.1. GTDB lineage: Bacteria > Bdellovibrionota > Bdellovibrionia > Bdellovibrionales > JAEYZS01 > JAEYZS01. The sequence goes on from JANMFM010000024.1 coordinate 6,495, forward strand.
TATCGAATATGCGGGATTAACACCTCAACAGTTGGATTTTAATCCTCAGGTCAGAACGAAGTTCAATATCGATCTCAGTAAGACAGGCCTATCTTTTGGCTTAACTCATCCCGGAATGAAGCTCTAATAAGTACAAGGTAGCGCTATTGTCTAGGTGTTGCAGTGTTTCTTCATATCAAATAAGCGTTAATATCTCGACTTCGCCCAACCCCTTTACTAAAACTTAAGGGGGGGGGATGAATGAAGTCTTTATTCTTAGCTATTCTGTTCTGCTCGAGTGTCAGTTATTCTAGAACGTTAATTGTGTCTGATATAGATGATACGATTAAAGCTTCTCACGTGCGTAAGAAGTCTGATTCTGTAGCAAATGCTTTTGTAACCACTTTAGCTTTCAAGGGAATGAAAGAAACTTATGAAGAAGTTTTGGAAGCTGAAGGGGCCGAAATCATATATGTGACCAACGCATTAGATACCATAATGAATGGTTCCCATTCCAAATTTATTAAAAATAATGAATTTCCTAAAGGTAAAATATTTTTTAGGAAAGGTAGCGCGGATACTCATAAATACTCCACAATTAAAAACTACTTACTATCAAATCTCGATGTAGATAGGCTGATCTTGGTTGGAGATAACGGTGAAAGAGATATTTTGTTTTACGATCAAATCGCTCAAGAATTCAAAGATCGGCTGACGAGCATCAACACCTACATTCGCATTGTTTATTCAGAACCGTATAAAGTGTTGCCCTTGGCAGAAAATCAAAAAGGGTTTGTTTCCCCGTTGGAATTTCTGGCGGATTTAACTGTAAATAATTTTATAAAAGTAGAAAAATATTATGAAATTGCCGGAAAACAGTCACAAGAGATTTTGGCAGCAGAAAAAACCGACAGTAAAAATCCTCAGTATTTTCCGGGTTGGCTGACATGCAAAAGCTTTGACCCTGGCTCTTATGAGGGATTAATGACACCAATTATAGAAAAAGGCTTCGAAAAGGTTCGTTCTATTTGTCAGTAAACCTCTCAATTGCAATTAAACCCACCACCAATTGTTTAAATCCCTCTAAATTCAGGATAACCATTGACAATATGAGGGATTTTTTGAGACTTTATCTTTCATGCAAGAGTGCCTATCTTATTCAATTACCACAATGACATTTTAATCCCAGGCACACCTATGTCACAAATATCCATTATACTACCAGACAACTCCGTTAGAAACTTCGATCACGAACCTACAGTTCTTGAAGTGGCAAATTCTATAGGTCCACGCTTGGCAAAAGAAACGTTGGGCGGCATCGTCAACAACGGAAAAGAAGTTGAAGACCTCCGTTACGTTTTAAAAAATAACGACAAACTAAAAATCATCACATCCAAAGATCCGCAAGGGTTAGAGGTGATCAGGCATACTGCTGCTCACGTAATGGCTCAAGCTGTTCAAGAATTATGGCCCGATGTGAAAGTAACAATTGGTCCTGTGATCGATGATGGTTTTTATTATGATTTCGATTCACCATTTACATTTACTCCGGAAGATTTAGAAAAGATCGAAAAGAAAACAAAAGAAATCATTAAGCAAGATCTTCCGGTGACTCGCGATTATTGGCCAAAACAAAAAGCCATCGATACTTTTACAGAGATGGGCGAGAATTTTAAAGTAGAACTCATTCAAGGCTTAAAAGACGAAAAGGTTGGAATCTACACTCAGGGCGGAAAGTGGTTCGATCTTTGTAAAGGTCCTCATGTTCAAAGCATCGGTTCTATCAAAGCCGTAAAAGTAACTCATCTTGCTGGTGCTTACTGGCGCGGAGATGAAAAGAACAAAATGCTTCAAAGAGTTTATGCGACTGCATTTTTCTCTGAAAAAGATCTTCAAGAACATCTTGCAAGAATCGAAGAAGCAAAAAAACGCGATCACAGAAAGCTCGGAAAAGAAATGGGCTTGTTTGTTTTTGATCAAGTTGCTGTGGGAAGTCCCTTCTTCACACCAAAAGGCACGATCATCTATAACGAACTTATAAACTTTGTTCGCGAAAAATATAAAAAATATGGATACCAAGAAGTGATCACTCCGCAAATTTATGATGTGGATTTGTACCATACTTCAGGCCATTTTGATAATTACCGCGAGAACATGTACTTTACAGATATCGACGAGAGAAGCTGTTCCGTGAAACCAATGAATTGTCCAGGACACTGTGTATTATTCTCGCACGATCATCATTCTTACAGAGATCTACCACTACGTATTGCTGACTTCGGAAGACTTCATAGATACGAAAAGAGCGGAGCGCTTCACGGAGTAACAAGAGTAAGATCATTCTCTCAAGATGATGCTCACGTTTTCTGTACTCAAGACCAAGTGCAAGTTGAGATCGAAAAATTCATGACAATGTTAAACGAGATTTACCAAACTCTTGGTATGTCGGAGTACAAAGTTTATTTCTCAACTCGTCCGGAAAAACGCACGGGCAGTGATGAGCTTTGGGATAAAGCGGAGAATGCTCTAGAGCAAGCTCTTAAAAATTTAAAACTAGATTATATTCTCAATCCTGGTGATGGTGCCTTCTATGGACCGAAACTCGATATCTCTTTTGTAGATGCGCTCAAGCGACCATGGCAGTTGGGAACTCTTCAGTACGATCCAAATATGCCAGAAAGATTTAAATTAACTTACGTGGGTTCAGACAATACGAATCACACGCCAGTAATGTTACATCGTGCAATCTTAGGATCTCTCGAAAGATTTATCGGCGTTTACACAGAACATTGCGCAGGCCATTTTCCACTTTGGATGAATCCAAACCAAGTCAGTATCTTAAATTTAAACGAAGTGCACATTCCATTCTGTGAAGAATTGAAAGAGAGACTTCAAAAAGAAAACATCCGCGTGAGCTTTGACTCAAGAAACGAAAAATTAGGTTTCAAAATCAGAGAAGCGCAACTGATGAAAGTTCCGTACATGATCGTTATCGGAGATAAAGAAGTAGAAACAAAAAAGTTAGCTGTTCGTTATAGAACAGGTGAAAATTTTAATGATTTAACAATAGAGAATTTTGTGGAAGGCCTAAAGACTGAAATTAAAAATAGAAGTCTTACTTCTTATCTTAAACCAACCCTACCAGGAGATGCATGAACAACAATAACAATAGCTACAGACCACCAATAGCTCGTCCACCAAGAAAAGAAGGAAATTTCGGTCCCAAGAGAGATGCGAAAAAAGACGGGTTCAAAATGAACTTTGAAATCAACGCTGCTCAAGTGAGAGTGATTGATGATGAAGGTGGAATGTTAGGTGTAATGACTCCGAAGGAAGCCGTAGCAATGGCTCAAGGGAGAGGCTTAGATCTTATTGAAGTTGCACCCAATGCAACTCCTCCTACTTGTAAAATTATGGATTACGGAAAGTACAAGTATGAGCAAAAGAAGAAGGCTCAGGTTTCTAAAAAGAACCAAGTGACTATCGATGTAAAAGAAATCCAGTTGAGACCAAGAACTGAAACGAACGATCTAGAAACAAAGCTTAGACACGCTAAGAGATTCCTAGAAGACGGCGATAAAGTGAAGTTCAACCTTCGTTATAAAGGTAGAGAAATGGTCCACCAAGAGCTTGGAAAAGCCCTTATGGATAAAGTAGTTGAGCAGCTTAAGGGCGTTGGAATTGTGGAAACGGCTCCAAAAATGGAAGGAA
>JANMFM010000036.1:0-3590 GCA_031374125.1 Bdellovibrionales bacterium
TTCCCGCACGGGCCAGCTCATTAATAAATACTTCGAAGGAAAAATTCCAGACATCAAAATCAAATCTGACATCTGCATAAATATTTTAAAAATGGCGACAGCTACTCCTGAAAAAGTAAGAGAGGAAGTTCTTCACTTTGCTCCGCAAGCTGCAGTTGGCCATGTGGTTGAGCTTTTAACCGAAGCCAATAAGTTTCTAGAAACAGAAGCTCCTTGGAAAAAAGCCAAAGAAGATCTGAATGCTGCGGGTGAGTCTTTAGTGACAGTGCTTGAGGTTCTTAGAATCGCGGGAACTTTGCTTTATCCAGTTATGCCTGGCAAGACGACTGAACTTTTAAAGCGCATTGGCTTTACGGGTGAACCCAGCTTTGCTGAAACAAAAATTGCCCAAGCTTTAAAACCTGGATCGGAAGTCATTAAAGCAGATCCATTATTTCCGAGAGTTGATAATAAGTAATTATGAACTTACAACCCACATTAAAAGGAAATCTAACTACTCTTAGGCCACTGAAATCTGATGAGTTTGAATCGCTCTTTGCAGTCTCTGCCGATCCCCTACTTTGGGAGCAGCATCCTGCTTATGATCGATATAAAAGAGAGGTCTTTGAAGGTTTCTTTAAATTAGCTATGGAATCCAAAGGTGCCTTTGCCGTTATCGATAACGCCAATGGAGCGATAATTGGCAGTTCACGCTTTTATGATTTGGATCCTATCCAAAAGACGATCATTGTGGGTTATACTTTCTTGGCCCGAAAATACTGGGGCAAACGTTACAACGAAGAAATGAAAAACCTTATGCTCAACTACGCATTTCAATTTGTAGATACCATTCAGTTTGAGGTGGGCGAAAATAATATGAGATCGCAACTTGCCATGAAAAAAATTGGCGCAATACTTGTAGGAAAAACCACTCTAGATAATAAATCACATTTAATTTTTAAAATTGATAAACATGAATGGAAGAATGTATGAATAAGCCCTTTATTGGAAACTACAAAGATTTTATGGAAGAAGACAATCAAACCTACAAAGGCAGTGACGAGCTTTTAGCCTATGGTGCGCCCGTTGGAGAAAAATTAGGTCTTAAGAAAATGGGAATCCATATCGTGACCATTCCTTCCGGCAGAAGAACTTCTTGGCCCCATGCTGAAAAAGGCGAAGAAGAATTCGCCTACGTCATCGAAGGCAATCCCTCGGTGTGGAATGATGGCTATCTGACAGACTTAAAACCCGGAGACTTTGTTGCTTGGCCATCGGATACAGGCATTTGTCATACAATTATGAATAATACCAAAAAAAATTGCCTAGTCCTAGTCGGAGGAGAAAAAAATATTCCAGGAGCAAAAATATATTACGCTCTTCATCCTAAACAAAATGAAGTTCGCAAAGCGCGCGGGGATCTTTGGGAAGATTGGCCAGAAAGAGACTTTGGACCACACGATGGAATTCCTAAAAAATGAGCAAGAATAAAAAGATTTTCAACGTTTGCTTATTTATTTTTTGTTCTGTAGTTCTCTACCTGCACCTGAAGCATCAGAACAAATCGCAAAATGTATTTGCAAAGAATCAATGTGAGTTACTCTTTAACTAAAATATCAATTACATCGTAACGAATTTGCCACTCAGTTTATCGAAGTAAGCTTCTTTGAATTTTGAGTTGGTGATTTCTGTGAAGTAGATTTTTTCTGAATGGGTATCGTAATAAATCGCACCGTTGAATTTTGCAATGAATTTTTTAGAGTCAAGATTCTGAATTAGGATTGATCCCTGTTTGATTGAAATTCCGCCAGTGATAAGACCTTGAACTGCTTTATCTGCTTTGATTTCAATGCATGTGTTGCTTGTACAGCTAGTGAGGTTTAGCTTTTCAAAGTTACCTAGAGCACCAAAACTATATACTCTCTGAGAAACGGCTTGAGCCGGCGTTATAGCCAGCCCAAACATAGAAATAAGAATGAGTGCTTTAATTACTGTCTGCAAGAAGTACCATTCAGTTGCAATACAGCGTTTGCATCTTGCATTGGGAAAACACCACCAAGAGTTAAATCTTTAGCGCTTACAACATTATTACATTCGTTCATGTCTAAGCCTAATGATCTTACATTTTTCACTGAACCTTTAACAAATTTAGAAGGGTTTACGCTTGTTTTATATTCGCCAAGTCTTCCTTTGAAATTCTTTTTAACTGTTCCACCTTTAACGGCAGTTTCGACACCTTCAAAAAGAATTGCAAGTTTACTTCCGTCACCTTCTCTTTCTTTAAAACAAAGACCTTTTTCAACTACATGACCAGGTCTATTTGCTTTAGAAGCTGACCCAGTGGAGCAGATTTGATCTTGTACGCTTGAAGCCCAGCGAATTCCAGAAATTACATCTACACCTAACGATGAAATTGTGTTTAAGCTTGAAGAATTTCTTAATATACCGAAGTTTGGATCTTGTAATAATTGTTCTCTAATAGCAGCATCGTTTTTATTCAATTTCTTGTTATTCTTAGCAACAGTGATTGAACCAGAAACATTGTAAGCATTTAAAAGAGACAAGTAGATTGATGAGCCAGCTGCTGATTGTTGTAGAGACTCGATATCTGCTCTGTTCAACTTATATTCAATTGTTGCAGGATCTTTACCTTCGACGCAAAGTTGTTTGAAAACTAAGTTGTCAGCTCTTTGCCAGTAACAAGCATCTTCTTGATTGATGACTGTTTCTTCAAAAAGTGTGCTTAACGTAATTGTTGTTTCTAGATCTTTATTTTCTTTAAAGAATAATCTTTGTCTTTCAAAAGCTCTTCTTAAAGTATCCAAGAATGTTTGTATATCTTCCTCATTTTTAATGTCTTGTTTACCATCATAAGCAAAAAGTTTTAATTCATCTGTAGGATTTGATTCAATTCTATTAGCAATTCTTTCGTAAGTTTTGATAGATTCTTCATCTAACTTAACTAAAGGAATCACTCTTTCCATAATTCCTCTAGTTGCCATAGCGGGCCCCACTAAAGCCTTTACTAAAAGAGCTTGTTTATTTTTTTTATCAAACGTTAAAGCTTCTGTAGCTACTTCGTCTGCAAACATAAAAGAATCTGTGCCGATTAATTCTTCTGAAGCATCCGCTAATTTTTCTGCTTTTTGTTCAGAAGTTAAGGTTTTGTCTTCTTTGATGGCTTTAGCATCAACTGTTTTAGCTTCTCTTTTTTCAAATCTGCTTGAACAGGCAGTTAGAGCTAGTGAACATGTAGTAAGTGTCAAGATAGTCATACGAAATAGCATAGGAACTCCTAATTATAGGTTTATTTTTTTGTACGAGCCTTTTAAAGCAAAAAAAGGACCATGGACTCAAAACGCTTAAAACATATCTGAGAGTCAGAAAAACCCTTTTTAATCAAAAATATGTGGTTTTAAACCATAAAATGTATGTAGAAATACTTAGCACTGAGACCCTTTTTTGGCGTCATTGAAAACCTTGCTTACGAATTGAGTCTAATTAAATGCCACCAAGGAAGCGCGTAATAGGGAATGCATCTTTGATAAGAAGGATATGAAGTGATTTCGGTGCGATTAATATGAGTCATCGAAAAGAAAGGTCCAGTTCAA
>JANMFM010000077.1:0-3435 GCA_031374125.1 Bdellovibrionales bacterium
GTGAACTATCTGTATCACTGCTTCCGCTTGGAAATTGATCACTCGGCCCACTCACGTCATTGAAAACAACAGGTCTTCCTTCTTTGAAAGTAAAAGGTTCATGAGTTTCATCACACTCAGTATTGGGAACATTGTCAGCACCTAACGTTGGAAGCTCTCCTGTTTCCAACAAACACTGAAAATAATCTCCAAAATAGTTTTGCGCAAATCTTTGAGTACCGTAAGCAAGGCCCGCAATAATGTTCCCTAGCACAACTACGACAATGAACGTCAGAAGTACATATTCGAGAACCGCTTGTCCTCGATTATTTTTAAAAATGTTTTTCGCGGATAAACTTATCATCAATGTCTTATCGACAATAAGGACAACATTATTGAATCATTTTGAGAAAAGTGACCTCTCCTTTAGTACAGATTTGCACTTAATAGATTTTTGCCCTCGGAAATGACGCAAATATTTGGAAAAGGTGCGGCTCACCTTTGCAGCTTTTTTACTAAAGTCTAGTTAAGTGGGCTTAAAGTTTAAGAAATCAATGTCTTATTCCGATAAATTAGATGGGAAATAGTATGTAAATTGAAATTCGTTTTATGAATCCAAAGGGAGGATGCATCTATGAAAAAACTAATTAATTTTTCTAAACGTTTACGCAAAAGTGAATCTGGTCAAGGGGCTACTGAATACATTTTGCTTTTGGTTGTGATCGTTGGACTAGTGCTTATGTTTGGACCAAAAATTAAAGACATCGTGCGTGCAAAAGTTGATGCCTTACAAGGCGATATCAACTCTGTAACTTCGAAATAAACTGATCAGTAAAAAGATCCAGAGGATTTTATGACTACGGAACTTGTAATTTTATTGACGCTTTTTATGGTGGTTGTTGTGGGAATTTTTAAAACTCCCGCGCAATCATTTGAAAAATCAGGTCCACGCTTGGGCCTGAGAATCGAAAAGCATCTTGAAACTGGTTCCGGATTCGCAAACAGAACTCAAAAATCTCCGAATGCGATTCCATGGGCTATAAAACCATAATGGGGAAGAAATGATGCCAACTGCTTTGTTATTGGCCGCGTGCCTAACAGACATAAAATACAAGAAAATACTCAACTGGTTTGTTGTAGTCAGTTTTCTTGTCGTGCTTGGGTATCATTTGATGTTTGGCCACAAAGAAATTCTTTTCGAAGGATTTACGGGCTTGGGCATGGCGATCATTTTAACATTACCAATGTATCTCATGAGAGCCATGAGCAGTGGTGATTTAAAAATATTTACTGTATTTGGATTTTCGACAAATGTAGATGCCGTTATATTTACTTTTATTGCCTCTCTAGTTTGGGGAAGTATTTTGGGAGTTGTAAGAGCGATCTTCAACAAACAAGGTAATGTGCTATGGAGTAATTTTATAAAGATCGTAAAATTACAAAAACCAGAACCACACACATTACATCAAATTCCATTCACCGTAGCTCTGCTCGCTGGATGGTTCACGTATGTTTTGTACACAGGTTATGGGAGAGCACTATGAAGCTCACCCACATCAACAACGAATCAGGCCAAGTCGCAATTGAGTACATACTCCTTATGGTGGTTGTACTTGGAGCGTTCTTAGGAGCACGGAATTTACTGATCTCCACAAATGCAGTTGGTAACTTTGTACAAAAACCTTGGCAGCTCGTAGCCGGAATGATCGAAACAGGAGTTTGGGGAGAGCCTAAAAAAACCAGAGCCCAACACCCTGGACTACTCTCTAGACACCGAAGCTTTAAGGGAGATGGCGAATGATAAAAAATCAATCCGGAGCCATTGCATTGGATTTTATTTTCGCGCTTGTGCTCGTGCTATCGATGACATTGCTCCTTGGTGTATTTTCATTCTCTCTTTCTATAATCGAAAGTGTACAGTATTTAACTTTCAGCAGCTCTAGGGCATACTTTGCTGGACACGTTAGCCCGGACGAGCAAAAGAAAGCTGCGGAGAAAAAATTTAAAGAACTTTCCGCAACGGGCTCTTACCAAAAATTACTTAAGAAGGATTGGTTCAACGTAACGTTAGACGAGGTTGGAAGCTCAAGAAATGAATATGGCGCTAGTGATGAGCGTGATATTTTTGAAGGTGTTAGGACAAAAATTGTAGTTGGTCTTTTAGAACTACAAATTCCCCTTTTCGGATCAACCAAAGGTGATAATCCTTACGAAACTTTTGTGACTTCATTCTTAGGTAGAGAGTCTTCCGCTGAAGAATGCATGGAAATGGTGAATCGAAGATTTAAAGAGATTTTGAACTTAGGACCATATAATGCGGGCACAATAAATCCCACAGCTTATGTTTCTTTTGATGACAATGGGTGCTGATTGAAAAAAATTATAAAGACTAAAAATTTAAATAATGAAAAGGGAATCGCGACGCTAGAGTCTGCTCTACTTCTTTCTATATTTGTAGTCTTTATGACTTACTGTGTAGGTACATTTGGCGTTATTCATACAGGAATCTTGAGTTCTATTTCTGCCAGAGCCTACGCCTTTGAAACTTTTAGAAATAGAACCAACGTAACTTATTTTAGAGACACTGTAACTGCAGACAAAGATCATACTTTTAAATACGGAGTGAGAGCCCACGGTATAGTTTCGGAAAAAGAGCCTACGGGAAATCAGTGGGACTCTACTCCAAGATCGCTTGCACAAGGGCGTGAAGTGGCTTCGACTACAGAGAGAAGTAAGCTCACTGTAGAGATGATGAATAAATTAGATAATAAAAGAGAAACGACTGGGGTGAACCCAGTCCATATTAAAGTTTTATATGGCATTTGCCTAAATTACGATTGTGGGGATGAACAATGAATCCAAATCCAACAAGAACATTATGGATATCCATCGGACTTGGCGTTTTCGCTATGTTCTTAATTTATAGTTATTCACAAGAAAAGAAAGCGGAATACGATAAACGTTATGGAACATCCAAGCGAGTTCTTATCGCTGCTAAAGATATTTTAGAGATGAGTACAATCGATGAAACGATGATTGAATATCAAGAGGTTCCCGTGGATTTTATTCAACCTGGAGCCGTGGAAGATCCAGATCTAGCGATCAGTAAAGTTGCCGCTGCTCCATTTAAAAAAGGCGAACAGATTCTTAACACTAAACTTTTAAGCTTAGGCGCAAACACAGGTCTATCTAGTCAAGTCGCTCCAGGTAAAAGAGCCGTATCCATTCAAATTGATGAAGCAAGAAGTGTTTCGAAACTTGTACAACCAGGTGATCGCATCGATATCTTGGCAAGCGTTGAGATTGGAAGAGGCGCAAATAAAGAGAGTGAAGTAAGAACTCTAATGCAAGATGTGGTGATTTTGGCGACAGGTCCAAAGATCACTAATAATATTCCTAGATTATTAGAAAAAAATAATTTCAATAATGAGGCTGTTTATAGAAATTTAAACGGAG
>JANMFM010000079.1:0-14445 GCA_031374125.1 Bdellovibrionales bacterium
CCGAATCAATTCATCCAGCTTTACTTGAAGTGCTGCTGTATCTCTATTTTGAGTATTTTGAATGAGGAATACCATTAAGAATGTGATGATGGTTGTTCCGGTGTTGATGATGAGCTGCCAAGTATCGCTGAAGCCAAAGACTGGCCCCGTCACTCCCCAAACTATAATTATAAATACAGCCAAAACAAAAGTTGCCGGCCTGCCCGTAGTTCTGGAAGCCCATTTTGCAAATTTTCTGAATAGGCTTTCCATATGTTCTCCTTAGAGAAAATTGATCAGAAGCGATCGGCTTCGAATGGTTTTGGATCTACGTAAGGTTTCTCACCATAGATCAACTCACCTGCAAGCCTCGCCGATCCTGGAGCGGATTGTAAGCCCAACATTTGATGACCTGTACAATAGAACAAATTACTCCATTTTTTAGAGAAGCCGATAATTGGAACTCCATCTGGAGTGCAAGGTCTTAGGCCTCTCCATAGTTCTTCGATTTCAAATTGTGGTGGAAGTTTTAAATATTCTTTTGAGCCTTTGATGATCGCATTCACTCTTCTTGTCGTGATAGCGAAATCAATCTTCACAAGCTCTAGAGTTCCTGCTAAACGCACAGAATCTTTTCTCGGAGTTACTGCAATCTTTCTTTCAATAATCATGATTGGATGTAGAGGCTTAGTTCCAGGAGTTAAACTAGTATCTTTAACAATTAAGCTATAGCCTTTTCCGCCCATGATCGGAATACTTGTGTTCAGCTTCTTGCCGATACCTTCAGACCAGCTCCCTAAAGCAAAAACAACGAGGTCAGCTTCAAAAGTTCCTCTTGTGGTTAATACTTTCTTGATTTTATTTCCTTCAAATTCAAAATCATAAACTTCAGTGTTTCCTTGAGTGTATCCACCTAAGTCTTCAAATTCTTTAAGGATAGTTTTTACTGTGTCTAGTGGCTCTGCGTGAGCTTCACCCGTAAAGTAAACTCCACCTTTAATCATTTCTGGTTTTAACGATGGTTCGAAATTTACAATCTCTTCTGCGGACATTTTCTTGCCCGCAATTCCACGTGTAGCCATTAGGTCTAGCTCTTCATGCGCAGCTTGAACACCCGATGGAGTTCCGCTCACCATGAGTAGACCTTTATTTTGGAAATCAAATTTCTGCGGGTTTCTGTCGTTCAACTTCGAATAAAAATTCAAACTGTCTTTTGAAATTTCTGTAAGAACGTCAATGGACTGATTCATTTTCTTGCCGTTCATGTTTTTCATAAAATGAAAAAGCCATTGGAACAAAAGCATGCTGGGTTGAGGCTTAATATAAAGAGGACTCTCTGGATCCAGCATCCACTTCATGGATTTCCAGAACATTCCAGGTTGCGGAAGTGGCATCGCAAAGCATGGGGTAATCCACCCAGCATTTCCGTAAGAGCAACCAAGGCCTGGATTGACTTTATCAATCAGAGTTACTTTTCTACCTTTGGATTGAAGTTCTCTAGCAACCGATACTCCAACAATACCTGCGCCCAATACCAATACATCGACTTTTTTTGTGTCTGAATTATGCTGTGCCATGGAGTCCATTTAAAGATTATTTTTTGGACTTAGTCAATTCCTGTGTCAATTCCGTGTCAAAAGATTCGCGATTTCTTTTGAGCGATCTTGCACCATGGGAATCTTAGAATTTTGGCCTATTTTTACGGCATCTATAAGATGATTCAAAACATTGGAATTAGCCGTTTGAAGATCTTGGGTCTGTACGAAAGTTTTAATGCGATTTAAAGCGACAATTTGCGGATAGCTGAGCGTAACGTTATTCACGTTGTCCATGTGCGGATCTCTTTCAGAATTTGTTACACCGCAGTTTTCAAGGCTCAAACAAGGCTCTTCAGAAAGAATATTTTTCAAAAACTCCGCATCCTCAGGCCTCGTAAGTTCTCGACCAATCAAGAAAGCAATAGTTCCCTTGTCGTTTAGACTTTCCGCCTTAAGATCTTTATACATATCTACCAAAGCATCTTTATCTTCATTGGATAGATTTTTAAGATCCGTATCCATCCTAGGATCGTTGTCATTTTTCTCCGCTAAAATTTCTTTTAGAACAGAAATCTTTCTTAGAGTTGCAGGAGAATAACCTGATTGCGCTTGAGCAGCTGGCGCAATCTCAATTGACGTCTCTGCAGGTACGATCACTTCTTCTGCGAGAGTAACCTCATCTGTAACTTCAGATGAGGTTGTTTGACTCGAAGGCGTCTTTAAATTGTAAATAGCAACAATACAAAAGATCGCTAAAATTATCAGGACGGCTTTTTTTGTCATTCAAGTTTACTTTCTATAGCAAAGCAGCAGAAGTTTCGAAGTCTTTCTTCATGTCGGATTTTGCTTTAGCATCAATAACTCTTTTCATTTGGTCTTGAGCATAAACATCAGCGTCCATTTTAACTTTCTCATTGCAGCTATCACAGAATTTAGAAATATTTTTTATCATGATTGTAGATGAACCATAAGAACCGAGTGGAGTTACGTCACATGCAGCTTCACCAGCCAATGTGGCACCTGTCCAGATCGATTTGATTTCCTTTCCATCTTCACCTAAGAATGGAGTTGGACAAGTCGCGTGGGACCAATTGCCATTTTCCGATTCTGTGTGACGAGCTTCATGATATACAACCATGAGTCTTGCAACTTGCGGGTGCTCAAACTTGATGTAGTTGTCCGTAATGAACATTTTTTTGCCTAGGAATGGGTACACACAAGCTACAGCATTACCGCCGCCACATGCATTTTTACCGATAGATTTAATTCTATCTTCGAAGAAAGACTTGTAGCTTGCGCCATCCACTTTTCCAAAGATTTTTTGATGTAGCGGAGTTTGGCTTGAACCTTGAACTGTGTTCATAAAGTTTAAATCTTGTTTCATTTGATCTTGAATATTTGCTGGAACATTGCTGTCAAATTCAACAGCTACTGCCGATACCGAAATAAGCATTGCTAATAGAGCAATCGCATAATTTTTTGTAATTCTCATTATCCCCCCCTTGGATTGTTATTCAGTGAAAAATTGTATTTCCGAAAGACTGGGAGTCAAATGTAATAATGTAATAATTACTCGATATCACATAATGTCGCAGTGCGATTGAGAAGACTTTGAAGTGCTCTTTAATTCGTTTTGACAACGCTTGCCTGAAAAAAGAGACTCTCGCAATTCCAAAGGGGGGATCAATGTCATTTATTTCTATGTCTAAACTCAAATCATTAGCATTAATTTTCGTTTTCACAGCAGTCGCATCCAATGCCTTCGCATTTCCACTTCCAAGAGGAAATGAGCAGCAACTTTCAATTAGAAGCACAAAAGCATCTCAATTCTTAAATAATTTAGAGGCTCTGAAGTACAACTTCGAAGGTATCGTGAAACTTTCAAATTGTTCAGGCAGCTTGATCAGATATGAGAACTCTAAAGAAACAGACCTCGCTCTTATTCTCACAAATGGACATTGTCTAGATTTAGATCAAGGGTTCTTAGATCCAGGGCAAGTTATTTATAATCAACCAATGGAAAGATCTTTTGGTCTTTACAATGCTTCAGCAGAAATTGTTGGAAGATTGACTTCAACCCACATCGTTTACGGAACAATGACCTCAACAGACATGTCGATTTACAGACTTAACGAAACCTATGCGGACATTAAAGCCAAGTACAACGTGAATCCTCTTGTTCTTTCTTCAAATAAAGCCAGCCCAGCTGATCCTATTGAAGTGATTTCTGGCTACTGGAAAAAAGGCTACTCTTGCTCTATCGAAAAGTTCGTTGGAACTCTTCTAGAAGATGCCTGGACATTTAAGGATTCGATCCGCTACTCAGAACCAGGTTGCGACACTATCGGTGGAACTTCTGGATCACCAATCATCAATCCAGTTACAAGACAAGTTGTTGGCGTTAACAACACTAGCAATGAAGATGGACAAGTTTGCACCATGAACAATCCATGTGAAGTTGATGAAAATGGAAACAAAAAAGCTTATCAAGGTATTTCTTACGGACAACAAACCTACTGGGTTTACTCTTGCTTAACCGAAGCAAATGAAATCAATCTTTTAAAAGAAGGCTGCTTACTGCCTCGCTAAGAGACATTTTGAATTCGTGAAACTTTACCCCGAAGGGGCCACGCCGGGATGGCGTGGGTCTCGCGAATCGTCAACCAGGAAGTGCGAGAGTCTCAGTCCTTAATCACCAAATGATTGTCTAATTCATCAGGATTCTTGGCTTCGCTAGGAAAATGCTGGCTTAAAATTTCTCCGCATTTGTTAATAGCACTTTTTAGTCCTTCAGCTGTTTTGTTTTCTTTAACGGACCGAATGATTATACTCACAATTTCTTGCCAAGCTTCCTTTGGAATTTTCTTAGAGATAGCTTCATCGCCCAAAACTATGGTTTGTCTCTCCATAAGAGAAATAAAAATTAAAATTCCAGTTTTGAATTCTGTTTTTGTAACATGATTCAAATAGAACTCTAACAATGCTCTCTCGCCCACTTGCACCGACATTTCCTGATCCGAAAGCAGCAATCTTTGAACCCATTTTAGACAAGTGAATTTCAATGAAACAAGATAGAACAATCCCGTCAACACAGCCAGTGCTATATAAGAACCAATTACAGCAAAAATATTTGAAAAGTAAATTTTAAATTCGTGGTCAATAAAATTAAATCCGTTAATCAGAAAAAATAAAATCAAAAACAAACTCGTCAATAAAATTGGAAGATGCCCTATAGACGATGATCTTCTTACAATTACCGGAACAATTTCGCCTGAAGCTTTGGATTCAGCCTTTTTCACGGTCTGTGCAACACTGTCGATCTCTTGCTCTGATAAAAAATTATAAATCCATTTTGGATACTTCATATCTACCATTTTTTCCTTACCATCTGCCACTTGCCCCGCCGCCACTGAAGCCGCCTCCACCACCGCCGAAACCACCGCTTCCGCCGAAACCACCACCAAAACCTCCGCCACCACCCCAATGTGACCCGCGGAATCTTCTGCCACCAATTCTTCCACCTGTGATGAAATTTAAAAATTTAATGATGAGAATGATAATTACAAAAAATAAAAATCCAAACCCGCCACCAATATCTCTTCCTGATAAACGATTGCGATTAAAAGCATTTTTATTAGAATGTTGGATGATCGTAGGATCTATTTTTTGCGCAATGGCAACTACGCCTGTTATTAAACCACTAGATAAATTTGAACTGCGAATTGTAGGAACAATGATATCTTCAATGATTCTATTGGCTATGGCATCTGGGATGGTGCCCTCCAAGCCCTGACCTACCTCAATGCGCACAGCTCTATCTTCAACTGCCGCGATAAGAAGAATACCGTTATCCTTATCTTTTGATCCTAATTTCCATTGATCCGCAATTTGTATTCCAACTTGTTCAATCGTCTGGCCTTCCAGCGAAGGAATCGTAACCAAAACCAGCTGTGCCTGCCCAGAATCGTAGAGTTTGCGAATGATCTCTGACGCAAGCTTCTCATCATCATAATTGATAACTTTAGCTTGATCCACAACAGGTCCCGTAAGACTTGGAACTTTGAAAGCAAGTGCACTGATTGAAAATAAAAAAATTAAGAAAAAAACTTTCATTACATTTTTACTTCTGGAGCTTTCTCAATTGTGGTTTTCTCTTCCGCCGTCACATCCCACTGAGGCATCTTCTCGTGATGATAAAAAAGTGCGTTTGTCCAGCTGTATGGAGGAACTGTCACAAGGTTGTTAAATTCTTTGATGGATTCTATGTATCTTTGTCTAGCAACGGTGATTCTATTTTCAGTTCCCTCAAGTTGAGCCTGAAGATCTCTGAAATTTGCATCGGCTTTCAGCTGTGGATAATTTTCTGAAACCATCAACAAGCGACCCAAGGCCTGAGACAACTGTCCTTGAGCTTGCTGATATTTTACTAAATCTTCAGAACTTACTTTTGAAGGATCTATTGTAACTTGAGTAGCTTTGGCTCTGGCTTCTACAACACCTTCCAAAGTTTCTTTTTCGTGTTTTGCATATCCCTTAACCACTGAAACTAGATTTGGAATAAGGTCAGCTCTTCTTTTATACTGATTTGTAATTTCAGATAACGAAGCATCAACCGCATTTTTTTGCTGAGGAATAGATTGCACTCCACATCCAGATAAAAATGCTGTCATTAATAAACAGATAAATAAAACACTAATTTTTTTCACAAACAAACTCCGTTGTTAGTCTTAGAGCAAAAGCACTAAGCGTTTATGCAATGCTTAGCATAGTATTCAAAAAAAATTGAAATGCAACCATTTATAAAACAATATAAAGCTAAGATCGAGCGGTCACGATGACCGATCGAAACGGGTTTAAAAGGGCAGTCGCCCTTTCCATTTTCAATTAAAAAACAATAACTCATCGCATTTTCTGATAATTATCTTGATAAATTTCATGAGTTTTATTATATTGCCCCATATGAAATCAACACAAACAAATTTTCTTAAAAATCTTAATGTTTCTAATAAAAAATCTCACGGAGGCCTTACCGAAGGTAAAAGAAAAACAGCTCGTCCTATTTCTACCAAAAAGTGGTCTCATTTGGTTTTGAAATCTAAGAAAGCCAAAGGTCCCTTAAGCCTCTCTCATCCTAAAAACATAACACAAGTGAAATACATCCTAAGAAAACAAGCCTCAAAGCATGGCGTAGAGATTACTGATTACGTAAACATGGGAAATCATCTTCATTTAAAGGTAAAACCACATTCAAGAGTAGGATTTCAGAAGTTTCTAAAATCAACCACGGCCATGATTGCAAGAAAAGTAACGGGAGCTAGAAAGGGGTTTGAGTTTGGAAAGTTCTGGGATGGTTTAGCATTCACTAGAGTGATCCAATCGAGTTATGAGTTATTTCAATTAAAAGGTTATTTTGAAGCTAATCGCTTAGAATCTAGAAAAGGATATCAAGAAAGGCTTTCTTACTTAAATTCTTTTAATACCTGGTTGAGATCTATGAGACTTCAAACTTAGAAAAAACAAGATAAAGGCATCAGGCAGGATGCCATTATTGAATCGTCCACGCCCTAGAATCAGTCATCAGCTGATTTCTTTGAATTTCATCTCGGACTTTTGTGGTTTTATCTATAACTTTCACAGTTATTTTATGAGTTCCTGAAGTTAACCCTAAACTAGCAACAGAAAAATTCAACTTCTGGGCTGCACTCACAATTTCCTTTCCATTGAGATACCATCTTACATCCAAATTGTGCCCTACAGGCTGCATGGGTGTGACTCTAAGAATTCTATCTTTTGCATAAGTTCCCGGAGCAGTCGCTGTTTCAATCGGCTTTACTTTTTTGTAAATTGAAAAAATCAATTGCTCTGAGTTCACTTCATAAAAAGGTAAACCCAAAGTTCTCATCTTGGAATTTTCCGTAGGCCTGTATCCAGAATTTGTATAACAGGTTCCTTCGAAAGTTTTTATGTGCCCCATATCAAGCCAGCGAAACCATTTTGTTTTGGCAGCTAACATTTGTAAGGACGTCATACTTGACCCATTGGCTGTTGCTAAACACTCCGAAGGATTCGATCCAGCATAGTTGTACTCATCTCCAAGCTTACCAAAAGTATGCCCGAATTCATGAATAGCAGTTTCTATAGAACTTGGATTTCTTGAAGCCAATGTTCCAACACCGTCTCCCCAGTATCCCGCACCGCCATGCTTAGTGGAATTTGCAATGGCAAGAATCTGATCCACCTTAGGAGCGTTCGCTGCATATTGTTTTGCCTTTTGAATATTAACACAAAGAAGCCTCTCTATCCCACTGCACCAATAATTCATATCTAAAGCGGTGTCTCTTTTGCGGCCATTAGAAAGATCGTTGTCCACACCTGACTGAGCTGAAATCACATCTACCCTGTGAACATTGAAATAAGATTTATAAGATTTTAAAGGTTCTTGATCCAAAAATTTATCAGAAATATTCTGAGCATCATCTGCATATTGTGAAAGCTGAGAATTCGTGTAACCATCTCCGATCAATACAACATTCACTCTGTTTACTAAACCATTATTCAAAATTGTTTTTACTGAACTTAATTTATTGGCGATCACAATGCCTTTTTCATATTCTTGAGCTAATGGATCTAGAAAAATTTGATGATCATTGAATTCACCAAACTCATTTGTTCCTTCATAATGGACATCTCCATTGTCTGTGACTTCTAAAATATTTTTAGTTTTTGTTTTTTGCAATCCGCACGCTGTAAGCACAAGCGCACTTAAAAATAAATAAACTAGACCTTTCAAACAGCCCCCACTTCGACTAATGAGTTATGACTTTTTATATCGGTAGGTAGGTTAGAAAAATGTCGCATAATTCCCGTGTCTTGGGGCAAAACAGACAAAGTGCTAGGCTCTGATCATCTTATAGCCCAGATGAACTGGAATGTGGGTTGCACTTTATGGGTCTGAAAAGAGGTATTTATGATTATAGCCAAAGCATTTCGATTTTTTAAAATAGGAATAGTCACTCTGCAGGCAATAACGATTGCAGCTGCTTTATGGGAAACTTATAGAAAATCAAAAGCTAAAAATAATAATAAGTTTGATAAACCTGATTCAGGAAGAAAATATGCCAAAGGCAAAAGAGATATTATAGACGAAACGTCTTGGGAATCCTTTCCGGCAAGTGATGCTCCTGCGTCTAATAAATTCAATTGAATTCATTCAATTTAATAATAAAAAAAGCGCATGGAAAAAATCCCATGCGCTTTTTTAAAATAATTAGAGAATTAAGAAATAACTACAAACGAGATTCCATCTCTCCCCTGTTAATTTCTTTTCTAATTATTTTACTGTCTTTCTCTGATACTGCGGTTACGTCTTTGGCTCCGCCTGATTGAAGAATCAATCTCGCTTTGTTCATCCAATTCGTATCATCAGCGTGAACAGAGAGAAGCATGGCCCCTTCTTTAACATAGCTCTCGTATTTTTTTGCTTCATCTTCCGAGATGCCTGATCCTACGAGTGCTCCTGCGACTCCTCCTACTGTCCCGACAATCCCTGCTGCCGCAATGGCTGCCATAATAGGACCTGCTGCTACAAAAGGGCCAATTCCTGGAATAGCTAATGCACCAGCACCTGCCAACCATCCTAAGGCTCCACCAAATGCAAGTCCACCAACTGCGCCTGTTGTAGCGCCTTCAGTGGCCTTGGTTTCTTTTTGGTCTTTTTCAAAAAAATCATCACTTTCTCCAGGAATCAAAACAGAAGTATCTGAATTTCTATATCCTTGAGCTTTAAGGTTATCTACCGTTTTTTCCAATTCCATTCGAGTCTCAAAAACTCCGAATACTGCCTTTGCTTTTTGGTATTGAGATGTTGTCATTAAAATCCTCCTCCGCTTGTTTGCGTTGTAATTAGTGCTAAGAGCTTTTGCTCTTAGCAAGTTCCCTATCTTCTAGATGTATCTACTGTAATTTCATTACGAACAGCTCTATTGCCTGCAACTCTTTGCGCCACGTTCACCAATTGAGTTCTCTCATTTTGAGTTGCGACACTGCCTCTTAAAGTCACTGTATTATTAAGAGTGATGACCTCAATATTTTTTGCTGATGTTGAAAGATTATTGCTTTTACCAAGCTCTTCGCGAATCATGCGTGTTACCTCAACATCTTGGCTTGTACCTGAGCTTTGATCTAAAACGCCTGGATTAGATGCATCTGTCGGCGCTGTTGTATAAGCTAGTGCGCCCTTTGTAAAACCTCCTATTGTAAAACCCAATAGCACAAGTGCTGATAATTTAAGTGATGTTCGTTTCATAATTTTCTCCGTTTGGTTACCTTAAGTACTTTTTTGAGTTTTAATTACTCTAAAAAATCCTAAGAAGTTGATTGTTCGAGTTTCTATCTACTTCTTCCATTCGCAAACTTTGTACCTAAGTCTCCGCTAAAGGATTTAGATCTGAGAGAATATCATGCGGATAAATTCCACAGCCTAATGAATTTTTACCCCATCTGATTCTGATACAGTTGTTGAAAATTAGAAAATCAGATTGGGATGTATCATTTTAAGAAAAATTCGTATTCCTGAACAAGAATCCATTCTTAGAATTTTTGTATTCTTTTAGAGAATTTACCTTTCACAAAAAGTTCTATAAAATATCTAAATAATAATCAAAAAAACCAAAATTATTTCCCCATTACTGTCTATTTGTTTGTCTATGGTTTTTTCTAGAGGGCCTATGAATAAGAAAAAGATACTTTTATTATCCCTATCCATATTTGCCGTTGCGGGATCAGCATACGGAATGAAGTACTATTATGACCACTTTGAAAAGCGTAGCGGAAAGATCGTTTCTAAAATTCCAAAACTCTCACAAGAAGATAAAATTCGAAATATCATCAAGAAGAATCTTAAGGACATTCAAGAGTGCTATAATCAACGCTTAGAAGATGGGTTGGATAAGAATGGTGAACTCAAAATTTCTTGGGACATTAATGAAATTGGTATCGCCTCAAATTTCAATGAATCCGACAATGAATTGAATGATACAGAACTTTATGACTGTAGTTCTCACGCCATCAGCAAATGGCGTTTCCCTGAAGGAATATATTTTAAAATTAATTATACTTTTAAGTTAAAACAAAAAGAAAAAAACGATCGTCAAACCGCCTCTACTGTAGAGTAGAATCTAGTCTTTAACTATTGGATACTTGAGCTCATTCCAGAGAATCATTCCGCCAATCATATTGGCAGTATTTTTATAACCCAAACCTTGACTGAAGGTTGTTGCCTGCCCTGATCTTCCCCCGCTTCTACAAACAAAAATGATATCTTGATTGCGATCATCTTCGTTTAAAAGTTTGATGAGATCATCTCCTAATGTTACGAGTTCTGCGCCATCAATATGACCTAATTCTCCAACAAATTCGTCAGGACGTCTCACATCTATGATGCGAACGCTCTTAGTATGATCCTTTAAGTTTTGAGGTGTAACCTCAGGAATTCCGCTGTTTATCTGAATTTTTAATTTATCTTTAAACATACTTAAAATTACTACCAAGAAATGGCTCATGACAACTGTTTTTGAAGCTGATAAATCTACTTCATGTCTGAAACGAACTATCAATCTACAGTTCAATCTACGGTGCAGTGGATCTTTGTAGATCTGAATTCTTACTTTGCTGCTGTTGAGCAAGAAATCAATCCGAAATATCGTGGAAAGCCTTTGGCTGTACTTCCAACCATGGCCGAAACTACAAGTGTCATCGCCGCAAGCATTGAAGCTAAAAAATTTGGGGTCAAAACCAATGTTCGTGTCAGTGACGCCAGAAAAATGTGCCCTGGAATTATTTTTGTTGAGGCAAACCATAAATATTATGTGGATTATCATAATCGTATCGTCGAAGCAGTTGAAAGCTGTCACCCTGTTCATGCCGTTATGTCTATTGATGAAGTGGCGTTGAAATTGGGCGGCCGCGATCAAAAATTAGAAAATGCTTTAAAACTAGCAGAAGAAATCCGTACCAAGATTTTTTCTGTAGGATCACAACTCAAATGCTCAATTGGCCTTTCGACAAATAAACTTCTTTCTAAAGTCGCAAGTGATATGCAAAAACCTAATGGACTGACCGTCATTTTGAAAGAGGACATTCCCAATAAACTTCTATCCTTAAAACTTCGTGATTTTCCAGGCATTGGCGGTGGTATGGAAGAGCGTTTGAATCTCAAGGGTATCCACACCGTTCAAGATATGTTCAATCAAGATGAAAAATCGATGAAAAATATCTGGGGTGGAATCGTCGGCCAAAGATATTACCACTGGATTCGCGGCGAAGATCTAGGAGATGCAAAAACTGAAAACACAAAGTCTCTCAATCGTTCGCATGTACTCTCACCAGAGTTGAGAACTCAAGCGGGTGCTTTTGGTATTGCGCAAAAACTGCTTCACAAGGCAGGTCTTGCTATGAGAAGGGACAACTATTGGGCTCGCGCCATGTATGTTTCTATACGCTATACCGATCGCACAAAATGGTCTGAGGAAACTCGCATGGATGACTGTCAGGATGTACATGGCTTAAATCACATCCTGCAAGACATGTGGTCGAGAAGAAAGCAACGAGGAACTCCTTTAAAAGTTTCTATAACGCTTTCCAATCTCATCACAAACGAAGAGAGAACATTGTCTTTTTTTGAGAATACCAATCGCACCAAGCTCTCCCACGCCATGGATGCCCTTAATTTAAAGTACGGTAAAAACCTCATATACCTCGCTGGAATGCATGAAACCAAAAAAGGCGCTCCTACACGCATTGCCTTCTCCAATATTCCAGATTTCTCAATAGACGAAGACAAAGACTAGAGGCAAACTGTCTAAAATCTCACTCTGATATTCACACGCTGTACATGTATGCAAACTTCTTTACACCTGTTCTCCCTATCTGGGATATAACGCTTTTTACATTCTCATAAATAGATTAACTAGTGATTCTAAGCACTTCGATTTTGGCATCACCCTTGCTTTTATATTATGTAACACAACGGGACGTAGAGTTACTGGATGTAATTTAAATGAATCAAAAGGGAGTTACTAGTTATGAAATTCAATAAACTATATATTACAGCGATTGTGATTGGTTTATTTCACGTACCTAGCACGTCATACCAAACTATTTTAGCAATGCCTTCAGTTGATCTCGCTTCAGTATTTGAACATCAAAAAGAACTTGTTGGTTCAAAGAGACTGCCGAGTGCATTTCAAGAAAACAAAAATGCAGAACAAATCGTTTCTCAATTGGTATTGGAAATTGTGCGCGAGTCACTTCCCAAAAATTATAAAAATCAGTCTGAGAAAGTAGCAAAAACCATCATTGAAGAAGCCAATAAATATGAGATGGATCCATTATTCTTAACGTCCATCATCAAGCATGAATCTGCTTTCAATCCAAAATCCATTGGATTAGTTGGTGAAATTGGTCTTATGCAGATCCGCCCGACTACGGCAAAATGGTTGAACGATAAATATAAAATCGTAAAGAAAGTGAATCTTAAGAACCCAATTACAAATATCAAATTGGGCGCTTTCTTCTTGAACAAATTAAGAGGAAAGTTTGACAACAATAGCCGTTACTACATGTCTGCATACAATATGGGAGCAGCAAAATTAAGACAGAAGTTAAAAGAAAACGTAAAACCTAAGGAATACGTAGGCCATGTAATGAAACACTATGTGAAATACATGGAGCGCTTAGAAGTTGCAGCAGAAAAATCACTTCAGTTGTCAGAAGCAGAAATGATGATCAGAACGGCTCAACTCTGTAACGGAATCCCGGCAAAACACTTAGCTTACAACTGATTTAAACCTTATCGAATTATTTGGAAAGCCCTTGCTGAAAACGGGGGCTTTTTTGTATGGTCATCCCTCAGGCCGAGTCTTTGATATAAACCATTTGGACTAATCAAAATCAAATGAATCATCAAAAACAAACCCATTTCTAACAATCGTCGTTCAAACTTTATACATATCAAGTAAAAAGGTAATGAATAATTGTAAGAGTGTAATTTTCCACACAATTGTCGTATTATACAAACATACAAAACGAATGCACTCTAGGGTCAAGAGTTGAGGTAGTTTCACAAGTGAGCAATACTGTTAAAAAAGTTGTAACGTCGCTCCTATTAATCTGTTTTTTAACAACGGATATATCTCCTGCGTTCGCTCAAAACAATCAGGGAAATATAGCCATAGACCCTGCACAACTCTCAGATCTAGAGGCTGACAAATATTTATTGAATCCAGATCAACTTTCTCCTGAAGATCAAGCTTTAGCCAAAAAATTCTTACAACTACCTACCCAATATAATCTTGAAATTTTATTCTTACTTAAAAACCTCTATTTCACAGTTAAAATGTTTGAGGAAAAACTGGGAACGGAGGCGGTCACAAAAATTTTAGAGAAAAGACAAAACTCAGAAAGCATAAATTATCAATATAAAAATCTTGGCAAAGCAGAGCCCCTGGTTATCAACACCTCTCGAGGGCCACTTTATTTCACCAAAGTAAGGCACAATGCACTCAAGATGACGATTTTATTTATTGATAAGAGCCAGATTGATATTCAGTTTTTAGAAGAATCAGAAAAACGCGTAAAACTTGGAATGACTTATCTCGATCCAACTCTTAAAGGTCTTTCAGAAAAAGATATCAAACTTGAACTCGCTCACAGAAAGTTGATATTGAATCACATGAGAAAAATCTATGCAAAAATGCTTATGAATCAATGGGAAGCAAAATGGGAATATGTACCATTAAGCGAACAAACAGAAATAGATGCCAGGGAAAAAACTATTCCTTCACCCGAAGAAATGGAAAGTAAGGTTAATGCAGTATTGAATGAGCCGATTGAAACATTAAAAGAGAAACCATGGTTTCGAGAATTGACT
>JANMFM010000089.1:0-1591 GCA_031374125.1 Bdellovibrionales bacterium
TGTTGAGAGCTTTCTTAGATATGTAAATACACAGACTATCCCTCAAGTTAATTCCCCTCTCTCTCTCTCTTCTTTTCTTTTCTTCCCTCCTTTTCTTCTTTCTTTATAAGCGCACTGTTTTGGGCATTTGAAAGAGAGAATAAAAGGAGGGAAGAAAAGAAAAGAAGAGAGAGAGAGAGGGGAATTAACTTGAGGGATAGTCTGTGTATTTACATATCTAAGAAAGCTCTCAACATTTAAATTCATAATTTTGCGATATTGCGTAGAAATTTAAATAAACTTTGCAATATTATTGAATAACCTGTCGCGATCTTTTGGCCTCGTATCAATAGTGAAATGTATGGAACACAGGTTTGTTTTATTGATGAGTTTATAGATAATCCTGAGGTATTAATTAATTTAACCGTAAGTAAATCAAGTTAGCGATACCTTCAAGGTGACATTAAAAATGGGGAGGGAATGTTGTAAGCCCTATCAAGTCAAGGGAGAGGATCGGCCTGGTGAATATCCTGGTGAACCTTAATGTACTTTTATGAATTTGAGCTCGAGCATCGGTGACTGCAAACCAAAGCACACGAGTATATAATGGATCCAGATCTCGAGGGGTCTATGTTTGACCACGAGGTAGGATCTAGATATAACGCCATGGGTCTTAGAGTCGTATGTCCTGGGGAGTTATCTTCCATACCCCCATCCTCGCTTGAGAGCGAGAGTAGCAGACCAACGGCTGTTTATGCTCTCCCGCATACCTCAAGCGCTCGACGTAGGGACGCGCTTGACGCAGATGCGGTCGTGGCTACCTGGGGCGTCCGCGCCCAGAGCAACACGTCGAATCTCGGTGAAGACGAGAGAGGACAGTAATAAAAATACGTCACAAAACTCCCAATTTCAAGCAATAATTTATGTGTCCCCTGAATCTAAATCCTGGCTGCGCCACTGATTACCAGATTTGATAGCAAACGTAGCGTAGGTATATATTGAGTCTACACTAGAAACGTTGCATTGCTGCCACGACTTTTCGAGGTTTAAAAACTTTGCTGTTGAGCTAAAGTCGAAAAACGTTTAGCCCAAAATCAACAAGACGAGGAAGGGATTTTGTAGACTCGTACAAATAATTAATCAACATTGCTCTTTGTCTTTGGTAACAATTAGAGAAATCTGTTCTTATTTGATTGCTCATATAAAATGTCTGGATAAAGATCAGACATGCTGTCGTTTTAACCCTTTTTGCAAAAGTTATTCTCGAATTTTTTTTTCATATAAATTGCAAGCATTACTATTATAAAATGTAATTTTCTACGTTACAAGGCAAAATTAATTAAATCGCAATTTGCCGATAGGCTATAGCCTAATCAAAATAGGAAACAGTGTAGGCCCAATTTTTCTAACGAAACGTGTTAGGAAATTTCAAATTCAAAGAAATGTAAGATATTTTGGCAATAAAATTCATATTATTAAACCTGTCTTCAATGATCTAGTGCTATCTAAATATTCACTCATAAAGAAACAAAAATTACTATGCATTTCAATTATTATATGCAATTATTCTATGCATTTCAGTTTTCTGATTTAACTTCGTGATGAACCGATT
>JANMFM010000098.1:0-1885 GCA_031374125.1 Bdellovibrionales bacterium
ATTAAAAAAAGTTTTTACACGCTTTAGAAAAATTCAATTCATTAACAATTTAAGTTCGTAATAATAAACTAGTAATTCTAAAATTTAAAGTTTTAGTCAATTTTTTATTTAAAATTTTAATAAGAATTTTTAATAGGCTTGATTAGAAGGTTTTAACAGAGACTCTTTGAGGGAAATTTAAGTGAATTTATTTTCATGAATCTAATGAGCTTTGCAAAAGTTTTAGTTAGTTAAATTCTTGGCCATTTCCCTAATAAAAATCAACTAAATGTCTCTCATTTCGAATGCTTAAAGAAAGTTTGTCAAATAGGGGAATAAAACTGTTAACTTTTATTTCTATAAACTATTGAGAAAATTTTGAGCAAACATCTGAGCAAACAATAGACATCAAGTCAAATATTAAAAAGCAAAAATAGAAGCGTAATTTTTCAGTGATCAAAAAAGCTAAAATTGGAATTCTTTGTTCAGGGGCGGGAAGCAATATACCTTCCATTCTCCAAGCTATTCAATCAGGCAAAATAAATGCTGAAATTGCATTACTCATTTCCAACAAACAAAATGTTCCAGCTCTAGAATTGGCTCAACGTTTTGGAATTCCTTCTATGACAATTAAGTCAGATCTATTTAATTCTAAAGAAGAATTTGATGCCAGGCTTGCAACGGAGTTTTGGAATAAAAAAGTTGATCTAGTCTTAATGTGCGGCTATATGCGTGTGATAAGCCTTCCGCTCATAAAGGCATATAATCAAAGAATTCTTAACATTCACCCTAGTTTACTTCCAGCTTTCGGTGGCAAAGGTATGTATGGAAGGCATGTACATGAAGCTGTTATTAAGCGTGGAGTAAAAGTCACAGGTTGTACTGTTCATTTGGTTGATGAAAATGTCGACGAAGGACCAATTGTTGCTCAGGCCGTAACAGAAATAAGTGGATTTGAAACGACTGATAGCATAAGGCAAAAAGTTCTTCAATTAGAAGAGAAAATTTATCCTGAAGCAATTGCTGCTCATTTAAGTTCATTGCAAGATCTTAGTTTTGATGAATTGCCATATTCGCTCAAAGAAGCTGCTGGTGGAGGAAGTGGTGCTCCTGCTCCTGACTATTTTGATGATAACCGTAAAGAGATTTCTTTTGCAAAAGATGCTAGAAGTGGGTATGCCCTCTGTGACGTTGGATTGAAGCGAAAAGAAAATGCTGACACTGTGATTTTAACTTCTGATGTGAGGATTATTGGTGTTGCTGATGGAATCGGTTCCGCAAAAGAAGGCAAGCAAACTAGTCGCATGATTATGAGCTTCATTGAAAAAAAATGGATGAATGAAGGACTTATGATGAATCTCAAATCATTAGATCATGGTTCATGGCTACGAAAAACTGTAATTGAAGCAAATAATCAAATTTTAGGATGGGCTCAAAAGTCGCCAAATAAAGTAGATATTGGCAGCACTTTAATTGTGGGGATAATAGATCAAGTTACCAATGAGATGTATATTTCTAATACTGGAGACAGCCGTGCTTATCTTTGGCGCTCTGGAACTATGTTTCGTTTAACAAGAGATCATAGTGTTGATTTTGATCCAGAAACGGGTGAAGGCGGAGATCTGATTTTTTATATGGGAGGAATTCAAGGAGCTTTTGGGATTGATTTGTTCCAAATGAAGCTCTATAAGGGTGATCGTGTGCTTTTCTGCAGTGATGGATTACTATATGCTTCCGAGGAAAGGGTGGCTCAACGGTTTAAGCAAAATTTATCACTAAAAGATTTATGTAATGAACTTTTGAAAGATACATATGAAGTTGGAGCTCCAGATAATACAAGCATTGCTGTTCTTGAGTATTAATTATTCTGTTCTAAAAGAAATATGAAATTGGGTGATCAAGATTT
>JANMFM010000131.1:0-6857 GCA_031374125.1 Bdellovibrionales bacterium
ATCCTTTTTTGGATTCTAAGCGATTGGCTTCAAAATAACCTGTTAGTTGGAGTAACTCATAACTTGATTGAATCACTCTTGTGAATGCTAACCCATCCCAGAACTTTCCAAACTTAAAGTCTTTCCTCGCTCCGGTGACCTTTCTTGCAATCATGGCTGTAGTTGATTTTAGAAACTTCTGGAATCCAACTCTTGAATGTGGTTTTACCTTTAAATGAAGATGATTTCCCATGTTTACGTAATCAGTGATCTCCACTCCATGCTTTGAAGCTTGTTTTCTTAGAATGTATTTCACTTGAGTCATGTTTTTAGGATGAGAGAGGCTTAAAGGTCCTTTGGCTTTCTTAGATTTCAAAACCAAGTGCGACCACTTTTTGGTAGAAATAGGACGAGCGGTTTTCCTTTTACCTTTGGTAAGGCCTCCATGAGATTTTTTATTAGATAGGCCTAGATTTTTGATAAAATTGGCTTGTGTCGCTTTCATATGGGGCAATATAATAAATTTCATAAAAATATACAAGGTCACTATCACAAAACACAATGAGTTATTGAGCTTATGGCCAGGATGGCCATAAGTAGGCATTCTCAAGGACGGACCCGCTTTCTATCCACCTCTCACAGCCAGTAGATTACGAAAACAAACTCATACAATCCATCCCACCATTTAAAACTTAGAGCCTGTCGTCGTATCGTCGTATTGCCTCATGGATAAATGCCACTAAGGAGCCAAAATGCCCCTTTTGGTCTTCGATATTGTTAAAATTTCTTTCTCTCGCTCCTCATGACTCAATAGATTCCATTTGGACGAGGCACCTAGTTTGCTCTATGTAGCGTTGGGTGTGGAGGTTGCTAAAGCAGGAATGTTTTGGCGCTAGGAGATTGATATGGGAAGCAAATTATATTTTTGGATGTTATTGGTAATCTTTCTTTCGTTAGGTTTTCTAATTCAAATACAAAAAGCTCATGCAATGACGGCGGCAGAAATTGAGCCGGGTATAGTAGAAATCTCTACGACAAATATTTATGGCTTTGAGGTTACAGACGTCTCTGAGAAAAAAATCAAAGACAAAACTTGGGTTTACTTCTGCATGGCGGAAAAAAAGCCTCGCAAAGCTCAGAAGAGCAAATGCTTCTATGGTCAAAAGCAGGACTTTGGTGATGTAAAAATTGGTCTTGTACTCAATGGAATACAATATGGATTAAAAAATAGAATTCTAAATGCAAAGGGACTCGCTCCTTTTAGAAAGAATGCATATTTCTATGCCGTAAAAGTCCTTCGCCCCCAGTACATCTCCGTAGCAAAATAAAAGGTGCCCTGCACCTTTTTGTGGCTATGATGCGTTATAGAACTGGACCATGTAATGATCATGCAAGCTTGCCTCCTGTAAATCCTTAAAAGTAAAATAATATTGGGGATTTAAATCATTTCAAGGAAGAGGGCTTCAATGACCAATCCACTTAAGAATCAGTCAATTCGTCTAAAGATGTTCATCTTGGTAACGGCCGTGCTTTTGGGCTCGATCTTTGCCGTGCTTTGGAAAACTCGTCAGATTTTTTTTGAAGATAAATATGATTTCATCAGACAACTATCAAGCAAACTTTCTTCCACGTCAGGAAGACTCGCCCAAGAAAGATTGAACGAACTTCAAAATAAGATGGCGCTTTTTGTTTCGACTAGAGAATCTCTTCAGAGAGTAAATTCAAAAGACTCCAATGTTCTTTTTGAGAGATTCGGCGAATTTTTAACAATGTCCGTGCAAAAGCAATTGCCTTCAAAGAACTGGGCCTCTCAATGGACACTGACACACAATCAGTCAAACAATCAGTCAAATTCAAAAAGTGACAAGCAATTCACCGAAACTTTTGCGGAAACAATTTTAAGAAGCATAAGTTATCAAACTCTGGGCACGGGACAAATCAACTTGAGTAGATTCGAAGATCCAGATGGAAATCCTTTCTTTGCAGTATACTTCCTTGCGGATCTTAAGGAAGAAGGCAGTAAAGGT
Organism: Bdellovibrionales bacterium; assembly: GCA_031374125.1. Lineage (GTDB taxonomy): Bacteria > Bdellovibrionota > Bdellovibrionia > Bdellovibrionales > JAEYZS01 > JAEYZS01. The sequence goes on from JANMFM010000131.1 coordinate 2,007, forward strand.
TCGGAACTCACAAGCTTAGTCGCTTTTATGAGGCCAACTTTTTTAAATGATATCGTTTTAGAATACAAAGGGGATTTGAACACCGTATTTCTCGTGGACGATAAAGGTTATATTTTTGCCCACCCGAACGAAGAGTTGATTGGTCAATCACTGACGGATCATCCAGTGATTCGTGATATTGAAGGTGGTAGAGACACTGGTTCGGGTCAATTTGAAATGAAAGATGGAGAAGAAATTATCGCAAACTACGGACCTATTTCGGGAACCAATCTTTACATCGTTGTTACTACGCCCGAGAAACAAGCCTTTGTGGCCGCGCGAGATTTATTGATCACCGTTTTAACTTTTGGTATCGGCTTCTTGATCATTGGCTCCGTACTTTCATTTGCTCTTGCTTCAAGAATTACCAAGCCACTCAATGAATTAAAAGACATCACGAGCCTAATTGGTTCGGGAGATTTCAAAGTTCCGGTGAATGTAAAATCCAACGACGAAGTCGGCGCTCTTGCGGCCAATATCGATAAGATGAGAAGTTCTCTGCTCGAGCGTGATGAACAGATTGAGCATTCGAAGATGGCACTTGTACAAAGTGAAAAGATGTCGGCCTTTGGTCAATTGAGCGCGGGTATTGCCCACGAAGTGAAGAATCCACTTGCAGGTATTTTGGGTCATGCGCAGCTTGGAAAATCGAAGAGTAAAGATCCTGATGTGACAAAGCATTTGGATATGATCGAGCGTGAAACAAGAAGAACAAAAGAAATTATCGAAAATCTTATGAAGTTCGCTAGAGCCGAAAAACCAGATCTGACTTCTACGGATCTCCATGAGTCTGTGAGTAGAGCGGTGGATCTTGCGGATCACCAAGTTTCTCTACAAGGTGTAAAGATTGTAAAAGATTTCAGACCAGTTTCGCCAGTGAATGCCAATTCCAACCAGATTCAGCAAGTTCTTTTGAATTTAATGATGAATGCAACCCACGCGATGGAAACTTCAAAGGTAAAAACTCTTACCGTAAGTGTAGAAGATAAAAACGATATTGTACAAATCAGAATCAAAGATTCTGGAGCGGGAATGAGCCCTGAAGTGCAGAAGAGAATCTTTGAGCCTTTCTTTACGACGAAACCTGCCGGCAAGGGAACAGGCCTTGGACTTTCTGTTTCCATCGGTATCGTTCAAGACCATAAGGGAAAAATCTACGTCGAATCTAAAGTAGGAGAAGGTACAACGTTCTTTATTGATATTCCAAAGATGGGTTCAGCCGCTGCGAATGCGCCGGCAACTCAAGCGCCACAAAAAGTAACGCCCTCGCCAATGGCAATGTCGAGGTCATCATCGGCGTCGCCAGAAGTGGCCAAGAAACCTTCTGGTCCGAAATTCCCAGAGTTTTCAGCAAAAATTGAAAATCCTCTCGATAGCCAAGTTCAAAGAGATTATTTAAAAGAATCTTCTAGTTCTAGAGAAACGGGAAGGTCGATCGCTGATTTAAAACGCGAAGCTTCTGAAATTCTTCGTCAAGAATCAGAAATCATTCAGCCAGCAGAAGCCAAATCGGAACAAGGGAAGCTACAGCAGAAAATAGAAAATATGAAAAAAGATATTTTAAATACTGAAACGGAAATTAAAAATAATTTTAACTCTTCGGAGAAAAAGGGTGATGATTTTCAGGTCAGTATTAGGAAACCAAAACTTAAGGCATAAGTAAAAGCATACTACATTAGGACACGACACCTTGGAAATTGCTAAGTACAGAAAAGATTTTTTAATCTACGTCGTCGATGACGAGATCAGTATCACAGAGGTTCTCAATGAGGCTCTCAAGGATGCTGGATATCAGGTGGAAACATTTCCATCTGCCGACGCTGCTTTTGTAAGAGTAAAAGAAAATCCTCCTCATGTCGTGATCAGTGATATTCGTATGCCCGGAATGACCGGAATTGAGCTTTTAGAAAACATTAGAAAGATTTCTCAAGATATCCAATTCATCATCATGACCTCTCATGCCTCTTTGGAAACTGCGCTCGATGCCATGAGGCTGGGTGCATACGATTATATCCACAAGCCTTTTGAACAATTGGATGACGTGATCAAGACAATTGATAGAACCGTAGAAAAACTTTTTCTCCAATATCAAAACGAACAATTACTAGAAGAACTAGCTGAAAAAAATAAAACTCTCTCTGGTATGAACATAAAAATTTCTCAAGAAAAAGAAGAAGTCATTAAGATCAATAGTCTTATGACCCAGATGTCCAGATCCAAAGATTTAGACAATGTGATTCAAAATTATTTGGATCACGTATCAGGACTTATAAATAATAAGCCTGCGATTTTTTTGACCCTTGTTTCTTCACATATGTCGTTGGTAGTTACTCAAAGTGCGCAGATCAATAAGGACTCGCTCAAGAATATCGGCATTCCTTTAAAAGATTTAGACTCAAAAGTTTATTTAGAAAAGTTGATGAATCCAATGTCTCTTGATGGTTTGCACATCATGATGAAAGATTTTTTTAAGGTCCCGGAATATTTTGCTGTTCCTATAGAAGACGAAGCCACCGTGGGCGGAGTGGTAGTTGTTTTTGATGTGATGAAAGATGCTTCCGTACGAAGGCTTTTTGATAGCTTCACACAAATTTTTAAAGTTTCTTACATGAATACAAAAATGCAAAAACGCATTCACGATATGGCCATCAAAGATCCTCTCACAGGATTATTTAATCGTAGATATTTTAATGAGAAACTTGAAGAAGAATTAAGCAGATCAAGAAGAACTCAGATGCCTGTGTCACTTATCTATATGGACATTGATCATTTTAAAAAGTACAACGATCAAAACGGTCATCCTATGGGAGACGTTTTGCTCAAAATGTATGCGCAAGTTTTGCGTCAAACAAGTCGTAAGAACGATATTGTTTGTCGTATCGGTGGCGAAGAATTTGTAATTATTCTTCCTCATACAGATAAAATAGGTGCGGCGATCAAAGCCGAGAAACTGAGAAGAGTGGTGGAGTCGACCCCATTTCCTCATGGGGAAAAACAACCCTTAGGAAAAGTTTCAGCAAGTATGGGAGTTTCAGAGTATCCTGCCCATGCGCATGACGGCGAAGGGCTTGTGAAAGCTGCCGATGAAGCACTCTACCAAGTGAAGAGCACATCGCGGAACAAAGTATGTTTGGCAACGGTGCCGACAGATTTTGTACAGGATTTTGAGCCAATTAAAGTTCAACCATTTGAAGCAAAAAAGCAAAGATCATGAGACTATGAGACCAACCAGAGCAGAAATAAATTTAAATGTACTCAGAGAAAATGTAAGAACACTTAAAAAAATTCATAAAGGGCGAGATTTCTTTTGTCCAATGGTTAAGGCCAATGCCTACGGCCATGGTGACGTGGAAGTGACAAACGCTCTAGTCAAAGAAGGTATAGAGAGAGTGGGCGTAATTCTTACCGAAGAAGGAATTCGTTTAAGGGAAAAAAATGCGGGCGAAGGAAAAAAACCGCAAATCTTAGTGTTTGGTTTTTTTGATTCATCATCAATTAAAGAATGTTTTGATCACGATTTAACTCCAGTGATTGGAAATTTTGATTCTCTACTTCTTATCACTAAAGTTTTGCCGAAAGATAAAAAAATCAAAATTCATTTGAAATTCAACACAGGCATGGCAAGGCTTGGGTTTTCAGCAAGCGATGCCGCTAAAGTTTTAGAGTTTGTGAGTTCTCATAAAAATATCGAGCTCGAAGGAATTTGCACTCATTTTGCGAATGGCGACGATGCCATGTCTCCAGATGGAATGACTCAAGCTCAAATGAGAATTTTTTCCGGTATCGAGAAAATATTCGAAGGAAAATTCAAATATTCTCATTGTTTAAATAGCGGTGCGCTAATTTCTGATTTCCAAGGTTTAGAAGATCATCATAGAAATAAAAATTACCTGGGGGCAAGACCAGGGATTGCTCTCTATGGATATCCTCCAAAGATTTCAGATATGGCCGATGATATTCGCCCAGTGATGAGTGTTCATACCTCCATCGTGCAAATGAGAAATATCAATAAAGGTGAAACAGTTTCTTATGGTGGAACTTGGAAAGCGCAAAGAGATTCTTTGGTGGCGACGCTTTGTATTGGCTATGGAGATGGATATCCAAGGCATTTTTCTAATAATTCTTCGATGCTTTTCAGAGGAGAAAGAGTTCCTGTGATCGGAAGAGTTTGTATGGACTATACGGTCATTGATCTCACAGAATTTAAAAATAAACCTGAAATCAAAATGGGTGAAAACGTAACGGTTTGGGGATATCACGGCAATCAAATGTTAAGTGCGGAAGACCTTGCCCAGAACATCAACACTATTTCCTACGAGCTCATCACGAGATTGGGCCCGAGAGTACCGAGGGTCTATGTCTGAAGAAATGTATTCTGAATTTCGTAAGAGCAGACTGCAAAGGATGATTTATTCTTTTCTGGATACTTATGTTTTGGAAATGGGAAGAATCGGTTTGTACTTTGGACAATCTGTGAGCTGGTGGTTCAAGCGACCCTTTCGTTTCACAGAATTATTTCAGCATATAGAATTTGTTGGAAACAAATCTTTGGTTATTATTTTCTTAACAGGATTATTTACGGGGCTCGTATTTGCTTTTCAGGCGTGGGTGGGTTTGTCGATTGTCAACGCAGACAATTTGATTGGCCCCATGACAGGATTGGCAGTGACAAGAGAATTGGGACCAGTACTGACGGGTTTGATCATTTCAGCAAGAGCAGGTGGCGCTATGGCGGCTCGTCTTGGCACAATGAGAGTGACAGAGCAGATTGATGCTCTTGAAGTGATGGGAGTGGATGCAAAAAACTATCTG
>JANMFM010000171.1:0-9358 GCA_031374125.1 Bdellovibrionales bacterium
ACCCAATTTATTTAAAGAAAGAAATGGATAAGAAGCTTAAAGAATTTTTTGATAAGGTCGATGAGATCAAAAGAAGAAACCGTTTAACGGGATCTTGACCCACAGCTTCTTAGTGGCATTTATCCATGAGTCAATACGCACAACAATGTTGCAACTAATGGTGATTTTCGTCATTCAAGTGAATAACTCCCTATAAAGATATCTTTGAGTTTTTGTAGCGGCGTCTCATTTAATACATATATATAAAATATACTTTACTTTAATGCGATATAATATAAAGTATATTTTATAAGGAGTGTTGTATGTATACACCAAATAAAGCGAAAGAAGCCTTAAAAGAATTAGGGGGACATATTCGTATGGCTCGCAAAAGACGTCTTTGGACGATTGCTGAACTCTCACAAAAGGTTGGTGTATCGTCTCCAACAATCATTTCTTTGGAAAAAGGGGAGTCCACTGTCAGTGTTGGAGTTCTTGTTTCAGCGCTTTGGACTCTTGGTTTAGAGGCAGAACTTCGTGCTCTAACAACTTTAAACGATGTTGAAGGAATTAAGTTGATGAATATGAGACTTCCTGAAAAAGTTCGCACAAAAAAGAAGGCTCTAGATAATGACTTCTAAGGAATGTTTTGTTTACATTCAACTTCCAAACTCGTTTGAAACTGTAACTGTTGGTAAATTCAAGTGGGAAAAAGCAGGTTCTAATTCTGAAGTTGGCACTTTCATTTATGGACAATCGTATTTGAAAAATCCCAATAGAATTTCGCTCGATCCCTTCAATTTACCACTTGAAGAAAGAGAATTCCAAGTCACCATCAATGAAGGTGTGCATGGACCAATACGTGATGCTAGCCCAGACAGTTGGGGGAGATATGTCATCCAAAAAAATACTCCTCTCGATCAGCATGATCCGATGGGATATTTGTTAAATTCTGCTGGCGACAGAATCGGCGCATTATCATTTGGATTTGGAAAAGTGCCTCCGGCACCAGTTCGAATCTTCAATAAAACAATTGATTTAGAGAAATTAATTAAAGCTGCTCATAAACTTGAAGAAGATCAGCCATTGAGCAAAGCGGAAAAAGCGCTGCTCATGGTAGGTCCATCAGCAGGAGGGGCAAGGCCTAAAACAACTGTAGAAAATAACAATAATTTGTGGATTGCTAAGTTTCCTGCAGTTGCTGACAAACAGAATTTTTCAAAAATTGAATACGTGACAATGAAGTTTGCTAAAAAGTGTGGTTTGAATGTTCCAGACGTTGATCTTGTCCAGATTGGAGGTCAGGATGTCTTTTTAATTAAGAGATTTGATAGAGTTTATCAAAAATCAAAACAAGATTACTATCGACATCACTTTGTGAGCGGGCTAACACTTCTTAATCTAGATGAAAGAGACTATGCTAACTGGTCTTATATTGATTTTGCAGATCAAATGCGCAGGTGGATTTTAAATCCGTCAAATGACCTGCGAGAACTTTTTAAGAGAATTGCATTCAATGGTTTAATTTCAAATACAGATGATCATCCCAGAAACCACGGCTTTATTTATAGTGGAAATGGCTATAGACTCTCTCCAGTTTATGATTTAGTCCCTAAACCTGAAGCTGGAACTACTCGTTACTTAGCGATGCCATTTGGAAATCAAGGCAAAGTATTCATTTTCGAAAATTTGATTTCCAGATCGGATGCATTCGGTTTATCCAGAGAAGAAGCTACGTTAATTTATAAAAAATTAAAGTCAAATATTTCAAATTGGCGATCATTCTACAGTGCAAACGGATTGGCATCTTCAGATATGGAGTATCTCGAAAATTCTTTTAATCATTGGAAAACGCTTTAAAAAATTCTAGGTATGTGAGCCTTCTATTGCCCACGTCTTTTATTAGGTATGGGTAATTTTTTTGACACAAAACTTAATTATTTAGTCACCCGAATAACAAATTTTGTTATTCGGGTTCAAATCTCCATCTTTAAGCATTTTATTGAGATTGAGCAAGGCCCAAGTCTTGCTTTGTTAAGCCTTTATGAGAATTGCATATTTAAAAATTAAAATTGTTGCATTACTGTTGCTAACTTCATTGAATGTTAAGGCGGGTAAAACTGAAATAATTTATCTAATTCATAACAATAACGAAGCTAAAGATGTTATGCTTGAAGATTCGGAATACCGAGGTTCAGATATCGAAAACCTCAGCGAATGGCTAAAGGAAATAAATCCAAATCTTGAAATCAAAACCTTACCTCTCAATTCTCTCTTTGATTTGTCCAAAGAAATAAAAGCAAACCTAGGTGATGGCAAACTAAGAGGGGTTGTTTTTATGGGTCATGGAAATAACACTAGTTATGCCTTTTCGAATGAAGAAGTTTTTAGTGGCGACAAAAAACTAATCGAAATCATTCAACCCCTTTTGTCTAAAACAATGACTGCCGACAAACTTCTACTTTATTTTTCAGGATGCTCAATGGGTGGTGGCAAAGAATCCTTTCAGGAAGCCCTTATTTCTAGCCTAGCTAAAGCTGAGAATAACAAAGTCGATGTAGAAATTATTGCTCACATCCATTCTGTCAATCTCAAGGGCGGCGCTTATGCAAGGCCTACCTTTATTGATCGATTCCTTATAAAATCTAAAATTGGTATTTTTGTTGAAAGATTTCAATTACTCCCAGCTCGTTTCGTTGGTGGTTACGCACCCACAGTGATGAACATATTGGTCGCGATTGGTATTCCTGGAATTTTAGCGCTCACGGGACACCCTACTGAATATGCCCCAGCGTTCTTATTGGCTGTTCCTATTATGTCCATGATGTCTGTCAGTGCCACTAAACTTGGTTACTCAAAAGGATTCACCGATAAAGCTAAAGGTTTTGTTTTCGATCTTTTGCAAAAAAACTTAAACTCTCCAGCTGCCAATTCCTGTAGTAAGTTATTTCTTTGATCCAAGCGTATTGACTACAAATGTAACGTTTTGGATCTTATAATTAGCTTAAAACTAACAGACTTCTTGATTGCACTCCAAATACTCGTGCTGTAGCAAGCTATTGAAGTAAATGCTTTGAATAGCACCTTCTCTGAGTTTTGTGATCGTGAGAGAGCAACATCCTTTATGAATAAAGTCATTTTCATAGCGAATCAAAAATTCTCGATAAAAACCCAAGTCGATTCGGTTTGTTCTTTGATGTAGCTTTCGATTTCATTAGGGTAGGGAGCTTTGCTGTTTCCCATTTCTATGGCTACGGAAATCGTATTTTTTGCCCAATAGTAATAATCTGCGCTTGAACCTTTAGCTATGTAGATCACCTTTGAAATTGGTCCAAAAGTGTAACCATTGGTAGCAGACATTTTTTTTGTGAGAGCATTAAAAATATCTTTGTCTTTTTGAGGAACGGAATCATAGGTGAAGGCCCAAGGATACATAGTGAGTTCGCCGTAGGCGTGGAAATCTAAAGTTCCCACAAAATTTCTAGAATTAAAAAAATCGATAAGCGCAGAAATACTCGCGGTTGATTTTGCATTTGGATTTTCTGGAGAAGGGTACGATCTATTCGGATCAACGCCCTTATCGTATCTAGCTCTTGCTACAAATCCATCGGCATTGACCACGGGGATAAAATAAAGTTCATGGGAATTTATCATGTTTGTGAGTCTCTGATCACTCCCATACCCTGCAATCAATTTGTCGATCAACCCTAGAGCCACTTCGGTTGTAATGATCTCATCTCCGTGAGTGGCAGCAGTGATCATCAACTCTGGTTCATCTTCATCTGTTTCGACATTATCTGAGATTTTTACTGCAAAGAGAGTTCTGCCATCAGCAGACTTTCCGTATTCTACAAATTGCACAAGCTCTGGTTTGTTGGATGCGAGGGTTTGAAGTTTTTTGATAATCTGATCGTGGAGTTGATACTGTCTTAAAGTATTTGTAAGCGAGGATCTTTGTGCACGCATCGTGAGTTTTCTTAATGCAGCCGAATTGTCCACTTCGATCAATTTTGCAAAAGGAGCTAATTTTAAAAGATTTTGAGCTTGATCCACAGGTACCAAGACTTCGTATCCATTCTTAAGTTTACGAACAACTTCGAATTGATCTGCAATTTGCATCATCGATTCATCTTGAATGTTAGTTACGTGATAAGTTGAAAGTATAGGATCAGAAGATGGTGTACTGTTCGTTGCTCCAGCAATTAAAAGGCAGCCCACAGTCATCGCAAAAATAAATTTTTTCATTTGGATCCCCCCACGGATAGGGAGATGTATATCTTGAGATTTTATTGGAAGACAACAGGTATTAGTGGCGCTTTTTCTCTTGGTAGTAATCCCAGTCGCCGTTGTAGATATTCAGTTCACTTTTATCGAGTTCGAAAACTTTTGATGTAATTTCTCTTAAAAAATATCTGTCATGGCTTACAATTATTACAGTGCCTTGGTAACGTCTTATTGCGTCTAAAAGCACTTCGCGAGAAGAAATATCCAAATGGTTTGTCGGTTCATCTAAAATCAAAAGATTTGTTGCTCTCGATAAAATTTTAGCAAGAACCACTCTGGATTTTTCACCACCAGACAGTATAGAAATTTTTTTGTCGGCTTCATCACCAGAAAACTTAAGTGCTCCAAGGAGGCTCTTAACATGGCCGACGCTTGCAGTAGGAATGTTTCCGTGAACCTCTTCTTGAACCGTATTCTTTGGATTGAGTACATCCAATGCGTTCTGCGAAAAATAACCAATCTCCGTGCTTGGTCCGACAGTCAGCGAGCCGTCTGTTTTTTCGGTGTGTCCCGATAAAATTTTGAGAAGAGTGGATTTACCAGCTCCGTTCACGCCGACAACAGCAATACGGTCCAAGCGTTTTACCAGAGCTGTGGCGCCTTGAAATACTAATTTTTCTTTTCCATTGTGAGTTTGATAAACTTTTTTTAAATTTTCAAATTTCACAACCTCATCACCACCACGGGGACTTTGCGGCCATTCAAAGTGAATAACTTGTTCTTCCGGTGGAATTTCGATGCGATCTATTTTTTCTAATTTTTTAACTCGCGATTGCACTTGTGCAGCGTGAGATGCACGAGCGGCGAATCTTGCGATGAATTCTTCTTCTTTCGCAAGCATGTCATCTTGACGTCTTGCTTGAGCAATCAGTTGCTCTTTTCGGATATCACGGTCTTTTTCATAAAAATCATAGTTTCCGGTGTAGGTAGTGATGGTTTTATTCGCCACTTCAATGATTTTAGAAACGATTCGATTCATAAACTCACGATCATGGCTTGTCATAAGGAGGGCGCCCTTATAATTCACAATCCATTCTTCTAGCCATACGATGGATTCCAAGTCCAAATGGTTTGTCGGTTCATCCATCAAAAGCACATCGGGCTTTAGAACTAAAATTTTAGCCAGAGCAATTCTCATTTTCCACCCACCACTGAAGGTGGCTGTATCGCTAGATTGATCTTCGGGTGGAATTCCTAGGCCAGTGAGAACTTCGGCGGCTCGGGAATCCAAGTCATATCCTCCGAGGCGCTCAAATTCGGATTGAGCTTCTCCATATCTTTCTAAAACCTTCATCATCTCTTCTTCACCCAGAGGTTCAGAGAGTTTGGCTTCCAATACTTTGAGTTCTTCTTGAAGTTTAGTAACAGGTCCTGCTGAGGACTTCACTTCGTCGATCACTGTGTTTCCACGCATGTCTTCGATCTTTTGAGAGAAATATCCGATCACACATTTTTCGGGTTTTGAGACTGCCCCGGTTTCGACCCCTTCTTCGCCCATGATGATACGGAAAATCGTAGTCTTACCGTTGCCATTAGGGCCAACTAAGCCTATTTTTTCGCCAGCGTTAATCTGAAACCCTGCATTTTTGAACAGAGTTTTTGAGCCATAATTTTTTGTAATTCCGGAGACGTGAATCATAGTGGGATTCTTTCACAAAACTTCTTGATTCGCAATTCCAAATACAGCATTTTAGCAGTCCATGACGAAAGAAGCTCTCAAAAAACACCATCAAGAATTAAAAAGTATTTTGGACAAACAACCAAAGCCTTCAAAGGAAACCATAGCTTACATTGCAAGATATATTGGCGGCGTTAATCATGAAAAACGAAAGCCTGATGAGCAAAGTCTGTTGGTGTATTTGGGAGTAGGAACGGAAGCCAAAAGGGCTGCTGATAAAATTGGTTTTTCATTTTCCAAGCTATCTCAAGATGAGCAAGCAGAAATTTGGAATTACATCTGGCACAATTCAAACACGTTTGAAGAAAAATGGTATGCCTTAAACTTCTTTAATAAAAAATCCACCTTGAAAGTGATTACCAAATATTGGGACCTTTTAAAAGTTTGGGTAGCCGATGTCGACAATTGGGCGCACTCGGATACTTTATCGGGAATTTATGCGACAGTTTTGGAATCTGATCAGAAAAAATATCTACCTTATTTTAGGAAACTCAATAAATCTAAAAATCCCTGGAAGAGACGTCAATCGATTGTAGGACTTTATTTTTACACTCGACTTCGTAAGAAAACTTTGCCGGCAAAGATTGGTCTAGAGTTTGTAGAAAATCTCATCGACGATAAACACATTTATATTCAAAAAGGCGTAGGGTGGACCTTAAGGGAAATCTATCAAGTGGATGAGAAGGCGCAATTGGCTTTTGTGAAGAAGAACATAAAAAGAATTGCTCCGGCCGCATACTATGCAACAGTTGAAAAGTATCCAGCAAGGTTAAAGGCAGAAGTAAAAATATTAAGGATGAAAAAATAATTATATAAATGAATTATTCTTTGTAACCAAATTCTTCAGCGGTTTTTTTGAGATATATTTGGCAGAATTCATATTCACGTTCTTGTTGATCAATGGGCATATTTTTAATTGACGGCAAAACCTCATCTCGTATTTTAACTAAATATCTCAAAACCTCATCATCTTTGAGGGCTCCCTTGATCAAAGCCTTTCTCAAGGCAGCTACGTCCTCGTATTTAGCTTTCATTTTTTCATCTAGTTTTGAGCCTTGTATTACGTCATAGATGATATTTTCAACAGATTGCACAGGTGAATCAGCCATGGTCATTGTGATTCCCGAAAAATTAGCAAAAGCAGGACATCGACTTAAATTTGAAATCACGAGGATAAAGAAAAGCAGTTTCATATTTTACCTTCTTATATTTTTTTAAGTACAATTTTAAGTATCATGATTCAAAAAATGTAGGGTACAAAAAACGAAATTGTGCTGTTAAGAACATAGTAACATATAAGAAAAATCACCAATCAATCGGTTGGTAATCCTTTAAGAATTTACCGCACCAATGGTGGCCGGTCAAAATACCATGCAGGAATGGATCACAAACCCTAGCTGCACCATCTACAATATCCAGAGGCGGTTGGAAATCATGCACCGTTTGTTTGTATTTAGCTAGTGTCGCAGGATCTTCATCCGTGACCCAACCAGTGTCTACCGCATTCATAAAGATTCCGTCTTTTGCAAGATCGCTTGATGATGTGTGCGTAAGCATATTGAGAGCAGCCTTTGCCATATTCGTATGGGGATGGCGGTCTTCTTTTTTGAAGCGGTAGAATTTTCCTTCCATGGCAGTCACATTCACAATGTGTTTTTGTCCAGTGTTGTCTCTTCTCATGAGCGTCGCAAGTTTACTGCAGAGAACAAATGGAGCAATGGCGTTCACAAGTTGAACTTCGACCATCTCAGGAATATCAACGTCAGCAAGCTTTAATCTCCAGCTATTTGTAGTCCTTAGGTCAACCTGTTGAAGATCTTGATCGAGTTTTCCTTCTGGGAAGATTTCTTCTACTCTCAATGAATGATCGTAGTTGTATGGAATCTGCGAAAGTTGGGCGGATGAGCTGATTCCAATTGCAGGTTTCATCGAAGCATTCCACGAAACGGGCATAGCGCCTGAGTTATCGTCTTTGGCAGTTAAGAGATTCAATTGAGCCTTACAGTTCTCATGACTTAAAAGTAAGTGTTGAGCTTCTTGAGGTAAGCTATCGAAAGGAGCGGTTTCTTTTTCCATGAGGTGAGCGTAAAATCCTGGAGGGCGTCTTACGGTTTGAGCAGCGTTATTTATCAAGATATCGAGACGATCTAGGCTTTGCTCCATGTACCTCGCAAAAATCTCAACACTAGGTGTGTGACGCAAATCCAAGCCATAGATTTGCAGTCTATCTTTCCAAACAAAGTAATCCTCTTCTTTTGAAAATCGAATTGCTGCATCGACAGGAAATCTCGTAGTTACAATAACTCTTGCGCCAGATTTTAACATCATAAGTGCGCAATGGTATCCAATCTTAAGTCTCGCCCCAGTAATGATTGCCACTTGGCCACTGAGATCTGCCATTTGGAATCTTTTTTGATAATTGTAGTCACCGCAAGTTTTGCACATTGTATCGTAGAAAAAGTGAAGAGTATTGAACTCGGCTTTGCAAACGTAGCAGTTGCGGTAATTTTCTAAAACTTTTTCTTCCGTTTGAGAGCTAGTGATTTCCTTTAGAGAAAGCTTGGCAGGAGCTTCGAAAACTGTATTCTCGCGAGCTTTTCTGATTCCCGTTTCGGAGCGAGCTTTACGATCTTTTAAAACTTTCTTAAGCCTAAGTTCTTTAGAAATGGCTTTGTGACGAATTCTTTGTTCATCGCGAGTAGGTCTTGAGAGTTTTCCGGCAGCCATCAAAAGCGCTTCACGCTCTTCATGCGATAACTTTGCAAGCTTTGCTGCATCTTGATTGAGGCTATTGATAGTCTCAATCATGCGCTTGATTTCTTCAGATGTAAGATTGTTTTGATCCACAGAAAAGCTTATAGCAAGGCATGAGGTTCGGGGTAAAGGATTTCTTGGATTTTGGTCAATTAAACAATGTAGAGCAGGTAGGGCTGTCTCGGTTGCTATTTGCTATGTAAATTAAAGGGTTTGGCTGTACTATCTGATAATAAATATCAGCTAAATTTTTAGCCAAACTCTTGGCCCACAAACCATCGAGGTAGATAGAGGCTTTTCTAGCTTTTTTGATACCTATTTCTTCGGGTGTTATAGGGTTTTTCTCTCGCTCTACAGTATCAGCAACTTTTTCGATTAGAATAATCAATTCTCCAATAGAATTAGGTGTCCCATCAATATTTAGCAGCCCATGTTTCTTGAGCACTGCCTCGTCATAGTGTTTAGCATAAAAGTTAAGTTCTTCAATGAGAGCTTTAATTTTTTTAGAGTTTACTGAGTCATATTTATTTTGGCCAAAAAAATTATAGAGGCGATCGGCAAAGGGAAGCTTATTTTTATAACCCAAATCCCTTAGGTCCTCTACGGAAGCTAGCTTTTCGTAATCATGCATCCTCAGTTTCTCTATTAAAACATGCTCTGGAA
>JANMFM010000186.1:0-1973 GCA_031374125.1 Bdellovibrionales bacterium
GTGAACCTGATCCTCTAAATTAAAGAGTAATTTCATTCTTTAATGATGACACAGTTGAGCAACTACGCAACATCGTCAGGGTTTTGACGTCATTTCTTTATTTTTAAAACTTTTGCGACGATTTACTGTAGTTATGGAGGCCGCCGTTCCCAAACGAGGTCAAGTGTTAAACTTGCCTCAAACAATAAACGAGCTCTTAAGGCTCAAGAAGGGAACGACGACTTATGAACATTCAATACTACTGTGGAATCGATTTCCACAAAAATACATCTGACCTTTGCGTTTTGGATTCTAATGGAAAAATCAAAGAACAGGTTCGGATTCAGACTTCGCAATTGGTAAAATTTTTATCGAATCGCAAAGATTACATGATCGGAATTGAAGCCTCAGGCGGAACGCATGACATGGCAACACGTTTAAAAGAATGTGGCCATCAGGTAAAACTGATTAACCCGGTGCAGTTCAGAGCAATCGGTATCGGCGGTAAAAAAACGGATAAGAAAGATGCTGAAGCTATTGCGACAGCGCTTCGAGTCGGGTTCATTCCAGAAGTTCATGTGAAGACCCTTTACTCTCGGCAGCTAAAATCACTCATCGCAAGTCGCGACCAAGTGTGTTCACTCAGGATTGCAATGACGAATCACATTCGTGGAATAATACGCGAGTTTGGGATTGCCATTCCAAAAGGTACATCTGAGTTTTGGCTTTCAATTCACGCTATTTTAGAAGAAATTGAGTGTACCGCTGTGAGATCCGTGCTTACGGAACTTGCAACCCAGGCAATGAATTTAAAAGAGCAAGAATTGATGATTGAAAGAACCATCGAAGCATTAACGGCCGAAGATGAGCGTGTGAAGCGACTTCAATCAGTTCCAGGTGTGGGGTTATTAACAGCAGTGGCATTCGTGTCGAGCATCGATGATGTGATGAGATTTAAAACATCAGATCAACTTGCAAGTTATGTGGGTTTAACTCCGCGGGAACACTCATCGGGTGGAAAAAGACGCTTAGGATCGATCACCAAATGTGGTCCAGAAATTTTAAGAAGATATCTCATTCACGGAGCGAGAACGTGTCTTCGCTATAAAGCGAATTCTGATCACAGGCAGCGAGTCTGGGCTGAGAGAATTGAAAAACGCATTGGACCTAATAAAGCGACCGTTGCACTTGCACACAAGAATGCACGCATCTGCTATGCGATTTTAAAAAATGGAACGCAGTATAATGATCGAAAAAAGCAAAGTTCAACTGTAGAAACTGCTTTAGAGATCGCAGCATAAATTCGAAGAGTTTTTAAGAGTGAGTAAATTGGGAAGCAAAACGCTTGATAAAGTGGAAGGCCCATCCGCTCTTTGATGAGTTCGATTCTTCTCGTAGGCCGTGAGTATTAAGTGTCTGGAGCCTGAAATCCGTATGAATCATCAAAGAGACCGGGAATAACAAGCTGTGCCTGGAAGAAATTCCAAGAGACACGAATAGACGAATCCAAGCCTCGACCTTCGTCAAACTTTTGCCGCACCGAAACTCACTTTTATTCAAGAACGGCGCCTCCATAGACGATAAGGAAGTGATGATCTTTATCGTTTTCATCATGCTTTCACTCTCAAACTTCGCACATGCCGCTGAGCCCTGTGGCCCGAAGTCTATTGTGAAGAAAATGTTCTCTCAACCGGGGATGAACAAAGAAGAGCGAGCACTCCTGGTTCAAAAACCGGTGAACCCCACAGTAGCACCCATGAAAATCCTAAAGGCAGGAAACGGAGAAATAGGCGTGACGCTCACTTACTCCCAATCCGCAAAACGCTACCTTGCCTACAATCAAGAAATAGAAAAAACGATCTTGAATGAAATCTCCACAAAGCTTCATTACGGCGATCCATACAGCAAAATTAAAATACGTACGCCAAGTTTAAACCAACTCAATCCCATCAAAAATAAACTCACGCTCGATTTTCTGACCGATGCGGGACTTA
>JANMFM010000204.1:0-13309 GCA_031374125.1 Bdellovibrionales bacterium
GCAACTTTCGCTTTTTTTGCAGGCTTTGCAGCTTTTGCTTTCTTAGCTGGTTTCTTTGCAGCAGCTTTCTGTTTAGTTCCTTCAGTTGTAGCTGCTGGAAGTTCATAATCAACCCATTCAATAAGCGCCATTTCAGCCATATCGCCCGGTCTGTTACCAAGTTTCATGATACGTGTGTATCCACCTGGTCTTAATTTAAATCTTGGAGATAAATCATCCATAATTGCTTTTGCTGTGTCTTTGCAATTTAATCTAGAAATTAAAAGTCTTCTTGAATTCAAGTCACCTTTTTTACCAAGTGTAACTGCTCTTTCAACGTGTCTTTTTAATTCTTTTGCTTTTGCAACAGTAGTTTTGATTCTACCGTGTTCAACAAGAGAAATAGTGAGTGAACGAAGAAGCGCTCTTCTTGCATCTGAACTTCTACCTAAATGTGACGTGGCCGCCTTATGTCTCATGACAATGTCCTTTTTCGCTTAATACAGTACTTGCTGTAGCAAGTACTAGTCCGTGCTCTCCATAAAGAGCACTAGTCAATTTGCTTAGTTAGTCTTTCTTGGTTGATCTGGATCCCAGCCTTGTGGAGGCCATCCGTCGATTTTCATACCAAGTGATAATCCCATTTCAGAAAGAAGTTCTTTAATTTCATTTAAAGATTTTCTACCGAAGTTTTTTGTTTTTAACATTTCTGCTTCAGATCTAGTTACCAATTCACCGATGTATCTGATGTTTGCGTTCTTTAAGCAGTTCGCACTTCTTACTGAAAGCTCAAGATCATCAACTGATCTGAAGAGATTTTCGTTAAGCTTAGGCGAAGATGTTGTTTCTTGACCTTCTTCGGGCTCAACAGATTCATCAAAATTGATGAACACTTGAAGTTGCTCTTTCATGATTTTTGAACTGAGTGAAAGAGCTTCTTCAGGCTTTATAGATCCATCTGTCCAAACTTCAAGAGTTAAAGCGTCGTAGTCAGTTCTTTGACCAACACGAGCATTTGCCACGTTGTAGTTTACTCTCTTGATTGGAGAGAAAAGACTGTCCACTGGAATAAATCCAACTGGGAAACCTTTTGAATGAGCTTCTGCAGGAACATATCCACGACCGAAGTTCACGATGATTTCAGCATCGATCTTCCCATTAGCACCAACTGTGCAAATGTGTTGATCTGGGTTTAAGATTTCAAGACCATCCACTAACTGCATGTCTCCAGCAGTGATAGTGCAAGGACCTTGTTTTTGAATTCTAACTGTCTTTTGCTCAGAATCGAATTGTTTGAAACGGACCTGTTTCAAATTCAAGATGATGTCCGTGACGTCTTCCATTACATCTGGAATCGTAGAGAATTCATGAAGAACTCCTTCAAATCTTGCAGCAGAAACTGCAGATCCCATCATTGAACTTAAAAGGATTCTTCTTAGTGAGTTACCAATAGTAACTCCGTATCCTTTTTCAAGTGGACGGATCACAAATTTACCGTAAGTAGCTCTCAATGTATCTTTATCAACATCGAAGCTTTTTGGTTTAATGAGATCTCTCCAGAACTTGTAATAGTATTCTTGCATTTTAAAAACTCCCTATAGCCTAATATGAACAATAATCAAAAATAAAAAATAAAAAACCACTAGTAACAGTACTCTCTATGAGAGTAGCTAAGACTAAACTCTTCTTCTCTTTGGAGGACGGCAACCGTTGTGAGGTACGCCAGTTACGTCTTTGATTGTAGAAACTCTGATACCAGCAGCACCTACGGCTCTGATTGCAGTTTCTCTACCAGCTCCAGGTCCGCTCACGAAAACGTCAACAGATTTTAGACCGTGCTCAAGAGCTTTCTTACAAGCATCTTCAGCAGTCAATTGAGCTGCGTATGGAGTTCCTTTTCTGCTTCCTTTGAAACCTAACATTCCACCAGTAGACCATGAAACTGTGTTTCCACCTGTGTCAGTAATTGTAACGATAGTGTTACCGAAACCTGCAAAAATGTAGCAACGTCCTACTGAGACGTTCTTTTTAACTTTTTTCTTTACCGGTTTGTTCTTTGCTTCGGCTTTTTGTGTATTCTCAGACATTTAAATTAACTCCTCTGGTCTTTAATGCTCTCTCTAGAGAACACTAACTCTTATCTTTAGCTACTAAACAGCTTTTTTCTTGTTAGCCACCGTCTTACGTGGACCTTTTCTTGTTCTTGTATTTGTTTTAGTTCTTTGACCACGTACTGGAAGACCTTTTCTGTGTCTCATTCCACGGTAACATCCTAAATCCATCAATCTCTTAATAGACATAGAAACGTCTTTTCTCAAATCACCTTCAGTTTTTACATCTCTATCTAAAATTTCACGAATTTTAGCTACGTCAGCGTCAGTCAATGTGTCTGTTCTTAAAGATGGAGCGAATCCAGCCTCTTTACAGATTTTTGAAGCAGTCACACGGCCAATTCCGTAGATGTATGTTAATGCAATTTCAATTCTTTTGTTTCTTGGTAAATCAACACCTGAAATACGTGCCATTTTTTATCCCTGCCTTTGCTTGTGCTTTGGATTTTCGCAAATAACTCTAATGGTGCCTTGACGACGAATCATCTTGCACTTCTTGCAAATTCTCTTAACTGACGCTCGAACCTTCATAATAAATTCCTCTGGTCATACTTTCATTTAAATATATTTAATAGACAAATGACCGCAAACTTTACCTGCGGGACTTACACCTGTCTAGTGGTTTTGTTACTATTTTTCTAATTCTTGTATAATTCGCTTGTAAATCTCTTCTTGGCTACCTAATCCATCGATGGATTTAAATAGGCCCATTCTCTTATAAAAATCTTTCAAAGGAGCTGTATTTACCTCATAAACATCCAGCCTCTTAGCAATGACGTCTTCCTTATCGTCAGGCCTTTGAACCACTTCACCGCCACAATTGTCACACTTTCCTGCAACCTTTGTAGGGAAAGAGTCCACATGGTAGGTAGCCCCGCAGTTTTTACATACGCGACGACCTATAAGTCGACTCTTTAAATTATCTTGCGGCACTTCCAGAAACAGCGCAACTCCGACAGTTCTATTTAACCCTTTCAGAAGGTCATTTAGGGCCTCAGCCTGCTTAATGTTTCTTGGAAAACCATCCAAAATAAACTTCTTATCCTGATTCTTTTCCAAAACCTCTTTAATGAGATTAATGGTTAGAGTATCAGGCACCAAATTTCCAGCGTCGATAAAGCTTTTTGCTTCAAGGCCGAGGGGCGTTTGGGCTTTTATTGCGCTCCTAAACAAATCACCTGAACTGATTTGCTTATACCCTTTTTTATCGACAAGTAGTGCCGACTGAGTTCCTTTGCCAGATCCAGGGGCACCGAAAATCAAAAGGTTCAATATTGTACCCTCCTACCTCTAATTTTAGTTCCTTTAAGGAAACTCTCGTATTTTTGAGAGATAAGGTAAGATTGAATTTGTTGAGTTGTATCTAACGCAACACCAACAACGATCAATAAACTTGTTCCACCAAATTGGAAAGGAATGCCTGTGTAATTAGAAATCAATGTCGGCATGATACAAATAGCACTGATGTACATCGCGCCACCCACATTGATTCTATTTAAAACTTTCATAATGTATTCAGAAGTTGAAGCTCCAGAACGAATTCCTGGAATAAATCCACCATTCTTCTTCAAATTCTCAGCTACATCACTAGGATTAAATACAACTTCTGTATAAAAGAAACAGAAGAACGTGATCAATCCAACAAATGCGATGTTAAATAAAGGACCTTGAAACGATAATGAATCACGAAGATTAATCAACCATGGTGCTTGGCTAAACTGTGCAATTGTCGCCGGGAACATCAATAAGCTGGAAGCAAAGATCGGAGGAATAACACCTGAGAAGTTCAACTTCAATGGAAGGTAATTCGTGTTTGAAGACATTTGGGTTCTACCCGCTTGTCTTTGAGAATGCTGAATAGGAATTCTTCTTTGACCAGTTTCTAAGAAAATAATCGCGCCAATGACTACTACCATTAAAGCTAAGATTGCGATGGCTACGATTGGTAGAAGTTGGTTTTGATTAATAAGGTTTAACATCTTCATGAATCCGCTTGGAATTCCAGCAACGATACCCGAGAAGATGATCAAACTCACGCCGTTTCCGATTCCTCTTTCCGTGATTTGTTCGCCTAACCACATGATAAAACAAGTTCCCGCTGTGAGGGTTATGATTGTCATAAGCTCAAATGGAATTGGCCCTACGAATGCAGAGTGAACCAGTGGAATTCCACCGTTAGTTTGTGATTTTAAGAACGTGCTGATCCCGTAACCTTGAATGACCGCAAGAACGATTGTTCCATATCTAGTGTATTGATTGATTTTCTTTTGTCCTTGCTGACCTTCTTTTTTCAAAGATTCAAGAGCTGGAACTACAGCTGTTAAAAGCTGAAAAATGATCGAGCTAGAAATGTAAGGCATGATCCCTAAAGCAAAAATTGAAAATTGCTCTAAGGCTCCACCTGTAAATGTATTGAATAGTCCGAAAATCCCACCTGCTTGAGATTGGAAGAACGCGATAACTTGCGTAGCATCCACTCCAGGAGTCGGAACGTGTACACCGATTCTGTATACGATTAAAACGCCTAAGGTAAATAGGATTCTTTTTCTTAACTCTGGATTTATAACAATGTTTGATACGCCTGACACAGATGTTTCCCTCTTCCTGTTTCTAGCCGCTCAACTCAGGTGAGCACTAGTCAAAAGGTCTATTGTTTTAAAACTTCTACTTTTCCACCAGCAGCTTCAATTGCTTTTTTAGCAGCTTCGCTGAATTGGTGAGCTTTTACAGTTAAAGCTTTCTTTAACTGGCCGTTACCAAGAACTTTAACTGGGCCTCTGCCTTTAACAAGCTTAGCTGTTTTTAAAGTTTCTGGAGTCACTGTTCCGCTCAAAGTTTCAAGTTGAGTAAGATTAACGATTGTATACTTAGTTGCGAAGTCTACGTTAGAGAATCCAAATTTTGGAAGTCTTCTATGAAGTGGAGTTTGACCACCTTCAAAACCACGACGTACTTTTCCGCCTGTTCTTGCTAATTGTCCTTTATGACCTTTACCTGCCGTACTACCAGTACCAGATCCGTCACCACGACCAATTCTTTTTTTCTTTTTAACAGAACCTTTTCTAGGTCTGAGGCTTGATAATAAACTCATCTTACTTCTCCACTTGTACGTCTACAAGATGTTGAACCTTATAGATTTGGCCACGATTTGCCGGTGTATCATTTACTGAAACTGTGTGTCTAATTCTACGAAGTCCAAGGCAACGTACAGTTTCCCTTTGGCTCTGAGTGCAACCAATAACACTTCTTTTTAATGTCACTTTAAATGTTTTTGCCATGACTATTCCTCTTTTCCTCTTAATGCATAAATTTCTTTAGCAGTTCTTAACTGTGCTAGACCGTCTATAGTTGCTCTTAAAGCATTATGAGGGTTTGTTGTGCCTACACACTTTGTAAGAATATTTTTAATTCCAGCAGTTTCCAAAACAGCTCTAACAGCTCCACCCGCGATAACACCAGTACCTGGTTTTGCCGGCATAAGAAGAACTTTAGCTGCACCAAATTTTCCAACTACTTCGTGTGGAATTGTTCCTTCAACAACTTGAACTTGTTGTAGTAATTTTTTTGCTCCGCGAGTTGCTTTACCGATAGCTTCTGGAACTTCGTTTGCTTTCCCTAGAGAATAACCAACTTTTCCTGAACCGTCGCCAACAACAACAAGTGCTGAGAAAGAGAATCTTCTTCCGCCCTTTACAACTTTTGCAACACGGCTAATAGAAACGACTCTTTCTTGTAATTCTTTATTTTCAGTAGTGCTCACTCTTTAATTCTCCTCTGAATCCCCCAAGAACCATGTTCTTGGTATCATATATTTATTAAAACTGTAGGCCGGCTTCTCTTGCAGCATCTGCAAAAGCTTTAATACGACCGTGGTATAAAAATCCGTTTCTATCAAAAACAACTGCTTTAACTTTTGAATCTAAAGCTTTTTTACCAAACTCTTTTCCAAGAGCTTTAGCTGATTCTAGATTGTTCGAAGACTTTAGGTCTTTCGTAGACATAGAGATCAAAGTTCTGCTTTGGTCATCATCAACGATTTGAGCCGTGATGTACTTCAAAGATTTATAAACGCAGAGTCTTGGTCTTTCAGCTGTACCAAAGATTTTCTTTCTAACTCTTTGCTTCTTTTTGATTCTATCTGCTCTTTTTTTTGCAGTTTTTTTTCTTAATCTCAATCTCATAGCATTCTACCTTTATATTTTTTCTAAAATTACTTTCGGACTTTATTTCCGGACTTTATTTCCGGACTTATTTTCCGGCAGCCTTACCAGCCTTTTTACGGATAACTTCATCTGAATACTTAACACCTTTACCGAGGTACGGTTCTGGTGGTTTGAATCCTCTAATTTTTGCAGCAACTTGACCAACCAATGCACGGTTTGAACCGATAACATCAACGTGTGTTTGTTTTTCAACTTTGATTTCGATTCCCGCTGGAATATCGAAAATGATCGGATGGCTAAATCCTAAAGTCATTTCAAGTTGTTTTCCTTTAACACCAGCTCTGTAACCAACTCCCACTAGATCTAAAGATTTAGTGAAACCTTTTGTTACACCAGTTACTGCGTTTTGAACCAATGCTCTGTAAAGACCGTGAAGTGCTTTAGTCGGCTTCAATTCATTAGCTCTAGTGAAAACGATTTCTTGACCGTTAACAGTTGCCTTAATTTCTTTTCTCATTGGTACTTTCTCTGTAGACTTCGCACCTTTTACTACCACTTCATTAGCTGGAGTGATTGTAACTTGAACTGCCTTATCGAAAATAACCGGTGATCTTCCAATACGTGACATAAAATCCTACCAAATCTTTAATAGATATTCGCCGCCAACTTTTAGCTTTTCAGCGTCAGTTCCGCTAACGATACCTTTGTTAGTGCTCAATACAGATACTCCGTAACCAGATCTTACTTTTTCGATTTTATCGTAACCGATGTAGTAACGTCTTCCAGGACGGCTCATTCTTTTAATTGTGTTGATAGCTGGCTCACCTTTATCGTTGTACTTAAGGTAAACTCTCATCATTCCTTGTTTATCATCTGCAACAACTTTGAAGTTTCTGATGAAACCTTCTTTTTTCAGAAGCTCTGCAATCCCTTTTCTTTCGTTAGAAGAAGGAATATCCACTTTTGTATGTTTTGCATCTGATGCATTTCTAATTCTTGTAATGAAGTTTGATACTGAATCCATATTTTTCCTCTTACCAGCTAGCTTTGATTACGCCTGGGAGCATCCCACGGCTTGCATTTTCTCTAAACGCGATTCTAGACATTTGGAATTTTCTCAAAAAACCTCGTGGACGACCTGTAATTTTACAACGGTTGTTCACTTGGGTTGAAAGAGATCTGCGTGGAAGGCTTCCAAGTTTTACCTGAGCTTCGTATCTAGCTTCCGGTGTAGTGCTTGGGCTTTTGATAACTTTTCTAAGTTCTGCGCGAACTTTTCTAAACTTATCTGCCGATGCAGCTTTCTTTTCATTTTTTACGATCATTGATTTTTTAGCCACAGTCTCTCCTACTGTCTAAATGGAACGCCAAGTGCAGTCAAAAGCGCTCTACCCTGGTCATCGTTGTTAGCTGTTGTACAAATTGTAATGTTCATCCCACGAGTTTGATCTACTCTGTCGAAATTGATTTCCGGCCATACAATCTGTTCTTTTAAGCCCATATTGTAATTACCACGTCCATCAAATCCTTTAGATGATACACCTTTGAAATCTCTTACGCGTGGTAAAGCAAGGTTCACTAAACGATCAATAAAAGCCCACATTTTTTCGCGTCTCAAAGTTACGTAGCAACCGATTGGCATTCCTTCTCTCAATTTAAAATTAGAGATAGCTTTCTTAGCTCTAGCGATAACTGGTTTTTGACCAGTGATCTGAGTCAATTCAGCTACTGCAATTTCGATCAACTTTGGATTTTTAGTCGCTTCACCAACACACATGTTGATAACGATTTTATCCAACTTTGGAACTTGCATCGCGCTCTTAAATTGAAATTCCTTTTGCAAACCAGGAACTACTTCTTTTCTATATTTTTCTTGTAAACGGTTCACTGCTTACCTTCCTTATAACACTTCTGGAGCTAGAGAAATAATTTTTACGAATTGCTTCGCTCTAAGTTCTCTTGCTACGGGGCCGAAAATACGTGTCCCGATTGGTTCTTTATCTGCTTTAATTAATACTGCTGAGTTGTCATCAAAACGGATGTAACTTCCGTCTAGTCTTCTAACTTTGTGAATTGTTCTAACAATCACAGCCTTAGCAACATCACCCTTTTTAACTTTTGAATTCGGAAGAGCTTCTTTAATAGAAACAACAATGATGTCCCCTACTGAAGCTGTTCTTCTCTTAGAGCCGCCGATAACTTTAATGCATTGAACTTCCTTTGCACCAGAGTTGTCAGCAACCTTTAAACGAGTTTGCATCTGAATCATGATTACGCTCCCTCTTGAACTGCTTTTTCAATAACAGATACAAGCTTCCATCTTTTTGTTTTGCTCAAAGGACGAGTTTCTACGATCAAAACTTTATCACCCATTTTTGCTTCATTTTTCTCATCATGAGCTGTAAATTTAGCGTGTGATCTCATGTATTTTCCGTAACGAGTGTGCTTAACCAAACGGTCAATCTCAACTTTAATCGTTTTATCAGCCTTATCGCTAACAACGACTCCAGTTCTCTCGTTTCTTCTTCCTCTACCTTCAGTATGTGTATGAGCTGACGACATATTCATTCACCTTTTATTTTTTCTTAGTAACTTTTTTAGTCTTAGTAACTTTTTTCGTTCCGCTTTTATTAGGAGCTTTTGCCTTAGGAGCAGCTTTCGGAGCTTTCTTTGCAACTGGTGCTGCATTTTTAGCCGCTGTGATTGCTGTCATAATTCTAGCAACTGTCTTTCTTGTATCTCTGATTTGGATTGGATTATTCAATTGTCCAACCGTGTTCTTCATACGTAACTCAAATAAGCTTTTTCTAACTTCTTGAGCTTTCTTGTTCAGTTGTTCGAGCGATAAGTTTTTTAATTCTTTGTTTTCCATAATTATTCTCTTTCAAGGAATCTAGTTTTTAAAGGAAGCTTGTGTCCTGCGAGTCTGAAAGCTTCAAAAGCTTGTTCTCTAGTTACACCGTTCATTTCAAACAGGATTCTTCCTGGTCTTACTGAAGCAACCCAAAATTCCGGGTTACCTTTACCGCTACCCATACGAGTTTCAGCTGGCTTTTTTGTTACAGATTTATCCGGGAAAATTCTGATCCAAACTTTTCCGCCTCTTTTGATAGAACGGCTGATAGCAATACGACTTGCCTCAATTTGACGGTCAGTAATCCAACCATCTTCTACAGTTTGAAGTCCGAAATCTCCGAAATTCAAAGTACTACCTCTGTGAGCAATACCTTTTCTTCTGCCTTTGTGTTGCTTTCTATGTTTTACTCTTTTTGGACTAAGCACGGCTGCCCTCCGAAACTTCCTTAGCAGTTAAAATATCACCTTTATAAACCCAAACTTTAACACCAATTAAACCATATGTAGTTAAAGCTTCTGCAGTTCCATAATCAATATCCGCTCTCAATGTGTGAAGTGGAACTGACTTTTCGTTGTACCACTCAACTCTTGCGATCTCAGCGCCATCAAGTCTTCCGCCAACTTTGATTTTAATTCCTCTAACTCCAACTTTGATACCTGCTTGAATCGCTTTTTTAACAGCTCTTCTCCAAGAGATACGTTTTTCCAATTGAAGAGCGATATTCTCAGAAATTAATTGTGCATCCATATCTGGCTTACGAACTTCGTGGATATTGAGGAACACTTCGTTCTTTGTCAGCTTTTGAACTTCAGCTTTTAACTGATCAATTCCAGTTCCTTTTTTGCCGATAACAACTCCTGGACGAGCTGTAGAGATAACAATTTTTACTTTGTTAGCTGCTCTTTCCATTTCGATACGAGCAACACCTGCATGTTTCAATTTTGCTTTTATGTATTTTCTTAGCTTGAAATCTTCATGAACTTGCTGAGCATACAAATTGCCTTTAGCAAACCAACGAGAATCCCAAGTTCTAATAACGCCTACGCGTAAACCAATTGGATTAACCTTTTGACCCACGAATTACCTCTCTTCCAATGCTAAGTTGATGTGTGCCGTTCTTTTTCTGATCTCTGCTGCTCTACCTTGTGCTCTTGGCATATATCTTTTGATATGTGGGCCAGCATCAACCGAGATGTGTTTTACGAATAAGTTGTCTACATCGATAACTTGTTTTTGTTCTGCGTTTGCTACTGCAGACTCGATCAATTTCTTCATCATCAATGCAGATTTCTTGTTTGTGAATGATAACGTCTTAAGGGCTTCGTTAACATCTTTTCCGCGTACAAGATCAGCAACTAGTCTTGCTTTTTGTGCGCTCACTCTTGCAAATCTTAAATAGGCTTTTACTTCCATTTTTCCTTACCTCTACGACTTCGTTACTTCTGCTTTTTTAACGGCAGAGTGACCATGGAATGTTCTAGTTGGTGAAAACTCACCGAGCTTATGTCCAATCATGTTTTCTGTAATGTAAACAGGGATAAACTTTTTTCCGTTATGAACTGCGAATGTTAATCCAACAGCTTCAGGAATGATCACAGAACGACGTGACCAAGTTTTGATAACTTTTTTATTGTTAGTGTCATTTGCAGTATTAATCTTTTTAAGTACATGTTGGTCTACAAATGGACCTTTTTTTATCGATCTAGCCACTTTTCATTCTCCCTTATTTACGTCTCTTAACAATGAACGTATTTGTACGCTTATTGTTTCTAGTTTTATAACCCTTACAAGGTTGCCCCCAAGGAGTTACTGGATGATGACCTTTACCAACACCTTCACCACCACCGAGCGGGTGATCAACTGGGTTCATTGCCATACCGCGAACTGAAGGCCTAATGCCTTTCCAACGGTTTCTTCCTGCTTTACCAATTTTAATATTTTCGTGATCTGTATTTCCAAGTTGTCCAATAGAAGCTCTGCAAACAGATAAGATTCTTCTTACTTCACCAGAAGGTAATTTTACTAAGCAGTATTGTCCTTCTTTAGAAACAAGAGAAGCTCCGCTACCAGCAGAACGAACGATTTGAGCGCCTTTTCCAGGTCTCACTTCGATTCCGTGAATGATTGTACCAACTGGGATGTTCTCTAATTTAAGAGAATTTCCTGGCTTGATATCTGCAGTTTCAGCAGAGATAACTTGATCGCCAACATTCAATCCGACTGGAGCCAAGATATAAGCCTTTTCTCCGTCAGCATAGCTGATCAAAGCAATACGTACTGATCTATTTGGATCGTATTCTATTGCTGCAACCTTAGCTGGAATATCAGTCTTTACTCTTTTGAAATCTACTAATCTGTATTTTCTTTTATGACCGCCACCTTGATGTCTTACAGTGATTTGACCGTGGTTATTTCTACCCGCGTTCTTCATCAATTTAGACGTCAGTGACTTTTCTGGTTTATCTTTTGTGATTTCAGAGAAATCAAAACCAGTCATGTGTCTTCTAGAATCTGTGGTTGGACGGTATGTCTTGATGCCCATCTTTATGCTCCCTCAAACAGACCGATTTTTTCGCCATCTTGAAGCTTAACGAATGCTTTTTTCCAATAACGAACAGCACTCAGGTTAGCTCCAGTTCTTCTGGCTCTATTACGGCAAATCTGTGTTCTAACTTCGTCAACTTTTACGTTGAACGCTTTTTCAATAGCTACTTTGATTTGTTTTTTGTCAGCCTTCTTATCAACTTCAAAAACGTAAGTGTTCATTGCTGAATAAACTGTGTTTTTTTCTGTTACGAGAGGACGCTTGATAATACCAAACATGACTATTTCCCTTCTCCACAACGAGCTAAGATCTTCTCAAGAGAAGATTCTGTAACAACCGCTGCGTCGTACTTCAATAGATCGAAAACATTCAATCCATCAACTTTTGTGTATCTGTAATTTTTAAGGTTACGAGTAGCTCTTGCGAATTTTGCATCAGCAGCTTGGTCAACCAATAATGCTTTTGCTACGCCGAACTCTTGTAATCTTGTTGCAAGTTCTTTTGCTTTACCTTCTTTAGAAGTCATATCTTTCACAACGAAGAATCTTCCTTCTTTATGTAAGTATGAAAGCGCTGATCTTAATCCTGCTTTTTTTAATTGCTTAGGTAAGCTGTAAGAATAATCTCTTGGTTTTGGTCCGAAGATTACTCCCCCACCTGGATTCAATGGAGATCTGCTTGAACCTTGACGAGCGTTACCAGTCCCTTTTTGCTTGAATGGTTTTTTACCGCCACCACGAACATCACCTTTTTCAAGCGTGCTGTGTGTTCCAGATCTACGGCAAGCTAACTGCCATTTTACTACAACTTGGAGAATGTCTTTTCTAACGTCCACACCAAAAATATCTTTTGGTACGGAAACTTCTCCAACTTCTTTTTTGTTCCAACCTAGTACAGGTAATTTGATTGCCATAAATAAGTCCTACTCTTTCATCAATCTTACAAGGGTGTTCATAGCTCCTGGAACCGGCCCTTTTACTAAAATAACGTTTTCGTTTGGAATAACTTCCACGATTTGTACATTTTTAACTGTTGTTTGTTCGTCACCGAATTGACCTGGAAGCTTTCTACCTTTTAGAACTCTACCTGGCCATGTTCTCATACCTACTGAACCTGGTTTTCTGTGGAATTTAGAACCATGGGCGCCAGGACCACCTTTGAAGTTATGTCTTTTCATAACGCCAGTGAATCCGCGTCCTTTTGACTTAGCTACAATCCTTACGCTTGTTCCTTTTGGAAGTGAATCAATCGAAACTTTTTGACCAACCGCTACACCTTCTGGAAGTGCTTGTCTTACCTCTTTTGAAAAATAAGCTGCATTTTCAAATCCAGCCTTTCTGCAAAGAGTAAGCTCAGCATTGTTTGAAGTTCTAGCTGGTTTTGGTTTAAAAGATACTTGAACTGCCTCGTATCCGTCTTTTTCTTTTGTTTTAACTTGCGAAACAAATAGCGGATCATATTTCAATGCAGTTACAGGGATAACCGCTCCGTCGTCACCGTAAACAGTCATCATACCCATTTTGAATGCGTATATACCATCAAGCTTGAGTTCGTTGCTCTGAGCTTTTTCTGATGGAGCTGCTGCTTCTGTATTTGTCTCTTCTGTTGTTACTTCTTGTTCACTCATACCTATCTCCTCAGGCCTATACTACTG
>JANMFM010000206.1:0-4806 GCA_031374125.1 Bdellovibrionales bacterium
TGGCTTGTAAGATTGGAATTTTACCTTTGGGCAAATCTTTGTAGGCTTCTGGAATTTTATAAGGGTGATGAGAGGTCAGTGTAAAGATTCCGCTGACAAAGGGTTTTTCCATTTTATCAATTTCAGTCAGAGCAAATTGTAAAAAAGGTTCGTCATAGATTCCCCAAAAACCATCAGAATCTTTTGGATGAGGGTGATCATCAGAAGAGTAGTACTTATCAAAGCCCGCTTTCTTGGTGAATTGATCAAAGTACATTGTGCCCGGTAAGCCCCCGTGAAAGAAGCTTGTTTTGTATCCAATATTTTTAAAGTAGGTGCCTAGGCCGCGGAGTTCGTTATTGAAGTAGGGCGAAGTTACATAGGAATCTGACATCAAGGCCGGGATGCCTGCCAGGATAGACGAAATGCCTTCAATGGATCTTCTGCTGTTGGCGTAGTTGTTGGTAAAGATCAATCCTTTGGCTGCCAATTCTTTTAAAAATGGTGTGAACTCCATGTAATCTTGAGAGAGGCTTTCAAAAATAATAAGCACAATGTTGGTTTTGTTGATGGAAAAATTCTCTTTCCACTCTGTTTCGTCGGAAGCAAACCCATTCAGTAGAGGTTTAAGCTCGGCAAAGTCTTTAAAATCTTTTCTCTCTTTGAGTTGGGAAGAATTTTTTCCGCGCAATACAGTAAAAGAAGAGTTTAAGACCATTTGATTAAGGTAGCTTCCGTCAAAGATTATAGCATGGGTGATCGAGAGAGGTTTTCGTTGCAGCCCACCTCTTGCACCCAAAACTATAAGAGGAATCAAGAGGACTAAGATACAGCCATAGATTACAGGTTTTAGGTAAATAGGGTTATTTTTGAAATGAACTGCAAGCTTCCACGTGATGTAAATAAAAAGTATCATCAGTAAAATATGCGTGGCCATTAAGAAGCCGTAGGTCATAAAGAAGGCCGAAATTTTCCCTTGAGCTTCCGTGAGGATATGAAGATTTCCTAAAGTCATTCTTCTGCCAGTAAAATTTGAAAACTCAACATCTATCTGATTGATGGCAATAAAGAAAGCATTTGGAATAAGGATTAGAAATTTAAGGAATTCGATTTGTTTCCTCTGTATCTTTTCAAAAGTAATAAAACTTAAAATAAGGGGAATGATATTGATAAAGAGAAGAGCATAAACATCAAATCTCAATCCATAAACGAAAGCCGATAGAATATCGTAAGTTCTGGCTTCGGCAAAGCCGTGGTGGTTCCATATGTAGTAGATGGCTCTTTCAATGGTGTAGAAACCCATCAAAATTCCAAACATAGAGAGAACATAAAAAAATGGAGCAAATGATTTTTTCATCTTTAAGCTGGTATTAAAACCTGATTATTTTATTTTGTCATTTTTAGAATTGGTGTCGAGGCCGAAAAATGATCATAATTTGAGCTTATCTGTGCCCGAAGTCGGTAGTTGATTCTATCGACCTAGACTCTATGTACAAATTAGATCTTTGACAGTATTTCTGGCCCTGCTACCATATAGAGATGAAACACTGGAAATACTTGAGCCCGGGCGACATTGTTGATGTTATTGCACCTTCTTCATACACTTCAAAAAAGAACTTGAAAGCGGGAGTGGATTACCTAAAATCCTTAGGACTTATTGTGCGAATGCCTAAGGATTTAGTGAGACCGGATTTTGTTTATGCGAACAATACCAAAAAAACTTTAGAACACATGAAAAAAGCTTTTTACAGCAAGGATAGCAAAGCTGTTTGGTGCTTAAGAGGTGGTTCTGGTGGGTTTCGTTTGATGAATGAACTTTGCAAATGGAAAAAACCGAAACACAAAAAAATATTCATTGGAATTAGCGACACAACATTTATTCATCTCTTTTTGAATCAAAAGTGGGGCTGGGCAACGCTTCATGCTCCTATGGTTTCCATGCTTGGACCAAAAAAAACCAGTCTCGCAGAGAAAAAAGATTTAGAAAAAGTGATCTTTGGAAAATCCAATAAAGCTGTATTCAATAAACTCACTCCGATGAATAAAGCCGCTCTTAAAGCAAAGAAAATCAGCTCGGAAATTGTTGGTGGAAACCTATGCATTGTAGAGTCTACGGTGGGAACATTCTATGGACCAAAGTTTGCAGGAAAAATTGTTTTTTTAGAAGACATTGATGAGCGCGGATATGCTCTTGAAAGATCTCTGGAACATTTAAGAATTGCGGGAGCCTTCAAGGGCATTAAAGCCGTGGTGTTCGGTGATTTTGTTGGAGGAGAAGAGCGCGATGGTAAAGATTTAACGATGACCGCCCTCAAGCGTTTTGCTGAAAATTCTCCTTTTCCTGTAGTGAGAGGGGTGAAATCTGGTCATGGTGCTTTGGTGAGAACGCTGCCATTTAAAACTCACGCGGATTTATTCTTAGGCAAGAAGGCAACCCTTGTGGTGGATACGGGCGGGAAATCCTAGTGGTTGAGAAAAAGATTAAAAAAGTTTTAGAACCGTTTGTTGGGAGTGTAACTCCTGGTTTGATGGTTCAGGCTTTTTATAAAGGATCTAAGGTTGTTGATCTTAAAATGGGCGAGACTTATCCGTATTACGATCTTGCTTCGCTGACCAAAGTTCTTTTTACGACGACACTTTTTATGAATCTTTATGGGAAACAGCCCAGAATTTTAGAGGATAAAGTTTTAAAATACATTCCTTGGTTTTTTCATCCTTCGCTTGCTGTAAGACAACTTCTAACTCATACCTCAGGGCTCACCTGGTGGAAACCTCTCTATAAATCTCTGAATATGGATCTACATCGCGAAGCGAGGTGGGAAGCTTTGAAGCCCTTGATCGCTGCGGAAAAATTAGAACTCACGCAAAAAGCGGTTTACTCAGATTTTAATTTTTTAATGCTCGGATATTTGTTAGAAGCAGAATATGAAAAACCTTTGAGTGAATTATGGAAAATGGTTCAAGAAGAGTTTGGGCTTACACACACAAATTTTCATATCGACAATAAGCCGGTTTTCGATACAAAAAAATATGCACCCACCGAACAATGCCCATGGAGAGGAGTGCGCCTCC
Organism: Bdellovibrionales bacterium; assembly: GCA_031374125.1. GTDB lineage: Bacteria > Bdellovibrionota > Bdellovibrionia > Bdellovibrionales > JAEYZS01 > JAEYZS01. The sequence goes on from JANMFM010000206.1 coordinate 3,052, forward strand.
AGGGACAAGTGCATGATGAGAATGCATTTGCATTGGGTGGTGTGGCTCCGCATGCAGGACTCTTTGGGCCCATTGAAGAACTCTCTCAATGGATTTTGAAGTTGAGAGAAATACATTTAGGTAACGACAATAAGAAAAGTTCTTTTATCACTTCGGATACAGCACAAACTTTTTTTCAAAGAGCGATTTCTCCAGAAGTTGGGGACTTTGCCTTGGGCTTTATGATGAAGAGCGGACAAAGTTCGACCGCGGGAAATCTGATGTCGAGAAACACCATTGGACATACAGGATTCACCGGAACGTCCACGTGGTTTGATTTGCAAAATGATTTAATCGTGAATGTTGTTTCCAATAGAGTTTATTTTGGAAGAGACAATGTTGAGCAGGCAAGGCAGATGAGAATCGCAATTCATGATGCAATATTTAGAGAGGTCGTAAATGGGTAAACATACAGGAAAGCATATACATTTAATGGGGATTTGCGGAACGGCAATGGCGTCACTTGCAGGATTGTTTAAATCTCTAGGGGCCAATGTTACAGGTAGTGATCAAAATGTTTATCCTCCTATGTCGACTCAGTTGGAGAAATTAGGAATCAAAATCAAAGAAGGTTACAAAAAAGAAAATCTTATTCCTAAACCAGATCTTGTGATCGTTGGGAATGTGATTCGTAAGGATTATGATGAGCCGACGGCACTACTGGCGTCGGATATTCCCTATACCTCATTACCAAAAGCCATCGGTGAGTATGTGATCGAAGATCGTCATTCCATCGTGGTTAGTGGGACGCATGGGAAAACGACGACCACGTCGATGATGGCTTGGGTGGCGGAATGTGTGGGGGAGAAACCTGGTTTTTTGATTGGCGGAATTCCTAGAAATTACACGTACTCATTTAAAATTCCTGAAGGAAATTTTTTCGTGATAGAGGGCGATGAGTACGATACGGCTTTCTTTGATAAAGTTCCCAAATTTGTGCATTACAAACCAAAATCAGTAATTTTAACTTCCGTAGAGTTTGATCACGTAGATATTTATAAAGATATGTCGGAAGTTAAAAAAGCCTTCGATCTTTTAATGAACCTCATTCCAGCCGATGGAAATTTGATTTCTTGGGCCGAAGGCGAACATGTTGTCGATGCCGCAAAGAAATGCAAAGCTAAAAATAATTTGTCTTATGGTTTAAATAAAGGCGATTTCCAAGCGAAAAATATCACTTTTGATAACGATTTCTGTCAGTTCGATGTGGAATTAAAAGGCGAAAAAATTGACCACATAAAATTAAAAGCTTTTGGGAAACATAATATTTTGAATGCCCTCGCGGTTTATGCGTTAGCAAAAACTTTGAATTGGGATTTGGCGAAAGTTAGAAAAGGTTTGGAAACCTTTGAAGGTGTAAAGCGCAGACAAGAAATTATTGGAACTCCAAATAACATCACTGTGATCGAAGATTTTGCCCATCATCCAACGGCAGTGGATGTGACGGTGGAGTCTATTAAAGAAAGATATCCTAAAAATAAAGTATTCGCGCTATTTGAGCCCAGATCGGCGACCTCTAGAAGAAATATTTTTCAAGATGATTATATCAGTGCCTTTGCAAAAGCTGACGTGACAATTTTGCCTGATGTTTACAGCGCGCAAACGCTCAAGGAAGATGAAAGATTATCTCCGGAAGTCATAGTGAAGGCTCTTCAGAAAAAAGGCAAAGAAGCCCACCTGATTCCACATATCGATGACATCGTAAGTTTTTTGAAG
>JANMFM010000252.1:0-2726 GCA_031374125.1 Bdellovibrionales bacterium
CAATCTACTTACTGCTTCTAACGTGCTTCCACTATCAATATGTCGTAATACGTTTTCTCTAAAATCTAATGAGTAGGTCATAAGCTAAAATTGGTAATCATAACCTATTCTTAAGTCTTTTTAAATTTTAATGCACTATATCTCCTTTCTTTGGGCAAAGCAGCGGCTACCCATGCTATATTCATGGTTAAAAATAGAGCGATAATTAAATTTTTAGTCTCTAGCGGTCTTCATCTTTCGACTATTCTCAAAAAAGCTTCTAATAGCTATCGATAATACGCTTATGCCGATTCGACTAGCCTCCATATTGATACCAATGCTTGCTATGACTGCAGAGAAAATGAATGCTGCAATGCCTGCAAAAAACGTCATGTCTTGGTCAAAAAGCGGAATAGTCATCAAAACAAGCGTTCCAAAAACTCCAAAATACAACTTGAACGCTAATTTTATTTTGGTGGTCAAATAATTTCCGGTTTTTAAGTAAGGCTTTATTTGGTGCTTAAAGATGACATAGGTTTTGATCTTTCCTATGAAGAAGAACATAAAAAAGAGGGAGGAGAAAATAACCCCACCAACCATTTTGCTCACTCGTACTAAATGATAGTAATCTTCTTTTTCTTGAGCGTCATTCATGCGTTTATTTTTACGTTGTAATCGCTCAGTTTCGTCCTTTTTTCTTTTCACTTCTTTTAAAGCCTTCATCTCTTCAGGTGTTGCATTTGGATTTTTCACTTCGAGCTCTCGCTCCTCAAAAACCTTGTTTATTCTGTAAAATCTCTCATCCTCTTGTTGGGCTAATAAGGCTCTAGACTTCACTTGCTCATGTTCTCCGATAAAATCCCAAGCATTATTATTGATGGCTAAAAAGCAAGACACCAGCTGCACAATTAAGAACAATAGAAACACTAAAACACAACCCAAAATAACATCACGATAGTACTTTCCTGCAGGTACCACACCTAATTTCAAATGCTTTAATGTTTCTAAATCCATTTGGAACTTCTTTTGCAATTCGTCGCTTGTTCTCATTTTTTCTCCTTGATATGTAATTTTTCGAGTGTATTATCCACCGCATGGTAAGGTATAACTCCATTGGTCGCTTTATACTTTCCTGCCTCAATTTTTTGATTTGTGGATTCAATCCCCGCTGCCGCCTCATCGTTTAACATTGCTCCTTCACTTTGTGTTTTATTATTTACTGTCTGTATTTCTCCATGAGCATGTTGGGTTAAATGAGCAGCTCTCTTTTTATTGATCCCAAGCTGCAAGTTGTTAGCCTCTTGATTCAAGCTACTACTATTCGTTTTATAAGACGTAGCGAGGCTGTTCTCTTTTGCAACCAATGTACTAGAATGCTCATTATAAAATGAATCAATTTTCCCGGATGAAGATTTATGCCCAAACTCTGAAATTAATTCATCTCGTTTGGATGCGATAAACTCTTGAGCCAACCCTTGTTGTTGATGAAGTGCATTGGTATCGCCTGGATGATTAAAGATTTCATCACGCGCGGAAGTTCCTACACGGCTTGCCACATACGCTGGGAATACTTGGTCTAAATTGGTATTTATTTGCTCTGAATTAGATTCTACATAGCTTTTTGCCTCACTAATTCGGAGAGATTTTGAAATACTTGCATCATAATTATGACTTGCCGTTTGGGCATCCCTTAAATCAGCCCCCATTTGATTTGAAAGACTAGCCGCCGTTGAATAGCTATCATCAAAATGATGGGTTTGTGCAAAATGGTTCACGTAGTTGAATGCATCATTAAAGTCTTTCGCTTCTTTAGCAGAAACAGTGTTATCAAATCCATCATGATATCTATCATTGGTTGTAGACGAGCGGTCAAATTTAAGATGAGTATCTGCTCCTGCACTAGCACCTGTAACATATTGTGCCAATTTACCCGGAATACTATGGTCACTTCGAAGCCCTGCATGACTGCCCCATCCTCCACTGGTCATATGAGCAAGCGCCTCATCGGTACTCACACCTGTTCGATTGGCAACATCTTTGGCAATATTTGTCATTGTCGAGATAGCTTTGGAGTATTGACTGGATTCGACTTCCGATACCCCATCACCTAAGCGCATATCATGTCCTGATAAGTTGGATAACTGAAGCGCTCGATAGGCAAAGTTAGAAAGCGAGGTTTGATAGTGCTGCGACTCATTACTGGCCGCTTGTTTGGATTCTTCATAGGCTTGGTTGAGAGATGTGCTCAGTCCTTTTGAACCTGAAATTGAAACAGCGCCTCTACTCATACCGGGACTCACATCAAACACAACGCCACCCTGCCCTGTAATTGTTTTAAGTACTCCGCTTCCCATCTGTTCAGTATGCATTCCATGCATATGACTCCAGTTAGAGTCATGCTTATTCGCTGATAAATTATTTGCAGTGGTGTTGTAGAAGCTTGTCTGGCCCAGACCAAAACTCCCAGAAGCCGCTTCTCCCGCTAACGACATAGCGGAGCCTTGTAGATGACCTGTCATTGAGGTTGCTAATCCATTAAATGCGGCTCCAAGATTGGAGACAAGGCCATTGGCTAGAAAGGGAATAAGAAGCATCATGTATCCAGCAACTCCTGCAATATCTTGATGTAATTCATCGACTTTATCTAGATTTACCATGGTTATTTGTCCAAACGCCATGGATTTTGAATGGCCATACATGGTCATGGCAGCATTTAAAATAGCAAAGAGGACGGGCCAAAATTGGAG
>JANMFM010000295.1:0-3310 GCA_031374125.1 Bdellovibrionales bacterium
ACTGGTTAAGTCTCTGAAAAAGCGCGATTTTGGTTGGCAGTAACACTGTAGTGTTTAAGGGGGGAATGTGAAATTCATTTTTATTGCTGTTCTATTTCTTGCTACAACTTCCAATGCACAATCTATCCACGAAAGACTGAAAGCTCCACTCGTCGGTGCTCACCGCGGTGGGAATTCTATTTCTGGCACTAACAATACCATCGAAAAATTTTTAAATATGATCAAAGCCGGTGGCGATATCATTGAAACTGACATTCAACCAACAAAAGATGGCGTACTCGTTATTTTTCACGACGCGATTCTCGATGATGATACAAACTGTAAAGGTAAAGTTTCAGAAACTACTTATGAGCAAATTAAAAAATGTACTCTTAAGGGCGGAAAAAAAATTGATACCTTTGAAGATGCGCTGATCGCTATCAACGGTAAAGCCATTTTGAATGCAGAATTCAAAGGTGATTTGAGTGTCGTTGTTCCAGCAATAAAACTCGCTCAAAAATATAACGCTTATGACTGGGTTTATTTTCAAACCAAAGCAGAAAGAGAAAGATATTTACTAGCTCGGAAAACAGATAATAAAATTGCTCTTTTATACAAAGCAAATAATGTTACTGAATTGGATTGGATCATTTCTCAGAGAGATCCCTACCTTGTCGTGATAGAAATGGAAAAGGACATGGCCACTCCAGCCAACATCAAAAAAGCTCACAATGCAGACAAGCTTGTTTCTGTGAACTCTTGGAGATATGGAAGCTTAGAAGAGTACTTTAGTGCGGCTTGCGACAAAGTGTTTAAACTTGGAATCGATATCGCCATAGCCAACAACATTCAGAGCTGTATTGGACAAAAGAAGTACTATAAGCACCAACCTTAGATCCAGTTCAAATCTTTCTAGTGATATAAATCAACCTCTTGAATAAAGTGTCCGTTATAATCGGATATGAATTAAGGGGTTTTTATATGAAAATAATTTTGTTTTCGTTTGTTTTTTTAATGTCTATTCAAAGTTACGCTGACTATCCTACAGATAGAAAGTGTGCCCACATCGCTGCATGGATCACTGGAAATGCATACGGTCTTAAAGTTGTCGATACTGACCTCGCTCCTGCCGATACAAATATTTATACAAAGTATTCCACAAATAAAAATCAAACAGAATTATACCGTGGAAAAAAACGCATTATTTTTAAAAAAACTGGCAGCAGAATTTCTCATATTTATGATGGAAACAAAATTCACATAATGGATGGAAACTGCAATCTATTTCAAACTCTTCAAAATGGAGCAACTCCTTCGGATAAAACTTCTATTCTCTACGATCAAAACCTTTGCCGAGAAATTGGTAAGCTTTATAGATCTGCAGGTATAAAACACCCTACAGGCAAGGAACTCGAAAGTAAGGTTCAAAATTTAATAATTGCTAAAAATAAGCAATTAGCACTGGAGGGCGTAAATGACAAAATTCCTTTAGTATTTGATAAGAATAATATCTACACCGCTCAGGATTACGCTGCAAAATGCACTTTTCAAGCAAGCTACGAAAAAAAATTGGAAGGACTCTTTATTGAAGAAGAGCCTCACTCAAAAGCATGGACCACTAAAGTTTGGGAAGCCTTTCTACCAAAAAAGCGAAATAAAGCACCTTCTTCCGCAAATCAATAGATAATCATCTCAAATTCTTCGGACCAAATGCTTCCGGCAAAAGCTCTTTAAAAGTATAAACACTTTTTAATTCTTTCAAGTTTCCAATCCAAATTTGTGTTTTATCATTGAAAAACTCTGCCATCACTTGCCTGCACATTCCGCAGGGTGGAGTTTGCATTTCGGTGTCTGTCACGACCACGATGTGCTTGAACTTCTTATCGCCATTCTTGACGGCTTCAACAATTGCTACACGCTCCGCGCAGATCGTTCCGCCGTAACTTGCATTTTCTACGTTTGTTCCCACGTAGATTTCGCCTGCATTAGTGACAAGCGCGCTGCCCACTTTAAATTTTGAATAAGGGCTGTACGAATTCAGTCTTACGGCCACCGCTTTTTTGTGAGCTTTCTTTACGACATCAGGGATTTTCATTTTTACTCCAATGATTATGTTACGCTCTGATTTCATACTTTAAGAAACGACAATCGATTGGTCCATTGAAAACTGGAATGCGAAGCGTAGATTTTAAACCTAGAAGCTGCACCAACTCCTTATGGCCAGACAAAATCCAACATTCCCAACCCTTGAAGTTTGTTTTGAGAGAAAAACCAAGATCACGGTAAACATCTTTTAGATTTTCATCATTTCCTAAGCGCTCACCGTAGGGTGGGTTTACGATCAAAATTCCCGTTTCACACGGCGGAGTTAAAACATCCACGCCAGAGCGACCAATCTTTATAAAGTCTTGCAATCCTGCTTTATGAACGTTTGATTTTGCAGCTTTTGTCGCTTGATTGTCGATGTCGTAACCGAAAAACTGCAGATCTGTTTCTTGTTTTTCAAGATCAAAATATTTTTGCGTCAATTCATCCCAATCATTTTGGTTAAAGGATTTTAATTTTTGAAATTGGAATTTCTTTTTATTCAGACCTGGATACTGATTGAGAGCCATCATCGCCGCTTCAATCAAAAAAGTTCCTGATCCGCACATTGGATCAATAACGTTGGTCGTTCCTTTGTAGCCAGCAATTCTTAAAAGACCTGCCGCTAAGTGCTCTCTTAAAGGCGCCATAACTGTAGTTTCTCTGTAACCTCTTAATGACAAACTATCGCCAGAAGTATCCAGCGCCACATCGACTCGGTCATCCACTACTCTGATATTGATAATCAAATGTGGATTGTCTTTATCTACGCTTGGTCTTTCGCCAAATTGATCACGGAATCTATCAGCGATAGCATCTTTTGCCTTCATCGCCACGTAACGTTGATCCGTGAAATTTCGGCCCCACACCGTAGAGTGGATCATGAACGTTTGATCTTTGGTGATGAATTCTTCGAACGCGATATCGTAAACTTTTTTGTAAAGTTCTTCGGGATCTTGGGCTCTGAATGAAGTGATGGTTAAGAGAATTCTTGTGGCTATGCGTGAACAGATATTCGCTTTCATGCAGTCTTGCATATCGCCTTCGAAGTAAACTCCTAAGAAAGATTTCTTTACATTTTTTAATCCGATTTCCTCTAGTTCCGAAACTAAAGCGTCCTCGAGCCCTTCTGACGTCATTGCATAAAACAGCATGCCTAACTCACTTTCACCAGCACCGATTTGAATTTCAAAGAATCATGTTTATGCCAAAGTCCAGCCAAAGAGTCCACACCAAAAGCGACTAA
>JANMFM010000320.1:0-6374 GCA_031374125.1 Bdellovibrionales bacterium
TAGAGTAAGTAGCGATAAGCTCTGAAATCACACCCATCGCAGGCAAGATCATGATGTAAACCGCAGGATGTGAGTAGAACCAGAAGAAATGCTGGAACAATACCGGGTCACCACCAAGTGAAGCATCAAAGAATCCAATTCCCAAAGTTCTCTCTGCTACTAATAATAGAAGAGTGATCGCAAGAATCGGAGTTGCTAGAACCTGAATGATCGCTGTTGAATAAAGTGCCCAAACAAAAAGTGGCATTCTATTCATAGTCATTCCCGGAGCTCTTAATTTATGAACTGTAGCGATGAAGTTTAATCCCGTTAATATAGAAGAAAAACCCATTACGAAAGCGCCCAGCACTACATAAAGAGTTCCTGCACTAGTTTTGATAGAGTATGGAGTGTAAAACGTCCAACCTGTATCGACACCGCCAGCAAAAAGCGCACAGAATGCGATCAATGCTCCAACGATTAAGCAGTACCAACTAAGTAAGTTCAATTTTGGGAAGGCAACGTCTTTTGCACCAATCATAATTGGTAAAAAGAAGTTTCCTAAGAATGCCGGAATCCCCGGAATGATCACCATGAAGACCATCACTGATCCGTGCAATGTCATCACCTGATTGTAAACATCAGGAGAAATGAACTGCGTTCCTGGCATCATCAATTCTAATCTTAATAATAGAGCGAACATTCCACCGATGAAGAATAAAAGCATCACCGTGATGAAATACATGATTCCAATTCTCTTATGATCGAGAGTTGTTAACCAAGACCACAAACCTTTTTCTGCATTCAGGTAATTTGTACCCTCAACGTGACCGTGTGCCATTTTAGCCTCTTTCCTATTTCAATGTCTTAATATATTCGACAATTTCATTAATCTCATCTTCTGTAATCAAGCCTTGGAATGAAGGCATAATCACGCCTTGGAATCCGGCTACATATTTTTCCTGAGGATTTAATATAGAGCTGCGAATGTAGCCTTCATCAACCAATGCAGATGAACCGTCAGAGTGCTTAACCGTTGTCCCCCAAACTGCTTTGAGGGAAGGACCCACTTTAATTGAGCCATCTACTGAGTGACAAGCAACACAACCTTTAGAAACAAAGTGATCTTTACCAAGTTCTGCCGGAGTCATTGTTGATTTATCTTTTTTAATCCAAACATCGTATTCCGCTCTAGTCACTACACGAACTTTACCGATCATACCTGAATGGGCAGTACCGCAAAATTCTGTACAGAATAATTCGTAGTCGCCAAGTTTATCGGATTGAAACCACATCTTAGATCTTTTTCCAGGAACCACGTCTTGTTTTACGCGGAAGCTTGGAACATAGAAACTGTGGATCACATCTACAGAAGTCATATTAAGAACTACTGGCGTTTCTACGGGAATAACCAATTCGTTAGTTACTTTTTTCCCAGTAGAATAAGTCATGTCCCATGCCCATTGTCTTCCTGTAATGCTGATTTCCATGGCGTCCGCTGGGAAGGTTCTCATTTTGCTGTAAACGTGCCAGCCCCAATAGAACATACCTAAGAATATAACAAGAGGTATAAAGCTCCAGATAAATTCCAGTAAGTGATTGTGCGAAATGTGCGCTGTTTTATCGTTATCAGAGCGACGCTGGTACTTGATGATGAAAAAAGTCATTCCACCCAACAAAATGATGCAGGCAATGACACTCGACCAAACTGTGAAGTCGAATAACATGTCTACTTCTTTTGCGATCGTCGATCCTTGTATCGGCATGTAAGACATTACTGAATTTCTCCCTTACTTAGATTCCTTTAGCATTCTTCTCCAATTTGGAATTAGGAATGCTAAAAAAATGAGCAAGCAAATAGCTGCTCCATATTTCATAATATTAAATGCATAAAACGCGTATGTTCTTTTATTTGGATCGTACTTGAAGCACATCAATACCAGGTGATCTACGATCTCGCCGATCTTGCCACTTGAGGCTTCTACCATTGAAAGACGAATGGTTTTTGGATCGAAGGAAATTCCATGAAGATAACGAGAGATTTTTCCCTCTGGGGTAAGCACTATGGCCGCAGACGAATGAGCATACTGCTGAGAAGCCTCATCCCACTTATAACCAAAGCCAACTTGTTTTGCTAAAGCTTTGATTTGTGAATCTTCGCCAGTTAAGAAATGCCAACCAGATGCGCTTTCTTTTCTGCCGTAGGCTTCTATGTAAGATTCTTTTTTTTCAGCCGCTAATTTATAATCTTCTTTTGGTTCAATAGAAACAGACAGAACTTCAAACTTATCGCCGACAGCCCAATCAAGTCCTTTAAGACCATCAGTCAGTCCATTCAAATGCATATTGCAAAGGCTTGGGCAGTTGAAATAAACCAAAGACAAAATAATTGGTTTATCTTTCTTATAATAGTCGCCTAATGTGACTTTTTTTCCCGTGTCGTCTGTGAATGTTAAACCTGGATCAACCGTTGCGCCGTTTTGCTCTTTGATCCCGACATTCTCTAATTCTCGAGGAACTTCATTTGAAACCGCGCCCACCTGTTTCCATGGAGCATTTGCATTTTCGGCAAACACCGCATTCGAGGCAGCAAGAGACACTGCTACGAATAAAAACTTAAGATGTTGAAGCTTCAATATTTTTGTCATGAAATTTAACTACGCGCCTTCTTTAAAGAATTGCTTCCAGTCTGATCTTGAAGTCGAAGGAAGATTTGTGTTGAGTGATCTTAAGTAGTGAACGATATCCCATCTCTCGTCTTCTCTGATGTGATCGATCTTCATAATTCCTTGCTCTGTATTTCCTTTTGAAATCATTCTGAAAACTTCGAGTTCAGTTCCTTTATTTGGAAGATCGCCGCTCTTAAACATTTCTAAAAATTTATCGATTTTACCCTCTTGGTAGAAGAATGCACAATTCAATTTGTAACTTGCTTCTCCGCGAGCGATAGCTTCAGGAGTGCTCTTGATCCAAATTTCTTTTCTCTCGATATATTGTTCTTTTGTAAGACCAACCTCTGGTGTTTTAGTTTGATCTACCGGACCAGGCTGAAATTCTAAAACGTAAATGAAAAATACTGTTGTGATTGCCATACATCCAATAAAAGCAATCATCCCTGTCCAGTTTGCGTGTGGATTTTTCGTAATCATCGTTGCTCCTCAAAGCATAAATCTAAAATGTGCACCATTATTGCCCGCGCAAAATTACAACCGAAGTTATGAACTCCGAATATGCAATATCATTTCGTTGTCATGTAGAGATTAAGATGAAACATTCCACAATAAAATTCAAGGTTTGATTCTATAAGAGTGAAACATTTAGCAAAGATCGGACTTCCATTTTGTGCTGTGCAGCTCCGAAATTTCGTTCAGGTGATCAAAACTATAGTAGTGCTTTTTAAGCCACAGCTTAAGCTGCTTATAATCTGGGCAAAATATAGCGACCTCATTCCAAAAACGCTTTGAGTGATTGGGATGTTTCAAATGCGCAAGCTCATGAATTACGACATAATCAATAACATTAATGGGTGCCGAAATAAGTTTCCAATTCAATTGAATACTGCCGGATGGCGAACAGCTCCCCCAAAGCGTTCGCTGTTTTCTGAGCGAAACCTTCGTGGGCTTAAGGCCAGTGATTTCAGAAAGCTCTTTCACTCTTTTTGGCAAAACCCTTTCCGCCGCTTCTTGATAAAACTTAAGGATATTTTTGCGAAATTGCGGATGCGGATATTTTGCAAAATCATTCCTCCAGATTTTTGCAGGAATTCTCAGAATCAAATAAGGTTTTCTAATTTCAACACCGAACTTTCTCTCTGTTTTTTCGTACTTTAAAAAATAATTTTCACCCAAAAATCTATAAGCTTCCCCTTCGATAAAACTGAGCTGAGGGTACTGAGATTGAATGGAAATTGTTTTTTCTAAACACTTTTTTAACCAAGCTTCATTGCTATCAATAAAGCCGTTCACGCGAGAAAGACTTTCCGACTTTCCAAGCCTCACCACCACCGTTGAATTGGGCAGAATTGAGATCTTAAAACCCCTCATGCGAGGCACTCTTTCTAGCTTGATTTTTGCTTCACTCTTCAGGTTCATCAGCATCCTAATGCACAGCTTCATTTTAACGCTATCGCATCTGTCTAATAATTAATGACAGTTCCAAATATTCTTGAATATATGTCAATTGGTTGGTCCTGTACAATGCACGACTCTATGAAACCCGCCAGGTCCGGAAGGAAGCAACGGTAATAGAGACGTCATGTGATACGGGGCCAGCCACTTATTTAATTCAAAATTCTAAATTCAGAACACTGAATTAAAGTACACCAATCTTAGGGGACTGTACAAAGATGTCTTATCAAGTCATTGCAAGAAAATACCGCCCGCAGTCCTTTCAAGATCTAGTTGGCCAAGATCACATCAGTCAAACTTTAATCAACGCTTTAAAGGCCGACCGCTTTCCCCACGCCCTTCTCTTTTCCGGAACACGCGGAGTGGGAAAAACTTCTTCGGCTCGCGTTTTAGCCAAGACCTTGATCTGTCCTAACTCTCAAGATTTCAAGCCTTGCAATCAATGCACTGCCTGCCAAGATATCACTAACGGTTCTCACATGGACGTTATTGAAATTGACGGGGCTTCCAATAACGGTGTGGACTCGATTCGCGAACTTCGCGAGACAGTCGGATATATGCCTTCGAGCGGAAAATTTAAAGTTTACATTATTGATGAAGTTCATATGCTTTCAACGAGTGCATTCAATGCACTTTTAAAAACTCTTGAGGAACCTCCTGCTCACGTGATCTTTATCATGGCGACAACGGAAGCTCAGAAAATTCCAATTACAATTTTATCAAGATGCCAGAGATTTGATTTCAGAAGGATTTCAACAAGACTCATTCAAAGTCATTTAGAGAAAATCTGTAAAGCCGAGAATGTGAAATTCGATCAGGAAGCTCTTTGGACATTGGCAAGACTTGCGGATGGATCGATGAGAGATTCTTTGAGCTTGCTAGATCAAGTAATCAATTTCACCAATGCCCAAGTGACTTTAGAAAAAGTAACGGACGTATTGGGAATCACAGATAGAAATCTTTTGGCGGCGACTTTAAAGTCCTTAATTGATCGTGACTTGAGTGCGATTGTGCAAACTATCGAAAAGATTTTTTCATCAGGTTATGACCCTATTGTTTTCTGTCAGAATCTCTTGGAAGAAATTAGACATTTATTATTCGTGAAAGTTTCTGAAAAGCCGACAGAGCTTTTGGATTTATCCGATGGTGAGATTCAAAATTTAAAGCAACTGAGTGGAAATGTTTCTCAAGAAGATGTTCATCTTCTTTTTGATATGTGTTTGAAGGGTGCTCAAGATCTTATGCGCGCTCAGAGTCCAAGAATTGTTCTCGAAATGTTACTCATGAGAATGGCTCAAGCGCCACGAATTGAAGATATTGATGCTTTTGTTTCGGGATCAGGGCAGGTAACGGCAACGGCGAAACCTTCTTCGCCAACAAGAGTTGAGCATAAGCCTGCGGACAATAGGTCTGCAATTGCGCAGGCGATTCTTGCAACTGCTTCCGCGGCCGAAACTTCCATCGTTTTTAATAAAGATAAATCGCTTGCTGAAAATTGGATTTTATTTGTTGAGAGATCGAAAAAAATTGTTCCTAGCGTTGGGGCTTTGCTTGAACACTCGGCGCTGTCTTCTCTCGATGGAAATAGAATGGTTTTGAGTGTTCCCGAAAAAGAAAAATTCTTCTACGAACAACTGAAAGATTCAAAGCAAGCACTCAAGGTGAAAGATTTAGTACAAAAAATCTGGAATTTGGAAGTGCACTTAATGGTTCAAACTCATGCAGAAACTGAGGCAACAACAGTTTCTCCACAAGCGGTAAAAATACAACAGGAAAAAACGAGTGCTCAGCAAACTAGAGAACAAGTTGAAAACCATCCGGCGATCCAAAATTTACAAAAAACTTTTAAAGGCAAGATTCACAACATTAGAGAGTTATAAATAGTAGTCACCACAGTGACTAGTGCTAAAGGAGATCCAAATGAAAAATTTCCCAGGCGGAATGCAAAGTTTTATGAAGCAAGTTCAGCAAATGCAAAACAAAGCTGAAAAAGTACAAAACGAACTCAAAGGACGTGAGTTTGACGGCACTGCGGGTGGCGGAGCAGTTAAAGTAAAGGCGAACGGATCTTACCAACTGACTTCCGTAACCATAGATCCTTCTGTTTTCAAGGACGGCGATGCTGAAATGCTTCAAGATCTAGTGATCACAGCAGCAAATGACGCTTTAAAGACTGCAAATAAAACAACCGAAGACGAAATGTCTAAACTTACTGGTGGAATGAAAATCCCAGGAATGTTCTAATAGGGCCATGACAGAATTAAAATC
>JANMFM010000321.1:0-2037 GCA_031374125.1 Bdellovibrionales bacterium
GTGTCTCATCGCTTGATGAGCTCAAGCAGCGCATTCTCAAAGGCATTGATGAAATGAATGCCCACCCGGTTCGCTTCCAATGGAAGGCATTTGACTTTGAAATGGCTAAATCGTAAATGTTTTATTGAAACGAAATACTAGACATTCATCCTGAGTTTCAAAGATTCTTCCGTTGGTCTGACACGCAGAAAACCAATTTAATTGAATCTATTCTGCTGGGTATTCCACTTCCTCCAATCTTCGTGAGCCAACGAACAAATGGTGTCTGGGATGTAGTAGACGGTCTTCAGCGGCTTTCGACCATTTTTCAACTTCTAGGAATACTGAAAGACGAAAAAGGAAAAGAGGTTTCGCCATTAGTACTACAAGGTACCAAATATTTACCAAGCCTTAGCGGATTGCAATGGCAAGATGGAAAGAACGCGAAAAAGTCTCTCCCGCTAGATGCTCAACTGTCGCTGAAGCGATCAAAGCTATCAGTCAGCATCATCCTCAAAGAAAGCGATGAGAACGCAAAGTACGACCTATTCCAAAGGTTGAATACTGGTGGCTCAGAACTCAGCCCGCAAGAAGTAAGGAACTGCTTGTTGCTGATGATTAATAAAAAAATGTTTGAATGGCTGCGGGAACTTGCGCAGTACGATGCATTTAAACAAGTCACGGCGCTAAGTGACAGGCCAATTGAGGAATCATATGACGTTGAACTGATTTTACGATTTATGGTTCTTCATAATTTGGACGAAAAAGGGTTTCAAAGTATTGGTGACGTTGGTGTTTTTCTAACCGAGGAAATGACGACTCTGGCTAGAAATAAGAAATTTGATTACAAGCTCAATGAGCAAGTTTTCAAAAAAACTTTTGATCTTTTAGCTAACTCGGTTGGTGAAAACGCTTTCAAGCGATTTAGCTCGACAAAAACCAGACACGAGGGCGGTTTCCTGTTGTCACAGTTCGAAGTGGTTGCCTTGGGCCTTGCTAGTAATGTCCGCAGCAACACTGTAGTGGCGATTTCGAAAATTGCTTCGCTCGTCTCCGGAATTTGGTCTGACAAACGGTATACCGCATGGTCTAGCTCAGGAATAAATGCATCTCGAAGAGTACCGAAACTGATTCCTCTCGGCAGGTCAATCTTCAAGAAATAACCTAGATGCGCACAAAAGCTGATTTGCAGCAAAAGGTCGATGACGACCTGCTTTGGCGCCGCAGGGAGCTATTTAATCTTCGCACAGCAATCGAGGATTCAGAGAAGAATAAGCAGCGTCAAACCGCTTTGCTTCGCGCGGGCGTTGCTGTTCTTTATGCCCATTGGGAAGGCTTTGTAAAGCGTGCGGGATCTTATTATTTGGAGTTTGTATCTAATCAAAGGGCGCGGGCTATAGATCTAACTCCGAATTTCGTAGCAATCAAGTTCAAAGCCCGGATAGTCGAAGCAGCAAAGTCGAAAAAAATTTCAACAACTCATGACGTGATCGACTTTTTTTGAAATCATCTTGAAGATCGTTTGAAAATTCCACATAAAGGAATTGTTGACACACAGTCCAATTTATCTAGTGCAGTTCTTCGGGATGTTATCTGGACCCTCGGTCTTGACTTTTCACCCTACGAAACAAAGAGCAATTTTATAGACGCGTCATTAGTAGATAAGCGAAATCACATTGCGCACGGTGAGCCGCTAGATATTGGTGTTAAAGAGTACTTAGTACTTCACGATGAGGTGATGACGCTGCTGGAGGATTTCCGCAATCAAATCCAAAATGCGGCCGCAACGGATAAATTTTTGACAAAGACTCCACCAATCAATTAATCAGTTAAAACGTCATTCCTTTTTCTAAAGCACGTCGAACCCGGGAAAGAATTAGAGGAAGAATTGGGAAAGAATTGGGGAAGAATTGGGGTCAGACCCAATGCTGTTCACTTAACAACAGGCGTCCAATCAAACTTTCGATTCATAAGCTCCCCGCCTTTTTTCGACGGGAATTTCTTGACACGCCTTTTGACCACACGCGGGTTACTGCGGCCTTTGCTGCTCGTGTGAAC
>JANMFM010000334.1:0-17006 GCA_031374125.1 Bdellovibrionales bacterium
AATTTCTAAATGAAGTTCTCCCATCCCTGAAATCAATTGTTGTCCAGTCTCTGCATCGTTTCTCACTCTGAAAGACGGATCTTCTTGTTGAAGTTTTATAAGTGCATCCACAAGTTTCTTTTGATCTTCCATAGACTTTGCTTCGATAGCAGATGAAATCACTGGCTCTGGGAATTTAATATTTTCTAAAAGCACCGGATGTTTTGTCGAACAGATTGTATCACCAGTGTAAGTATACTTAAGACCTAACACTGCTCCGATATCTCCGGCTTTTAATTCTTTTACTTCTTCGCGAGAGTTGGCGTGCATCTTTACGATATTTGAGATTCTTTCTTTTTTGTCTTTACCTGGATTCAACAAATAACTTCCAGGTGCAATCACTCCAGAATAAACGCGAATAAATGTGAGTACGCCGTAAGAATCTGTCATGAGTTTAAATGCGAGTGCTACAGGCTCTTCATCGAAGTCTGTTTTACAAAGGATTTTCTTGTCGTGATCTTTTACGTCCATACCTTCCATGTCCGGAACTTCGATTGGACTTGGAAGATAGTCAATCACGCCATCAAGTAAAGATTGAACGCCTTTATTCTTAAATGCAGATCCACAGAATACTGGAAAAGCTTTAAGTGCAATTGTTGCTGCTCTTAATGCTGCTTTCATTTCTGCAATCGTTAGCTCCTCACCGCCCAAATATTTTTCCATTAATTTGTCGTCGAGGTCTGCGATCTTTTCGATCATGAAATTTCTAGCTTCAGTGGCGTCAGCAATTAAGTCTTCTGGAATGGGTTGCTCTGAGAATTTTGCATCCACTCCGTCGCCTTGCCAGATTTGCGCTTTCATATGCATAAGATCAATCACACCTTTGTATTGATCTTCTGCTCCGAGTGGCATTTGCACAGGAACAGGATTCGCTGCTAACTTTGAAACGATACTTTCGTAAGACATCTTGTAGTCAGCGCCAACTCTATCCATTTTATTTACGAAACAAATTCTTGGAACTTTATGTTTGTCTGCTTGTCTCCAAACAGTTTCAGATTGTGGCTCAACACCATTCACGGCATCGAATACTGCGATTGCGCCATCGAGAACTCTAAGCGATCTTTCTACTTCAATCGTAAAGTCCACATGTCCTGGAGTATCGATGATATTGATTCTGTGGTCTTTCCATTGAGTCGTTGTTGCAGCAGCTGTGATCGTGATTCCACGCTCTTGTTCCTGCTCCATCCAGTCCATAGTAGTGTTACCTTCGTGAACTTCGCCAACTTTATAATTACGACCAGTATAATAGAGAATTCTTTCGGTTGTCGTAGTTTTCCCGGCATCAATATGAGCCATGATCCCGATATTACGGGTCCACTTTAACTCATCACGATTTTTGGGATCTAGAAACGACACTTATAACTCCAAGTTCTCAACATTGTTTTCTGGATTTCTCCAAAGTATAGAAATTAATTAAGAACTTGGCTTATTTCAAGGGATATTCTTATACAGGTTACTTAAAAATTCTCGACTACTTACAAGCACTCGTGATGGTACTGAAATATTCCTTACAGTTATAAGGATTAGCTTTACAGCCCGCTTCTATACACCGATTAGTATCACCAGAATTTCCAGAATTACTTGGATCTTTTGAACAGTAATATTGCTCACCATTGATCTTGAGTTCTATATTATTCGCAAAAACACCTTGAGCTAAAAACATTGTGATAAGAAATAATTTGATCATTGAGTCCTCCATTTGAAGACGTTTTGTCTTCTTTGATTGATATATAAAAGATTCATGTCAGCGATTTAGGAACAATTCAACACTAGGTCTTAATGATGGTAATTTTGTGATGGCAAGATGCACATACGTCATCGATAGGAAATACAGGCTTACATACTTTAAAAAATAAAAAACCTCAGCTTTTGGCTGAGGTTTTTTGTGAACTCACTATGTAACTGATTATTACCAGTTGTAGTGGGCGAATGCTTTGTTTGCATCAGCCATTTTGTGAACGTCTTCTCTCTTTTTGATAGAGTTTCCACGCTTGTTGTAAGCATCAACCAGTTCCCCAGTTAATCTTGCAGCCATAGATTTTTCACCACGAGCTCTTGCGTATTCAACGATCCATCTCATTGCAAGTGCAAGACGTCTGTTTGGCCTTACATCTACTGGAACTTGGTAAGTCGCTCCACCAACTCTTCTTGATCTAACTTCAAGAGATGGCTTTACATTCTCAAGAGCTTTCTTGAAAACGCTTAATGGCTCTTCAGCTGGAACTTTAGTTTTGATTTCATCAAATGCAGAATACAAAATTCCTTGTGCTGTAGTTTTCTTCCCACCTTCCATAAGGGTGTTTACGAATTTAGTGATTGTTACATCATTAAAAACTGGGTCTGGGAGAACTTCTCTTTTATAATTACCTTTACGACGAGACATTTAAATATTTCCTCTGTTATTTAGTTATTAGTGATCGCCCTAGCGATCACTGTTACAAGCTAAACTGCTTTTTTAGCTTTCTTAGTTCCGTATTTTGATCTTCCGTTTGCTCTACCTTGTACACCTTGAGTATCAAGAATACCTCTGATGATGTGATATCTAACACCTGGTAAATCCTTAACTCTTCCGCCTCTGATCATAACAACGCTATGCTCTTGAAGGTTATGGCCAACACCTGGAATGTAAGAAGTTACTTCGTAACCATTGCTCAATCTTACTCTCGCAACTTTTCTTAAAGCCGAGTTCGGCTTCTTAGGAGTTGTTGTGTAAACTCTTGTACAAACGCCTCTTCTTTGTGGGCATTGTTTTAAAGCTGGTGATTTTGAGCGAGCTTTCTGCGCGCTTCTTTCTTTTTTAATCAACTGATTAATAGTAGGCATTCTTACTCCGTGTTTATATCAATTGGGGGAAATTATACAAAATTAGCCCCCACGTCAAGTTTCTATTCTAATTAAAAAGTACCCGATTTAGGGCACTTTTTACCTATTCTGAGGATTAAGCCAAGCAATAACCTACGTCTGAGGTTGTTGCGCATTACCCATTGCGAATGGGAGGCTTGCAGCTACGTCATTGTCCTTAGACTCCACCGCTATTTTCCAAGTCTTATACGTTTGTAGACCTGTACCTGCTGGGATCAAACGACCCATGATGATGTTCTCTTTTAGACCTCTCAAGTTGTCTGTCTTAGATTTAAGAGCTGCTTCCGTAAGAACTTTTGTAGTCTCTTGGAATGAAGCCGCTGAAATCCATGATTCAGTACTTAATGAAGCCTTAGTTATACCCAGCAATAACGGCTCTGCAGTTGCCAATTGGCCACCAAGAGTTCTTACTCTTTCATTTTCTGCCTCGAAATCAGGTTTTTCAATCTGCTCTCCAGGTAAGAACGCCGTATCACCAGCATCAAGAACTTTTACTCTTCTTAACATCTGACGAACGATAACTTCGATATGCTTGTCGTTGATGCTCACACCTTGAAGTCTGTAAACTTCTTGGATTTCATTCAACATGTAACCAGCAAGTTCTTTGTCTCCAAGTACACTCAATACGTCATGTGGATTCGTTGGTCCATCCATAAGGGCCTCACCGGCTCTTACGAATTCACCTTCTCTTACCGCAATATGCTTCCCTTTAGGGATGAGGTATTCTTTTTGTTCGCCAACTTCAGGAGTCACGATAACACGTTGTTTACCCTTTAAGTCTTTACCGAATGAAACGTAACCATCGATCTCTGTGATGATCGCAGCTTCTTTTGGTTTACGTGCTTCAAACAATTCAGCAACTCTAGGTAGACCACCCGTGATGTCTCTTGTTTTAGAAGTTTCTCTATGCATTTTTGCAATGATTTGACCCGCTGTGATTTCTTCTCCGTCAGTCACTAGAAGCTGTGCTTCTACTGGGATAACGTACTGAACATCGACATCACGTCCTGAGAATTTCTTAGGGTTTCCGTTTTCATCAACAACAGCGATACGAGGTTTCATGTCCCCGCCCTTACCTTCAGTAATTACTTTTGTTGAGAATCCAGTCACTGGATCCACTTGTTCTGCGAGAGTCACACCTTCTTCGATATCCTTGAACAAGATTCTTCCACCTGTCTCAGAGATAATCGGATTTGAGTATGGATCCCATTCCGCAACAACTTGACCCGCTTTTACTATGCTTCCTTCTTTGAAGTTCAACACAGCTCCGTATACGATTTTAAATCTTTCTCTTTCTCTACCTGTAGCATCGATAACGATCACTTCACCATTTCTATTCATAACAGTGAGCTTATTATCCTTGTTTCCTACAGCGATAATGTTTGAGAATTTCAATGTTCCATCATGACGAGTTTCATGAACTGATTGTTCAACCGCTCTAGTTGCAGTACCGCCCAAATGGAATGTTCTCATCGTTAACTGAGTTCCTGGTTCACCAATAGATTGAGCAGCGATAATTCCCACTGTCTCTCCAAGGTTAGCCATGTTACCGCGTGATAAATCACGGCCGTAACATTTCATACAAACACCGCGAAGTGTTTTACATGTAAGAACTGAACGAATGTGAACAGATTCGATACCTGCTTCATCAATTAGAGTTAAGTGGTTCTCAGTAATCTCTTCAGCAGCGCCAACGAGAACTTCGTTAGAGTAAGGATGAGTTACGTCTTCCATACAAACACGGCCAAGAATTCTCTCGCCCAATGGTTGAATGATCTCGCCACCTTCCATTAATGGAGTGATTGTCATTCCGTCTTGTGTTCCGCAATCTTCTTCAACAACGATGCAATCTTGAGCTACGTCTACAAGTCTTCTTGTTAAGTAACCAGAGTTTGCAGTTTTAAGAGCTGTATCGGCCAAACCTTTACGCGCTCCGTGAGTAGAAATAAAGTATTGAAGAGTTGATAAACCTTCACGGAAGTTTGCTGTAATCGGAGATTCGATAATCTCACCTGATGGTTTCGCCATCAAACCTCTCATACCAGCTAACTGACGAATCTGAGCCGCAGAACCTCTGGCTCCAGAGTCTGCCATAACGAAGATCGAGTTGAATGAAGCTTCTTCAACAGACTTACCGTCCACTGTGAAAGTTTCTTTCTCGATGTTCTTCATCATTTCTTTTGCAACACGGTCACCAGTTTGCGCCCAAACGTCCACAACTTTGTTGTAACGTTCACCGAACGTGATCAAACCTTCGTCATACTGACGACGGATTTCCGTAATTTGCTTCTCTGTATCTTCGATCATTTTTTGTTTGTTATCAGGAATTAACATGTCATCGATACAAATTGAAATACCAGCCTTAGTTGAGAACTGGAATCCAAGCTGCATGATTTTATCAGCTAAAAGAACAGTCGCTTTCGCTCCCGCAACTCTGAAACACTTATCGATAAGCGATGCGATTTCTTTTTTAGTCATCACTTTGTTTACTGATGCGAATGGAACTTCTTCTGGAACGATATCGCTCAAGATAGCTCTTCCTACGCTTGTTTCAAATCTTTCGCCATTAATACGAACTCTAACTGCAGCTTGAAGATCAACTTGTTTGTCCTCAAAAGCATGGATCACTTCATCAACTGAAGAGAATGCTCTGCCGTTTCCTCTAGCGCCTGGGCGAATTCTCGTCATCCAATAGATCCCCAAGATAATATCTTGTGATGGGTTGATGATCGGACGTCCGCTGGCAGGAGATAAAATGTTGTTCGTAGACATCATCAAAACACGAGCTTCAACTTGTGCTTCGATTGAAAGTGGAACGTGAACCGCCATTTGGTCACCATCGAAATCGGCGTTGAACGCTGTACAAACCAATGGGTGAAGCTGAATCGCTTTACCTTCATGGAGTAGGGGTTCAAACGCCTGAATGCCAAGTCTGTGAAGAGTTGGTGCTCTGTTCAATAGTACTGGATGCTCTTGAACCACTTCAGACAAGATATCCCAAACTTCAACTGTTTCTTGCTCAACCAATTTCTTAGCTTGCTTAATTGTTGAAGCGTATCCTTTTTCTTCTAATTTATTGTAAACGAATGGTTTAAATAATTCTAAAGCCATTTTCTTTGGAAGACCACATTGGTGAAGTTTTAGTGTTGGTCCTACTACGATCACTGAACGACCAGAGTAATCCACACGCTTACCAAGTAAGTTTTGACGGAAACGACCTTGCTTACCTTTAAGCATGTCTGAAAGTGATCTTAATGGTCTCTTGTTTGGACCAGTAAATACTTTTCCTCGTCTACCGTTATCGAATAATGCATCAACCGCTTCTTGCAACATTCTCTTTTCGTTTCTGATGATGATCTCAGGAGCGTTTAACTCTTGAAGTCTCTTCAAACGATTGTTTCTGTTGATTACGCGTCTGTAAAGATCGTTCAAATCAGATGTCGCAAATCTTCCGCCATCGAGTGGAACTAGTGGACGAAGATCAGGTGGAATTACGGGAATCACTTCTAGCATCATCCAATCTGGCTTATTCACTGAATCTTTAAATGCTTCTACAACTTTTAAACGTTTAGTTAATTTCTTAGTTGCAGCTTCAGATGTAGTTTCTTTGATTTCTTTTCTTAATTTACGAGACAAGAATTCTGGGTCTACTTTTCTTAAAAGCTCACGAACAGATTCTCCACCCATTCCAGCTTTGAAGTTTGGACCGAATTCATTTAATGCCGCTTGGTAAGCTTCTTCGGAAAGAACTTGAGATTCTTCTAGAGTTGTTTCCATAGGATCAGTCACAACGTAAGCTTCACAATAAAGAACGCGTTCAACGTCTTTTAATGTCATGTTCAATGCATTACCAATTCTTGATGGTAATGATCTCAGGAACCAAATGTGTGCCACTGGAGTTGCAAGTTCAATTGAACCCATTCTCTCACGACGTACTTTGCTTTGAGTAACTTCAACGCCGCACTTCTCACAAATTACGCCCCGATACTTCATTCTCTTATACTTACCGCATAAGCATTCGTAGTCTTTGATTGGTCCAAAGATTTTTGCACAGAACAAACCATCACGCTCAGGTTTGAATGTACGATAGTTAATAGTTTCAGGTTTTTTTACTTCACCATATGACCAGCTTCTAATCATTTCTGCAGACGCAATCGAAATGCGAACAGCATTAAATGCTAGAGGATCTTTTGGCTTGTCGAAAAAATTTAAAAGATCTTTCAAAGTATTCTCCTTCTGATTCAGGCCCTCTCATCGAGAGCGCTAAACCAAATATTTTATAAATCTAAATTACTGTTCCAATTGCGGCGGCGGTAACACTTCTTGTCCAGGCTGGTCTGTCAAAATATCTGACTCTACCAATTGAACGTTCAATGCCAATGACTGAAGTTCTTTCACCAATACGTTGAAAGATTCAGGTAATCCTGGCTCGAGAATGTTTTCACCTTTAACAATGCTTTCATACATACGAGTTCTACCTGCAACGTCATCAGACTTCACAGTCAAGAATTCTTGTAGTGAGTAAGCAGCACCGTATGCTTCAATTGCCCAAACTTCCATCTCTCCAAGTCTTTGACCACCAAACTGAGCTTTACCTCCGAGTGGTTGTTGAGACACGAGTGAGTAAGGTCCGATTGAACGCGCATGGATCTTCTCTTCAACTAAGTGATGCAGTTTCAACATGTACATAATCCCAACTGTAACTGCTCTTTCGAACGGTTCACCTGATCTACCATCAAACAAGATAGCCTGACCACGAGTTGGAAGTTCTGCTAATGTTAAAAGATCTTTGATTTCAGATTCTTTCGCTCCGTCAAATACTGGTGTCGCAATATGGATACCGTTTCTGATCGCCGGAAGAACTTTCTTAATTGAAGCATCGTCTGTATCGTCGATCTTCTTAGAAATATCATCGTCTTTGTAAATACGTTTTAAAGTTTCTCTAGCACCCTTCGCATCGAAGTTTTCTAGATACTCTTCGATCTGCGAACCTAAGTGATGGGCCGCCCAACCTAAATGCACTTCAAGAATTTGTCCGATGTTCATACGTGAAGGAACTCCAAGTGGGTTCAACACCATATCAACAGGAGTTCCGTCAGCTAGGTAAGGCATGTCTTCAACAGCCATGATCTTAGAAACAACACCTTTGTTTCCGTGACGGCCGGCGAACTTATCACCAACTTGAAGTTTACGTTTAATAGCAACGTAAACTTTTACCATCTTGATCACGCCTGGAGGCAATTCATCACCGCGGTTTAAACGGTCGATCTTTTCATTGAATACCATTTTCACAGCATCCAATTGGTTTCTTGCTGAATCGATTACTTTTGTTACTTGATATTCAAGTTCTGTTTCGAGTGGAATGTAATTCAACAACTCGAACGGTACTGACTCAAGGTCATCAGCTTCGATGTTTTGGTCTTTTTCTAATAATTTTTTAGAACCATCTTCACTGACTAGAACGCCAGTTGTCTTTTTGCCAACAAGCATGTCTTTCAATTTATCGAGAGCATTGTTTTTGATAACGTTTTGCTCAACGTCTAAATCTTTAGCCAATTTCTTTTTCTTTTCAGTGATGATTTCTTGGAGTCTCTCGTCCTTCTCGATACCTTCACGGCTGTAAACCTGGGCATCGATAACTGTACCAGAAACACCTGATGGAACTCTTAATGAAGTATCACGTACGTCACCCGCTTTTTCACCGAAGATTGCTCTTAAGAGTTTTTCTTCAGGAGAAAGTTGAGTTTCACCTTTTGGAGTTACTTTACCAACCAAGATGTTTCCTGGTGATACTTCAGCTCCAATTCTGATGATACCTGATGAGTCGAGATCTCTAAGAGCTTCTTCACCTACGTTTGCGATATCACGAGAAATTTCTTCTTTGCCCAATTTAGTATCACGCGCAACGCACTCAAACTCCTCGATATGGATCGATGTAAAAGTGTCTTCTTTGATCATTCTTTCAGAGATCAAAATAGAATCCTCGAAGTTATAACCCATCCAAGGTGTGAACGCGATCAACACGTTTTGACCTAGAGCTAATTCTCCGTACTCTGTAGAAGGACCATCGGCGATGATATCGGTTGCTTTAACTCTATCACCAACTTTTACGATTGGTTTTTGGTTGAAGCATGTGTTTTGGTTTGTACGTTGGTATTTAGTTAAATTGTAAATATCAACGTTTGCACCAAGACCGCCACCTTTTGTAATACGACGTACTACGATTCTAGAAGCGTCAACAGCTTCAACAACACCGTCGTTAGTTACAACAACGCTTGTTCCTGAATCTTGTGCTACTAATTTTTCTACGCCAGTTCCAACAAGTGGAGCTTTTGATTTTAATAATGGTACCGCTTGACGTTGCATGTTCGATCCCATGAGTGCTCTGTTCGCATCATCATGCTCAAGGAATGGAATGAGTGATGCGGCAATAGACACCAACTGTGAAGGTGAAACGTCCATTAGAGTTACTTGTTCCGGACCTACTAGATCGTATTCACCATTTTGTCTAACGTTCACTGACTTCTCTTGGTTTTTACCAGAGATAACAGAGTTCGCTTGAGCAATAACGTGACCTTGTTCTTCAAGGGCAGAGAAATAATCAATTTTAGAAGCTACTTTTCCATCTTCCACTTTTTTGTATGGAGTTTCGATGAATCCGTAGTTGTTGATTCTTGCATATGTTGCAAGAGATGCAATCAAACCAATGTTCGGACCTTCTGGAGTTTCGATCGGACATATACGACCATAATGCGTCGGATGTACGTCACGTACTTCGAATCCAGCTCTGTCTCTTGTTAACCCGCCGGGTCCTAGAGCAGAAAGTCTTCTCTTATGAGTAATCTCAGAAAGAGGGTTTGTTTGATCCATGAACTGAGATAACTGACCAGAACCGAAGAATTCTTTTACTACGGCGTTCACTGGTTTTGCATTCACTAGATCATGAGGCATCATTGTTTCGATATCTTGGAGAGACATTCTTTCACGAATAGCTCTTTCCATTCTAACGAGACCGATTCTGTATTGGTTTTCTAACAATTCACCAACTGATCTTACACGACTGTTACCTAAGTGATCGATATCGTCCACTTGGCCACGTCCATTTTTAAGATCGATCAATGTCTTAACAACAGACATGATGTCTTTTTTCGTAAGTGTTCTATGTGAAATAGGACACTCTTCGTTTGAGATTTTGAATTTGTGGTTGATCTTGATACGACCTACTTCAGATAGATCATAAGTTTCAGGATCAAAGAACAATCTTTCAAAGAATGCTTTTGCAGCTTCAATAGTTGCTGGTTCACCTGGTCTTAATCTCTTGTAGATTTCGATCAATGCTTCATCAGAGTTTTGAACTTTATCAACCAATAAAGTGTTTCTTAGGAATGGACCCACTGAAAGACCATCAAAGAAGATAACTTTGATTTCTTTTGCTCCTGCTGTTCTTACATTAGCAAAAACATCTGGAGTGATTTCAGTGTTCGCTTCTACGATCACTTCGCCTGTTGATTCATCAACTATAGACTTAGCGATAACCTTGCCCATCAATGCTTCAACTTCGATCTCGATTTCTTTTAAGTTCAATGCTGTGATTTTGTTGACCGCAGCTCTAGTGATACGACGACCTTGTTTTACAAGTGTCTCGCCAGACTTTGGATCTACGATATCAGCAAGTGCTCTTTGACCTGACATTTTTTCGATGTCTAAGCTTCTAGTGATCTTGCCGTTTTTGTTTAATTTTACTGTGTCAGCATCGTAGTAGTAAGAAAGTAGATCTTCAGTTGTGTAACCTAAAGATTTCAACAAGATTGTTGCTGGGAACTTTCTTCTTCTATCGATACGTACGTGAAGAACGTCTTTTTGGTCAAATTCGAAATCTAACCAAGAACCTCTATATGGAATCACTCTTGCTGTGTAAATTAATTTACCGCTTGATGCGCTTTCGCCATCATCATGGTCAAAGAATACACCCGGAGATCTATGCAACTGAGAAACAACAACTCTTTCAGTACCATTGATAATGAATGAACCGTTGTAAGTCATAAGTGGGATTTCACCCAAATAGATTTCTTGTTCTTTTACATCTCTGATGTTGCGAGCTTCTGTTTGCTCATCAACTTCGAATACGATTAGTCTTAATGTAACTTTCAACGGAGCTGCGAAAGTCATTCCTCTTTGGCGACACTCATCAACATCGTATTTGGGCGGTTCAAGTGTATAGCTTACGAACTCTAAGCTTGATGTATTGTTGAAAGACATGATTGGGAATACAGACTTGAAAACGCCTTGTAAGCCTTCATCACCACGTCTATCTGGATCTACTTCTTTTTGCAGAAACTGTTCGTAAGATTTTTTTTGTAGAACAATTAAGTTCGGGATTTCGATTACATTTTTACTTTTTGAGAAACTTTTACGTAAGCGTAAATTGGATCCTGTAAGGGATAACATTATTTACTCTCCTAGCCTAAAATTTGGCTGTGCATGTGAATTATTAAAATTTACCTTATTCGGGAAAAGGCTAACCACTAATTTGCTCTTTGAAGAGCGAAAGGACAAAAAAGAAAATAGGATGTGATGATAACATCACATCCTCTCCGTTCTGAGATTACAGTATCAACTATTTAAGTTGTACTTTAGCGCCAGCTGCTTCTAACTGCTTCTTCATTTTTTCAGAATCTTCTTTAGTTACGCCTTCTTTAACGTTCTTAGGTGCACCTTCAACTAGATCTTTAGCTTCTTTTAAGCCTAAGCCAGTTAATGCTCTTACTTCTTTAATTACGTTAATTTTGTTTGCTCCAGCATCCATAAGAACAACTGTGAATTCAGTTTTTTCTTCAGCAGGCGCTGCTCCAGCTCCTGGTGCAGCAGCTACAGCTACTCCAGCAGATGCCTTAACTCCCCACTTCTCTTCTAGAGTTGTGATAAGCTTTGCAATTTCAGTTACAGGTAAACCTGACAGATAATCTACTACTTGGTCTTGTGATAATGACATATTGTCTCCTCTTCACCTTTGGTTTCGTCTTCGCGAAAAATCTAAAGGGAAATAATTTAATAATTAATAATCAAATAAAAATTCCGAATCTTAAATTTCTTTAAGATTCTTAGCCGTTCGTTTGCTTGTTTTCGTAAGCTTTTAATAAGCAAACGAATTGTGTAGCTGGCGCTGCCAATGTAGAAACAAATTTCTGCATCGGTGCTGCAAGCGTACCAAGGAACTGCGCTCTTAGTACTTCTAGTGGCGGCAATGTCGCAAGATACTTAATCATATCTCTGTCTAGTGCCTGACCATCCATCACACCTAACTTGATATCGAGTGTTTCCACATCTTTACCAAACTCAGCAAGTGACTTAGCTGAAGCTGAAGCATCTTCGAAAGCAAACACAATGGCGTTAGTGCCAGTGAAACCTTCATTCAAAGCTGTAGCTTGAGCTGGATAATCCTTTAAGGCACGTTTTGCGAGTGTGTTACGCACTACTCTCATTTCTGATTTCGCAGCATAAAGCTTCTTACGAAGATTCGTAACTTGCTCAACGTTCATGCCTTTAAAGTCTACAAGAAATGCTGCTTTCGCACGGCTGAATTTCTCAGATATGTCAGCTATCTCTTGGCCTTTTTTAGCCTTATCCATGTTTATCCTCCTTTCTCGGGTTAGCGATCAGGGAGAATGTAATTCTTCACCTGTCTCGGAAGGCGCTTCGCTAAAGAAGCATTACCTCATCTATTATCTCAGACCTTCTGTCTCTGACCGCGGTTATTAAAATTTGTAAAACTAAAATTTAAAAATCAAAATCTATATTCATAGTGCTCTCCCAAGACAGCACTGCATTCGAATTATGTTGATGAAGCAGTTGCTTGCGCTTGTGCTTTGTTAATATCAACTTTAATTCCTGGGCCCATTGTAGAAGACACAGTGATTGCGTTAATATAGTTACCTTTGCTAGTTGAAGGCTTAGCTTTCATAAGCGCAGCTAAGAAAGACATGAAATTGTCTTTTAACTTGTCTTTGCCCATGTCTTTTTTGCCCACAGAAACTTGCACGATACCAGCTTTTTCAATTCTGAAATCAAGTTTACCTTTTTTCTCAGCAGCAATTGTTTTTGCTAGATCGAAAGTTACAGTTCCAACTTTTGGGTTCGGCATAAGGCCTCTTGGACCTAATACTCTTGCCACCTTAGAAACAGCAACCATCATGTCTGGAGTTGCAATAGCTTTATCGAAAGCCAACCACCCGCCTTGAATTTTTTCGATAAGATCATCAGATCCTACGAAATCAGCACCAGCTTCTTTCGCTTCTCTTTCTTTGTCGCCTTTTGCAAACACAAGAATTTTAACTTCTTTTCCAAGACCGTGAGGAAGTGTTACAGCTCCACGAACTTGTTGGTCAGATTGCTTGGCGTCTACACCAAGGTTCACCGATACGTCGATGGATTCATTGAACTTTGCAGTTGCAGTTTCAACAGCTAAAGCAAATGCTTCATCAACAGTGTACTTGTTATCTCTATTTACTTTTTTTGCGCTTTCAGCGTATTTTTTCCCAGCCATCTTATTCTCCTACGATCTCAAGGCCCATGCTCTTCGCAGTACCTTTAACTTGGCTTGCAGCAGCTTCAACTGTCATACAGTTTAAGTCTGGAAGCTTTGTTTCACCAATTTTTCTAATCACATCCATAGTCACTTTTCCAACTTTGTCTTTTTGTGGCATTTTAGATCCACTCTCAAGCTTTAAAGCTTGTTTTAACAATATTGAAACAGGCGCAGTCTTAGTGATGAATGTGAATGATCTGTCTTGATAAACAGTGATGATCACAGGAACGATAGTATCGCCCAATTTTTGAGTTCTCGCGTTGAATTGCTTACAGAACTCCATAATGTTCACGCCTTGTTGACCAAGGGCAGGACCTACTGGTGGAGCGGGGTTCGCTTTACCGGCAGGGATTTGTAATTTTACTAATCCAGTTATTTTCTTAGCCATATTAATTCTCCTCTTAACCTTTTATACTGCTTAAGCAATATTATAATCTTCTTCAGTTTTACTTTTATCAGCACTCTCTTTCGAGAGTCCTAACTATTCGCTTTTAACAACTTGAACGAAATCAAGTTCCACGGGTGTTGGACGACCAAAGATGCTTACCAATACTTTTACTTTTTCTTTTTCCAGGTTGATCTCTTCAACCGTTCCATTGAAATTGCTGAAAGGTCCATCAACCACTCTTACAGATTCACCTTCTGAGAAATCCACTTTCGCTTTAGGTTTTTCTGCGCCTTGTTCTGCCTGCTTAGTAACTCTCGCTACTTCTTCCGGCGGAACGGCCTGAGGAGTTGTCTTGTTACCAACAAAGCCAGAAACTTTGTTTGCTCCTTTCACAAGCATCCAAGTTTGCTCGTTCATATCCATTTCTACAAACATGTAGCCTGGAAAGAACTTTTTCGATCGCGTTTGTTTTTTTCCTTTTACAAGCTGAACAACATTCTCAGACGGAATCAGGATCTCACCAAATTGTGTATCCAAATTATGTCTTTTAATTCTCTCTTGAAGAGAAGCTTTCGCTTGTGCCTCAAAACCTGAATGAATGTTAACAACGTACCATTTTTTACTCACAAATATCCCCTTACAGTGACACTAGATAATTAATGACTTTGCCCGATAAGAAATCGAGAAAACCAAGAAGTATTCCAGAAATGATCACCATGATACAAACCGCAATAGTTACTGCGACAGTGTCTTTCATTGTTCTCCAAACCATCTTACGGATTTCAGTTACGACTTCATCAGCCCACTTCACCGTCTTAGGGTTTAATTGAAGATACAAGAAAACGAGAATACCCGTGCCGATTGGAAGGCCATGAGTAAATAGATCGTTTTCAGCGAGTCTCGCGAAAAAACTGACAGAAGCTTGCAAAAGCTGAATCAACACATTCAACACATATGCCGTGAGTGCGCCTGCAGCCAAGAAGCCAACTGTTATGACTTTTTTATTCGTTTGATCCACGCTCAACTCCGTTTCGATTTGTACAATTCATTATCCAATTCATGTTTCTAGTTCGCCTATCTGTTCGTTCCAAAATGGCAGGGCAGGAGAGATTCGAACTCCCAACACGCGGATTTGGAATCCGCTGCTCTACCGTTGGAGCTACTGCCCTATCGAACTTCCTACTGCTAAAAACAATCCAAGAACAATTCGTCGCACTTGGTTTTTCATCTACTACACCGACTGACCTAACATTTAGGGACGACAGCTGTAGTTTTTGAGTTGTAATTATGCTCGATTTCTCGAGCCCTCTAAAAACAGCAATGGGGACTCACTTAAAATGAAGTCCCCGTGCTACCTAAAACAGCGCTCTCTTTTGAGAGCACTACTATATCCGATTATAAAATGCTGTACCGAACGCTGAGAGTTCTACGAACTACTCAACGATTTCTGTAACAACACCTGCGCCGATAGTTCTACCACCCTCACGGATAGCGAAACGCAATTCTTTTTCCATTGCGATCGGAGCAATTAATTCTACGTTAACTTCAGTTCTATCACCTGGCATAACCATTTCAGTTCCACCTTTAAGTGATACAACACCAGTTACGTCTGTAGTTCTGAAGTAGAACTGTGGACGGTAACCGTTGAAGAATGGAGTATGTCTTCCACCTTCTTCTTTAGTTAATACGTAAACTTCTGCTTTGAATTTCTTGTGTGGCTTAATAGTGCCAGGAGCAGCAAGAACTTGACCACGTTGTACATCTTCTTTTTTAGTACCACGTAATAGAGCTCCAACGTTATCTCCTGCTTCACCGTAATCAAGAAGTTTTCTGAACATCTCAACGCCTGTTACAGTCGTTTTTTGAGTTACAGCAAGACCTACGATTTCGATTTCGTCGTTCACATTAACTCTGCCTCTCTCGATACGGCCAGTAACAACTGTTCCGCGACCAGAGATTGAGAAAACGTCTTCCACAGGCATAAGGAACGGCTTATCAAGAGCTCTTACTGGTTGTGGGATGTAACGATCTACTTCAGCCATCAATTGATTGATAGCTCCGTAACCCATTTCGCCTTTATCGCCTTCAAGAGCTTTAAGAGCAGAACCTTTTACGATTGGAATATCATCACCTGGGAAATCATATTTATTTAGAAGATCACGAACTTCCATTTCAACTAGGTCTAATAATTCTTTATCATCAACCATGTCTACTTTGTTCATGAATACAACCATCGCAGGAACACCTACTTGACGAGCAAGAAGGATATGTTCACGAGTTTGTGGCATAGGTCCATCAGCAGCAGAAACAACTAGAATTGCTCCGTCCATTTGCGCGGCACCAGTGATCATGTTTTTAACGTAATCGGCGTGACCAGGACAATCTACGTGTGCGTAGTGTCTGTTAGCAGTTTCATACTCAACGTGAGTCGTAGAGATTGTAATCCCTCTTTCTCTTTCTTCTGGAGCATTGTCGATCATATCGTATGCTTTAAATTCAGCTCCGCCAGATTCTGCTAGTACTTTTGTAATTGCAGCTGTAAGTGATGTCTTACCGTGATCCACGTGACCAATAGTTCCGATGTTAACGTGGGGCTTTTTTCTTTCAAATTTAGCCTTAGCCATTCGTAATTCCTCCTAGATGTTGCGCCTAAATTATTTTTCTAGGCACAATCTTAATATTAATAAATACTTTCGTTTCTTAAACTTTTTGAATCCAACGATTCAAACTTTAATCTCAAATTAAATTCCACCCATTCGCAATCACGCTGTGGAGCCCACAACGAGGATCGAACTCGTGTCTCGTCCTTACCAAGGACGTACTCTACCACTGAGCTATGTGGGCAAAGTATCAAAACGCTCATCTTCTCTAAAGCTATCTTTAGAAAAAATGGAGCGGGAGACGAGGCTCGAACTCGCTACCCTCAGCTTGGAAGGCTGATGCTCTACCAAATGAGCTACTCCCGCAAACCTAACTTCAGCTGTAACTGAAATTCTAAAAACCCATGGCCACATTTCCCTTTTAAATTTCCATTTAAAAAAGCAAATGGTGGAGAGAGAAGGATTCGAACCTTCGAAGGCATAAAGCCGTCAGATTTACAGTCTGATCCCTTTGGCCACTCGGGCACCTCTC
>JANMFM010000011.1:0-14132 GCA_031374125.1 Bdellovibrionales bacterium
CCCATCGGGTTTTCTTTGAACTGGACCTTTCTTTTCGATGACTCATATTAATCGCACCGAAATCACTTCATATCCTTCTTATCAAAGATGCATTCCCTATTACGCGCTTCCTTGGTGGCATTTAATTAGACTCAATTCGTATTGCAACAATATTGCAGCAATCCTTTAGATAACATTTTAGAGCCTTAAAATCAGAAGCTTAGACATCTTTTTTTCTTCAAAAACAAATAAACCTATTTTTAAGCAGGCATAATAACTGCAATATAATGGGTTTGAAAGCCCCTTCAGATTTGAAAACCTTGGAAATTAATCCAACAACCTTCTGAAGCTACATCTTTTTTATGAAACTTTTAAATATAATTATTATAATTATTTTTTTCTATTCTCCCCATTCTAATTCAAGTGAATGTGCTAGCTTATTTGAAGCTAAAATACATGTGATTTCTCCAGACACTCAAAGATCTTCTGAGAGAAGATTGTCATTAAATAAATTTGTTATTAGTCGAGGGCTGTGGAGATACAATCGGTATCTTGGTACATTTTTTAAAAATGCTTTAAAAAAATTATCTAACAAGTCTAGTTGGTTTGATTTGGGCGCCGGACTAGCCAACGCTCAGAGAGATTTTGCAATAAAAAATCCAAAACTTCATACAGATTTTATTGCGGTATCATATCAAAAGCCTCAAAATGATGAGCTTTTTAAATTTGAAAGAGCAAATCCCAATTTTAGATACATTGATGGTAATTATTTTGAAAATTTAAATCTTCCTATAAAGACAGCAGATCTGGTTACAGATTTATTTGGTCCGTTAAGTTACACTCGTGATATCACTCATACATTGTATAAAAGTTTGAATTTACTAAAAGAAGGAGGAACCTATACTGCTATTCTAGCAATTGAAGATACAACGGCATTACTTACGGCCATGCTTCGTCGTGATCATATGGGAGGTTCTGCCTCAGTAGAAATTCTCAATGCTATTTACGATAAAAAAGGTGACAAAATAGATTTTACTGAATTTTTTAAAAAAGTTCGAGGCGTAGATATTTTGTTAGTGGAATCAAGATCGTCATTCTTAATCGATACCCCTGTTATTAAAATTGCTTTCAGAAGAAACTCCGACACCCTTTTTGTTCCTAACTTGGAGCTGAGCTCTTACGTTGATAGCAGCCCCCCTACCCGTATCTTTTCTTGGCATGATTAATACAGAAGAGATCTCGCAACTAGATCTAAGCCTGCAATTAATGTTTTCTGCGCCATAACTAGCGATCTCAATGAGATTACTTATACTAAAATAGATCTGTCTTTTGCAGGGGTAGATTCCTGCCAGCTCTCTTACGGCTCATGTAGTTATGATTTGTATATAGACTTTTCCTTAGCAAATCCCACATTAAATTTTTCAGGCAACTCTGTTTGCAACTGATATAAAAAACCGTTAAAGACCGAAGACCAGTCCATAACTTTTGATTCGAGCTAGACTCTTTATATTTAATGATGAAGATACCGATAGTTACTTCAGTTATATATTGAGTGGAGAGTCGATGAGAAAGCAATTTATTATTGTAGCCTGTGCAGTTTTTGCGTTTTATTTTTGGGCAGCATTTTTTATGCCTATGGCGCTTTATAGTTTAGTTGTTGTGGTGCCAATACTGGCTATTGGATTTAAAGATTACTTTCAAAAGAAGCAATCGATCTTACGAAACTTTCCAGTCCTTGGGCATTTCAGATATTTAATGGAAGCAATTCGCCCAGAGATACATCAATATTTTATTGAAACAAACTCTGAAGGAAAACCCTTCTCTCGTGAGAATAGATCTTTGATTTATCAACGTGCAAAAAAAGTTACGGACACATTACCGTTTGGAACACAGAAAAATGTTTATGAAATTGGATACGAATGGGTCAATCATTCCGTTGCGCCACAATTTTGTGACTTGAATGAAATGAATGTTACTGTGGGTGGCCCTCAATGCACAAAGCCTTACACTGCGAGCCGATTCAATATCTCTGCCATGAGCTATGGCGCCCTCAGTAAAAATGCCATTCTCGCTCTCAGTGAAGGTGCTAAGATGGGGAAATTCTATCACAACACCGGCGAAGGTGGATTGAGTCCTTATCACATTAAAGGTGGCGGTGATTTGGTTTGGCAAATCGGCACAGGATATTTTGGTTGCCGTGATACTCAAGGAAATTTCTCTGCAGAAAAATTTCAAGAAAAAGCTGTGCGGGATCAAGTCAAGATGATCGAAATTAAATTATCCCAAGGTGCAAAACCTGGTCATGGAGGCTTGCTCCCCGCTTCTAAAGTGACGAAAGAAATTTCAGAAATTCGCGGTGTAGAAATGGGTCAAGATGTGCACTCACCTTCTTATCATAAGGCTTTTAAAACCCCGACCGAGTTATTGGGCTTTGTTAAAAAACTGCGCGATCTGAGTGGTGGAAAACCTGTAGGATTTAAACTTTGTGTAGGTAAGCGCCATGAGTTTGCAGCAATCTGCAAGGCCATTATTAAAACTGGAATCTATCCTGATTTCATAACGGTTGATGGTGGCGAAGGCGGAACAGGAGCTGCGCCATTGGAATTCTCAAATCATGTAGGTACTCCCCTTCGTGAAGGATTAATTCTCGTACATAATTCTTTAATCGGTTTTGGTCTGCGCGATAAAATTCGTGTCATCGCAAGCGGTAAGATCACGACAGGTTTTGAAATCGTATCCAAACTTTGTATAGGTGCGGATATCTGTAACTCTGCTCGCGGAATGATGATGGCTCTGGGTTGCATCCAGGCGCTTCAATGCAACACGAACAAATGTCCAACGGGAGTGGCAACTCAAGATCCAAATTTAGTTCAAGGCCTTGATGTGACGACAAAATCAGTACGCGTTTTTAATTTCCACAAAGAAACTCTAAAGAGTGCGACAGATATGATAGGAGCTATGGGATTAAAAAATCCTTTAGAGCTAAAACCATTCTTTCTTATTCGTCGTTATAGCGAAACCGAAGTTCGCAATTACACGCAAATGTATGAGTATCTCAAAGAAGGAGATCTGCTTCATGAGCCTTACCCAGACTCTTACAAGTTTGCCATGACCAGATCATCGCCTGACACTTTCAGTGCGTTAGAGCTAAACAGCGATGAGTATGCAAAGGCCTCGTAATGTTTGATTCCTGCGATCGTCGATCTCAATAGAAGAGGTGTATTCGATGGGGCCATCTGTATAGGTAGGAGCAAGGTTTCCAAGAATACCCACTGTCGCCGTCGAAGAAATGCATACAGGTCACGATAAAAGATTGTAAGCTTTTATTAAGGATTTATCAAAAGTAAATAGTTCAATTTTTTCAATCAAACAGGAAATGAGCAGGTGTATGTCTATTGAGCTTAATCCTTTATCATAGAGTTTTTTATTTGCAACAAACTCTATGAATTCTGAATGAGTAGCAATAGAACACTTTGGAAGTTTTTCTAAATCTTTTAGAATGTTATTTCGATTTGAAATTCTCCCACATGCCAACTCTTCAATTACAAATGGATGTGTTATAACTTGCCCCGCAGCAAGTAATTCAGAAAGCTTATGATTACCTTTTTTAAGATGGTCTATCCATATAGAAGTATCAACTAAATACATATTTAGGCGCGCTTTCTTTTTGGAGCCTGAGCCTTCTTATCTGAACCACCAATGGCAATTAATCTTTCACGAGCTTTTTTTTCTATAAGAGCTTTTAAACCCATATGAATTAATTCAGTTTTTTCTTTTATATTTGTTGCGTCCATAGCTTCTTTGACAAGGTCGTCTTTGAGTATAATCGTTGTTCTCATATGATTCTCCTATACATAACAATGAGTATATTGTATATGCATATAGAACTTAAAACAAGTTCTATTTTAAGCATTAAATGTGTTCGTAGATACGGTGAAAAAATGTTTCCAGACTTTAGGTGATCATATAAGATGTTCTGATATCTTGCTTAAAAGTAGGTTTAGAGCAATCCTCTTGGAGGATTAGTCGCGCGGAGAAGGTCTATCTTTTTTTCTTAGTAGACCGACATCGAGATTTTTCAGATGATCTACTAAGACGGCACCATTAATTTTTTTTCCAGAAGCTAAGACCTCAAATGGGTATCCCTTAATATTCGAAGTCACCGGACAGCAAATGGCTAATCCCGTTTTCTTATTATATAGTCTAGGAGAAATAACAAGAGCAGGTCGAGCGCCTCTTTGTTCATGTCCCGCTTGGGGTGTGAAATTAAGCCAAATAAAATCACCACGATCAGGTGTGTAGCTCATCACCAAATCTCATTGCCTTCGCTTTTAATATCTTCTTCCTGATGACAGTTGGATTTTGTGATTTGACCAAGAAGAGTTTCTAATGAAAATTTTTTCTTTACAGGAAAAATTATAATTGCACCATCTTTATGTTCATGGTCATAACTGACAACCAGGCTCAACGGCTGTGGGGCATCGTATTGGTGCTTCTAAGGGCTTTGTAAGACAAAACCATAAAATTTGACATATATGTGCAATGTATGTATAATGCAATTACGCCAACGATCTTTACCATTGGACCCTACAGAATCATTATCAACATAAAAGATCATTGGCCTGCCCATGTTCATTGCGTTGGCGCAGGGGTTGTCGTTCTTATTGAGATTGAAATCCAAGAAGTCATTCGCAACAAGGGCGTATCCACAAAGGATATAAAGAGATTACAGAATTTTATTGAGAAAAATCAGGATGTCCTAATGAATGAGTGGAGGCATTACCATGAAGAAGAATAAAGAAATTAAGAATCTATTAACAGACGAAGACATGAAGCCAGAGAACATCAAAGCGAATATCACGATTCGTCTCTCAGGAGAGCTTCTTAATGCTTATCG
Organism: Bdellovibrionales bacterium; assembly: GCA_031374125.1. GTDB lineage: Bacteria > Bdellovibrionota > Bdellovibrionia > Bdellovibrionales > JAEYZS01 > JAEYZS01. The sequence continues at coordinate 4,877 of JANMFM010000011.1, forward strand.
TGCAGAGGCTTCAAAGCTTGGCATCGGTTATCAAACCCTCATGCAAATTAAGCTTAAAGAAGGACTGGAAAATTCTGTTGAGAAAAGATTAGAAAAGCTTGAGAAAGCTATGAGATCAAAGGTTGGATAATAAAAACTTATTAATTATCTTTTTAGAAGGTTAAGGTGTTTTTTAATTCTTCAACCTCCTTCTTTTTTTTCATTAATTCATCTTCCGTCACATGCACATCTCTTTTTAGACTTTCCATTTTATTAATAGCTTCGTGATATTTAGTTTTCATTAAAATGTCGTTAGGTGATGGCATAAGTGGCTTGACAGCCTCTATTAGCGTTTTTATTTCTTCAAAAGTTTGAGGGCTATAATAATTCTTAGAAGCGCCACAAACATTAATGCGAGATTTAAACGGTAATCCATGATGAAAAAATCTTAAAGCAGTTGAACTTCTCTTAAATCGAAATGCTTATGTGAACGTTAAAGGTGCCAATGGAAATACGGCTCTAATAAAAGCTGCTCAAGAGTTCAATCAGCTTTAATGCATTCAGTTGGAACCGATCCTGTGGGTTCAAGTAAAGATGCTAGTGGTGCCCGTAGCCTTATGTTGGAAGAACCACTGACTTGGGTTGAAGAATACCCAATACAGTGGCGGGAACCAAGGTTTAATCTGGCGGAGCTGGCAAAACTACGCAAGATCGAACGTGAAATGGCCCAAAATTCGGTTGCCTCCAAGTAGCCGCCGCGTCAACCAACCACGGGGAATAGTATGTATCGCCTACTTTTAGTCGCAATGGCTTTTGGAGCCATCGCTGAGTTTGATTTGAACCTCTCCGACTTGGCGAACTGTCAGTCGTATAAATGTGTGAGAAGGATTGAAGTGGCTTCAAGAAAGGTATTTAAAATAGAGTGGAAGCCTATTTCTATATTTCCAACTGAGGCGTCGAAGTTCCGCTAGTATTGGATATAAGTTGGATACTCATGCTAATTACCTCGGTCCGACGAATCTATCGCCATTAAAGTGTATTAGGTGATCTGGCGTATCTGAAAGCCAGACCTCGGTGTCCCAAGCAATATCTTTTGCGTGCTTTTTGAATTCTGAAATATCAGGAAATGCAGAAACAAAAATTAAGCCTAAGTCAGTACTATCAAAAATTTGTTTTAATTCAACAACTCTCTTTTGAGAAATCGGACCGTGAGAAGTAACCACTTCTATTAGATAAAGCCACTTTTTATCAGTCTGAAGAAGAACAAGGTCTGGCAGTTTTCCATTATCCTTGATCTTGGCTCCCATTTTTTTGAAGCGTTCGGCATCGAATACAACTTCTTTATCTTCAGTGTCCCCAAGATATAGAAGTTCTGCTCCATGTGCAAATCGGCTTGAGAATTCCTTAATAACTGCAACCGCAACTTCATTGTGTTTGCCTGGTGAAAGTAAAATCTTTTTACCTGATACAAGTGTCAGAGGAACACGTTTCAAATCACGTGCAGTTTGATACGTTGATAGTCTTTCAGACATATTCTTGCCGAATTTTTTAACAAGAGTATTAAATTTAGTTTTTTTGAAACTTAAAATAACTTCAAGGGCTTCTTTTGTAAGAGCATAGTGTGCTCTCGGGCTATTTACAGGAAGGTCTGGTAAATCTGGATTGTAATCTATTACGCCAGCTTGATCGAATTGGTGAAGAATCTGGCGACGAAATGTTTCACGAGTATTCGGTGCATATTTTCGTCCATAATATTTATCTACAAAACTCATAATACCTTTACTCACGGTTGTAGAATCCTTTTTTGCGGCTGTCCAAGGATCTGCAGGACGCAAGTGAGCGAGGGCCAATAAAGTGAGCGCTGCCATTTCATTTTGTTGCGATTTTGGCAATCCTAACTTTTGTAATATTGATTGCGCATCTTTAATTTTATTTAGAGCCATTGCCTTCTTTGTCATTTCATAACCTTAAAACTTCTTCGACAATAGCGTCAACAGAACTATAATCCCATTCTTTAAGTGATTTAAGCATTCTGCCTATTTCAGAGATTTGTGCTGTTTCAGGTAATCTCACACTTTTAATTTCTGTGGCACTTACCTGTGTGTTTCCATTTGTTATTCTAAAGTAAGAATCAAACACCTTAGAGCTCAAGAATCCTGTTAGTCCGAGAAGTTCAAATTCGTCAAATTTTCCATTCGGACGATAAATATAGTTCAAATGATTTTCAAGTCCAAGATACTCATCAGAAAATAATTCTTTTCTGAGAGGAGCTACTGTAAGTCGTCTAAAATCTTCCTTCGGACTAAATCTGCGCATTAAAATCATATTCTGATTTTTAACGAGCAACTTTTTAGACTCTTCCACAGAAGAAAACCACTGCTGCTTTCTAAAATTTTCTAGAGGAAAAATAACTTTCATTCCCGCCACATGTTGAATCCAGAGCAAAGGGCAGGACTTGTTATCTTTGGTTTTTTGCAGGAATTCAGTAGCCCTAAAGGGAACAACTGGGCCAGTGGAAATCTTTAATCCCATTTTTTCAATGGAGTTTGTCCATTTTTTAAAAATATTTAAAAGATCTAAATCTTTTTTGTCTCTAGGTAGTGCTATCATTCTTTGGACAGGATCAATAAAGATATCTGAGAGATGTGTTTCGAATATTTTGGCTGAATTGAGATCAGATCTTCCGTTACTTGTTGAAATTTGTATTTTATCTGAAACTTGTGATTCACCCATTTTTCCATAAAATATAATATTTTCTTGGAGAACCTGATCTCGAGCAAATGTGTCTTTTCTGGATGCAAACTGATGAATTCTTTTGAGGCGAATTTTACCCATCAGATAATCTCGAAAGGTCTTGAAGTACTGCCCTGAAGCAAAACTGCGAGGAGTGATGAATAGGAATTGCCCATTTTCTCCTAGAAGAGAAGCCGATACTCCCATAAATAAAGCATAAATATTAGGTTGGCCATGAACTATTGAAGAACAAGCTATTGCTCGTGGATCATCTTTTGAGATTTTAAAATATGGAGGATTTGAAATAACCACATCGAAAAGCTCCACCCTCTCCCCGAAGAATGGCTGGTCTTGCAAAAGACTTCCTCTAGCGAGAATGAAATCTTCAAAGCGAATTTCAAAAGTGAGCTTTACTTTTATTTGAGAACACCAATCGGCAAGATTAGTCATTGATGCATTTAAAGTAGGTTCTAAAGTCTTATCAATTTCATATAAAATAAGATTAATCTCTTTGATTTTTGAATTCTCTCGGTTCACCAATTCTTTAATTGAAGCTGCAGCTAATATGCCAGTTCCTGCTCCAGGATCTAAAATTTGTATTGATTTTTTTGATGGTGTTTCAAGTAGCTTTGCCATAAATTCAGCTACATCAACGGGAGTAAAAAATTGCCCCAGCTCTTCTTTGCTTGGAATATTCAAAAAATGCTGTATCCCAAGGTCGTCAGCAGCAACTATAGGACATATTTCTAAACTACTGTGCATATTCATGGCTCTCTGAGGCCGAATAGCCTAACAAGTGGTGCCCCGGGCCAGACTCGAACTGGCACGCCCGTTTACACGAAGCTCAGGATTTTAAATCCTGTGCGTCTACCAATTTCGCCACCGGGGCATGGAAGTGAAATGAACTTATAAAATTAATGATTTACATAAAAAATGTCACCCATTTCTTTTAAATGGGTGACTGATTTGACAAGGCGTGAGAATGCCTCATTTTTCCTCATAAGAGAGTCTAAGGCTTTTCAACTTATCGTGAAACTTCCCGATTTCATGCAGAAGAATCTGCTCCGGACCGAGCAAGGAACCTAAGGACTCAATAACATCTTTAACATTCTGATTTTCTGACTCTTTCAGTCCAAGGTACTTTTCACCTCTCACAACATCAGATTTGAGTGGAATCCCATAGCCCATCTTTACTGAAGCCTCTCTGTAAGGCATAAGTTCTGCTTGTGTAGCTGAATATTTATCTAAGGCTGTACGGATTGTATCTGCTTGTTCTTGAGTCAGAGGAGTGTCTTTCGTCGAAGCCTTCACTTTTCTATCTTTACTTGGATATGCCACAGAGTATGCGATTTGTACGGCGTTGTTACCAACCTGCTCTGCCCGTTTGTTATAAATATAGTACATTACTCTGTAGAAATAAAAAATGACGAGCTCTTTTTCTTTTTGAGTTTTAGCTTTTGCCATTAAATTTTCGTAACGACCTTGAATTTGATAAAAAGTATTTTTAAGAACCTCTTTTTTTTGTTCTTCCGTCATTTGAGCTGCGCCCACCGGAGCATCTTCATCGGACCATTCATAATCAGGAGTAGATATACTTAACCATTTTTTAATTTCTTTTTTGGCAACTTTGAAATTAGTATTTAAAGCTCCTTCAAGTTTCATGATTTCAATGATTGCATCTTCCGTAGTGTAGATTCTTGAAATGAAAGCGTTCTTATAGCTAGCAGCTTCTATTGCGGAACGTCTTTCATCATATTCTCTTTGGTTCTTGATTTTTCCTGCGCCAAAAAGTTTGGCTATAATTCCAGGGGTTTTTTCGTAAGTTTTAACTTCAGTGTCATCAAGGTAACCAAGATTACTGAGCTTTTTATTGATGTCATTGGGCTTAAGAACTCCGAGTTTCAAGACTGCGGGGTCCGTGGAAGTCATTTGATAAAGTCTTAAAGCTTCATCGGCGCAGTTGTTGGAGATGAACTTGTAGTTTCCATAGTATGCCCAGTAGCTCTCAAGAGCTGCATAGATGAACTTTTCCTTTTGTTCCTTAGTCATAACTTCTTCAAATTGTCCGCTCGCATTTTTTTGGCCCAATGGCATATTGAAAAGATGTCTTAATTCATTGTCTCCATATTCTGCATGAAGATCATAAACTGAGTTTACGAGGAATTGTGATGGATATCCACCGAAAAGACCTTTCAAGTTGTCGAGTCTCATTTCGTTTGGATTTGCTCTTGGATTAAACACAAGATCATTATCCAATATTTTATCACATTGCTTTGAAACGCTCATATTTGGTGGGCACACAACTACTCTAAACATAGAGTGGCCAAAGCCACCGATACCTTGGCCAGAAGAAGCCTTCATATAATAAACATTATAAACTTGATCAGGGTTTAAATCATAAACAGCAAGATCTGTGAAGTATGTTTCATCAATTTTACCAGTCTTATCTACCACTTTGTGCACGTTTTCTTTAGGCAAAGGTAACTCGGTATTGATCTCGCAATTTCTAGTTAGGTTTGCTTGACCTGTATGTTGAGATAAATATTTTTGAAGCAAAGGTCTTCGGCATGCATATTCTGGATCAAGTAAATAGAATTCTAAGTTGTATGCAAAATGATCTGCAGGAGTTCCAGCGTATTCATACGGATTCACAGCTCGTGGCCAGAAAGATTGCATTAATTTTTTTGCATTCCATCCAGCAATAAACCTGTACTGAAGATTTCCAGAAACACTGTTTTTAGTTAAGCCATCATAAACTCTTGCGGCACCATTGATTAAAGAGCCCTGTGCAAGTCTATATGTATTTTTGTGATCACAAGCATAACCTTGAGCCTTACTCTCACCTGCGGCAATCACGCTTAAGAAGTTTGAGTTGAGAGTGATAGTATTCTTGTTGGTGATAGATTGAATTTGTTGATTGTAACGAATTTGTCTTTTATCGGCAGCTTTGTCGAATTGTGCTTTTACGCCTTTGGCTTCAACGATAGAGTCTACAACGTTTGCGCAATCTTTAGGAATAACAACTGTATTTTCTTTATCAAGTTGAGCAAATTGCACAATGATTTTTTGATTTACAAATTTTGATTTCATTAGCGCCGGAAGCTTGGCTTCAACTTCATTTAAAAAGGACTGAACTCTCTCGCTATTTTGCGTGGGAATTCCATTTGGATTCAGTTGAAAAATGGCTGCTTGAGAAACCTGAGCTACGAATAACACCGCAAAGCTTGAGATTATTTTTTTCATTTTACCCTCTATTTTGGATAGTATTTTAGATGGCTAATTTATAAATTATTTAGGGAGAAAAAGAAATGCTTATCAGCGTCATTTATAATAAGTACATGCTTAAACCACAAATGAAAAAAGCCCTACCAACTTTGGCAGGGCTTTTTAGAGTTTTAAGTCTAATTTCTCAGAAGCTTAATATCTTATTAAAGACTAGCGATGTATGCATCCATCATTGCGCCGAACTCAACTACTGCAGCTTGAGCATCGTCACCGTTAAAAGCAACTTCACCAGTTAAGCTTTGAGAAGCTCTTACAAAAGCAGCTTCAGCTTGTTTAACTCTTGAAACATCACCGTAAGCAACTTCATTCTCAAGTCTTTCGTATGCAGAAGTTACGTTTCTTTCTTTTGAACTAGAGCTAGAAACAACATTTTTTACGTTGTTAGCGCTAGATACAGAAAGACCAACTGTTTCATTGAAAAGTGTTTTAGCAACTTGAGAAATAGCTTTTGAAGTTGCAGAAGTAGCTGTACCAGAAGCTGAAGTCGTATCCTTCACGCCGTCTTTTACTGCTTTAGTTGCATCTGAAGTCGCGTCTGAAGATGCCGAAGCAGCTGCTTTAGCACCTTGAGTTGCAGAAGTTGCGTTTGAAGAAGCTGAAGTAGCTGCTTTTACGCCTTTACCTGCTGCAGATGTAGCATCTGAAGAAGCTGAAGTTGCGTTTTTAGCAGCGTTCTTAGTTGCTGTTGCAGCCGCTGAAGTTGAATCAGATGTTGCAGAGGCAGCATTCTTTGCAGAATTTTTAACAGCAGTTGCCGCTTCTGAAGTTGAATCAGAAGAAGAAGTTGCTGCGTTCTTTACAGCTTTAGCAGCCGAAGAAGTTGCATCAGAAGAAGAAGTTGCAATGTCTTTAGCAGCATTTTTAGTTGCTGTAGCAACATCAGATGTTGCATCAGAAGAAGCTGAAGCTGTTGCTTTAGCAGCGTTCTTAGTTGCCGTAGCAACATCAGAAGTCGCATCTGAAGAAACTGAAGCTGAATTTTTTAATGAAGCTACAACAGCTTTTGCGCCGTTTGCAGAAGAAGAAAGAACTGATTTAGCCGCAGCTTTTGAAGTTTTTCCTACTGCAGAGGTTCCTTCTGAAGAAGCTGAAGTTGCGTCTTTAGCAGCATTCTTTGAAGCTGTCCCTGCTGCAGATGTCGCATCTGAAGAAGCTGAAGAAGCTCTTTTTACTGTGTTTTTTAATTGTTGTCCAGCCGCGCTTGTTCTTTCACTAGCGTTTGCTGTTGTGAATCCTAATACCGCTACTAAAGCGATGATTTTTGCATTAACCATTTAATGGCCTCCTGTTTATTTGTTGTTCTTTACGAACTTTGTTAACTCTTTTATCTGAGCTGGAAACTACACTATGTGTCGTGAAAACTACAAACCGGAATAATTACATTCCAATCATTACATGGTTGAGTAAACTTGAAGTGTAGTAAAAAGTGTCCGGTATCCAAATGCGATATACGTGAACTAATTTTACCTGATGCGGCGGTTCAAATAATTGCTATTCATTCGATTTGAGAGTAATTTTTTTGAGCTACAACCCTAGATCATTTTTTAAGGAACAGCATGCAAATCAAATATTTAACTTACCTTAAGAGTGTTCTCTTCTCCGTTTTATTTTTAACTTTACCTTTTGCTTTGATGGAACAATTCATCTTTCAGGAAGCTTCTTCAACAGAAGATAAAATCATTTTTGGGTGTGTAGGAATTATATTAGGACTTATCGAAACTTTCCTTCTTTTGATAATTTTAGGGCACGGAATAAAAAAATATTCGGATCCAAATACTATAAATTTAGGGAAGTATTATAAAAAGCATCTTCGCGATCTAATAATAGAGACTTTCAGAGGAATGGGTCGCATTGCTATTGGATTCCTCCTTATATGGCCAGGAATCAAGCGATGTATTCAATATTATCTGATTCCTTACATTGTGCAGTTTGATTCGGATTATCAAGAGGGAAAAGTGGATGTTCTCGAGGAGAGTGCCCAGCTTTTAGAAGGAAGGCTTTTGAGATTTGCGGCGATCCTATGCTTGACTCAAGGTACTATGCTTGGGATACAAATTGCTTCAGTAAATTTTAATTTGTTTACAACACCAGTAGCTTGGATTTTATTTTATATATTGGAAGTGACACTCCAGGTTTGTGTGTTTCTGATGTTTTATAAGTACTACTTAGCTTTAAGCAGTACTCGCACCAGTGAGTACTAAATTGAATTAGCTAATGCTCGCTGTGGCGAGCATTGAATCAGGACAGGAGAGATTATAATGGCACTTCGTTTTTCATGGAAAGATATTCCGAACAGAGAAAAAGCTTTAACATTTGATGATGTTCTCTTAATTCCAAATAAATCCGATGTGAGATCCAGAAAAGATCCTGACCTTACTACCCGCTTTACAAAAAAATTAAATATCAAAACTCCCATCATGAGCGCGAACATGGATACGATCACAGAAATTGAAATGGCTAAAGCCATGAATCAATTGGGTGGCGTTGGAATTCTGCATAGATTTATGACCATCGAAGAACAAATTGCACAAGTGATGGCTCTTCGTGATGCTAAACTGGAAATCATTGCAGCTAGTATTGGTGTCAACCAAGACTTCAAAGAGAGAGCGCAAGCCCTCGTGAATGCCGGAGTAAATGTTCTCACTGTAGACATCGCGCACGGACATTCGATTCAAATGATCGAAACGGTAAAATACTTAAAAGACACTTTCCAAGACAGTGTACAAATTATCGCCGGAAACATCGCAACTCCAGAGGGAACTTTGGATTTGATCGAGGCAGGTGCTGATGCAATCAAAGTTGGTATCGGACCTGGTTCTATGTGCACAACAAGAATCATCACGGGCTGTGGTGTTCCGCAGTTAACTGCCATTGCAATTTGTGCGGAAGCTGCAGAATCAAAAGGTGTTCCAATTATCGCGGATGGTGGTATTAAAACCTCGGGTGATATTGTAAAGGCTCTTGCTGCCGGCGCAAGCTCTGTGATGCTTGGAAGTATGCTTTCTGGAACTATCGAAACTCCGGGAGAAATTAAAAAAGGTCTTAAAATGTATCGTGGAATGGCTTCAAAAGCTGCTCAAGTCTCATGGAGAGGTGAACTCCCGACCGGTATGGCTCCAGAGGGAGAATAGTTTGGTCCACACGTTCGAGTCCCGTGGTCGGTCCCTGAAAGTAACCGTGGTCGAAGGCCAGCATCACCGTGCGACCATCCTTGGGATTGAAGACGCGGCTGAGACGATTCTTCAGACCCCAGTCATAC
>JANMFM010000018.1:0-1688 GCA_031374125.1 Bdellovibrionales bacterium
TAATCGCGAGGGGAACCCCTGAATTTAAAAATATGCACCAGACAAGGTTTTGTTGCACCACTTTATCGCATCACCTCACCCTTTTTGATCATTGCTGTGCCGCTTATCTATCTTCGTTTGTCTTTTCAACAGACGGAAACATTCAGCCGACTGACACCAGACTACTTATCTTATCATTACATAACACTACTACAATACACACTCTCCCCGCAACAGCAGCAACTACATCAATGTTCGGACCCGCCACGAAACGAAGACCCACACAGCGCCACCGCCATTCCAACTACGACCCTTTGATGCCGGCTGGAAACCACATTATTTACACTTCTGCCAAGTATAATGCCAGATCCTCGCCCTATGCGTCGTCTCCCTTGTGGATCTCGGGTCGAATATGTTTGCTGTCGATTGCCCTTGTGGTGGTAGTAACGCTGGCCCAGTCGAGCCAGTGGATGTTCCTTCCGCAACGTCCACCCGTGACATCTCACACGGTGCATGAGACTAGTCCCATGATTCGCAACTTTACCAATGGTGGCTTGTTGAATCACAACGTGATTTACAACAGTCTCTTGGCCGAAGCTCCCTGGGCCGAAAGTCACGGCGCCAATCACGAGTTTTATGTGGGTGCCGGATTGCTCTACTACAGCTTCGCCTACGCCTTTCAATCGCAGACCATTGTCGTCTTGGGAAGTGGCGGAGGATTTGTGCCCCGCATGCTCCGTCAAGCCCAACGCGATTTGCAGGCGGCCGGCATGGCGACGGGCCGCTACCAAGTCATTTTGATTGATGCTCACAGGCCCGAATCGGGCTTTGGATCGACCTTTTATGCCGAAAACATGGACACGGTCATGCGACAAGAATTCAGCGACATTCGATTCCTATTCCAAAAGACAGACGATGCCGTGGTGCAATTGCAACAAGAAGGTGTCACGATTGATTATCTGCACGTCGATGCCGACCATTCCGCCGATCAAACGTGGGCGGATTTTGACAATTTTAGCAAGCTCTTGAACGAACGAGCCGTCGTTAGTTTTCACGATACTTGTCGGTCGGTAAAGCGCAACTGCAATACCGGAGTTCCTCAAGCATTGGACAAGCTGCGCGGCTTGTTGTTGCAATTCAATCTACAATTGATCGACGCTCATTATTTGTACCGGGGCATTGCCTTTGCCATTTCCATGGATGCGCCAGCCTTGGAACCGACCAACGAACACAAGTGGAAGTTTTGTCAACACAATGTGGCGGTCTTGAACAAGCACAGTCCGGGCTTTACCTTGAATCGACAAGTTGGCAAGCTAGCGACACTGGGAGATTTCTACAAGTGCGATAGTCGGTTTGACATGGCGACGGCGACAGAAGACCCACAATGTGCCTTTGGTAAACGACGACGTCATTTGGGAGGTCCTTGTGATGCCTGTGTACCTGGCATGACCGGACCGGATTGTACCGACTATCAATACGCCCAACTGCGACAACAACCGTCGCCTGCCAACAATAGGGTTCCCGAAATCCCCTCCATGATTGCTTCGTGGTTAAGAGCCTCTCCCGCCCAACACATTTTTGAATTCGGAGTCTCCGGGCCACCCTATGATGTTATTTCCAAACCGCTGTTAGAGGATCCACACCCTAGTGTCCAATCCGTGTTGGCGACCGATCCTTGGATCGATTCACCCGTGTGGACTCCGGACGGT
>JANMFM010000021.1:0-11553 GCA_031374125.1 Bdellovibrionales bacterium
CAAATTCTCTTCTAAAATTTTTAATTTTAATCTGAGCTTCTTCCATAATATCTTTAGAGATTGGCATCGTTATCGCCGAAAAATCCCTTTCTTCCACACTTTGCATATCGATGGCGGTAATTGCTTTGTCCAAAATTTGACGATGAAAAAGTTTGATTGCCGCCGAAGGAATATTGGTAGGGGTTGACGGCTCTCGAACCAAAGCGGAAAGTTTATTTTTTTCTTCTTTAATAAAGTTAAGAGACTTTAATCTGCTCAGCGCAACTTCCACTTCGACTTTAGAAATTCCTAATCTTTTAGCCATCCATTGGGTGTCATTTTTAAAATCTTTAGTATCGATTAAATCTATCAAAGCAAAATGATACCATTCAGAAATAAGAGCGAATTGATCCAAGTTGAGCTGCTGGTAGTCCTTGTAAGTTTTTTTTAAGGCGTTAATGCGTCTTTGTGCTTCGGACCTTTTGGTTTTACTTCGCGCATCTTGGGATTGGACCGAAGTGACAAACCATTCTGCCTCGGCTTCACTCAAATCGAGTTTTTGTGCAATGGTTGAAGCCTTATCTAAAGACAAGCCTGATTTGCCATTTAGGACATTGCTCAAACGCCCTGGGGACATATTGATGTCTTTGGCAAATGCTCTTAAGGAATATCTGGAATTCCTTTTGATTCTTTCTGCCAAACGCTCTTTAAGAATGTTTATGTAATTGGATCTGTTTAACATGGGAGCAATATAAATCGATTTTTAAAATAAGCAAGAGCTTGAGGAACAATGTGTTCCTCGAATTAAATAACGGGAACATATTTCACGATTTATTGGCGGTAAATGATTTTATTTAATTAAATATTTAGAGTCTTTTGAGTTTTGCGATTTCGCGTCTCGCGTCCTCGAGAGCGCTCTTTGTTCTTAAGAGTTGAAGATTTGAATCTTCGATAACTTTAGACATTTGTGCCATCTTTTTCTCGAAGGAATTGATTACGGAATTTTGTCTTTCAATTAAGGCTTCAATTTTGTGTTCGGCAAGTCCTCTCTCTGTAAAACGACTTGAGAGTTTCGAATGCGTAGTTCTCATCTCTTGAGTGACACCTTCAAGTCGATCTTCGAAGTTTGCCATTTTCTGCACTATGCGATTCATTTTTAATTTTGATTCATTTAAAAATTCCATCATATTGGAATTTGCCGAGCCAGGATTGTTCTGTGAAAATGCCGCCGGCGTCGGATCAAATCTTTCTTGGATCTGAACCTTTTGATCTGCAATTTTTTGGTTACCTTGTAAGGACTGTTGAAATAAAGGATGTAATCTTCTTTCCATAAAACTTGTCTCCTTCCAATATATTAGCGCTAGGACCAGGAAAGGGCTAGACCTTCAAAAAAGACTAGACTTAGACCTTTGTCTCTTTATCATTGAAGTATGAGAACTAATGGCGAATTTGGAAAATTCTTATACGAGCAAAAGCCCCAAACGAACCAAGCTCTTTTGGCGCTCTACAATTACATCCGTGTTTTCACCGACCTCGAAGCTCCATTTTTACCCGAAACTGTTTTTAGCTTTTACATCAAAGCGCTCACTTTTGAGCATTGGCAGCAAAACGCTTTAGAGCTATCACAGTTCGCCTCGAATGCTTTGTTCAAATTCCTGGGACCCGACATGAATGGCAAAGCTTGGACCAATTTAAAAAGACCTGAGCAGATTCAAATTGTAAAAATCAAATCTCACCGCGATCAACTCGAAATCATCAAACAATATTTGCACCAAGAAAAACCCAATATCCCAACGCAAATTTTTGCAGACAAAAACAATATCGCCCACGCAATTCTTGCGATGCCTCAAGGCAGAATCCAAGTGCGCAGTTTTGATGACACCGCTTACATACATAACGGGCAGGTCATTCCTCTCATTCAAGACAGAAAACTAGATTACGATAAAAATTTAGAATTGATTACAAACATCCGGCAGCAGCTTCAAATCTCCAACTTCATCACGGCTCATTTTACCGTGCGCGAGCAGATGATTGTTGGCGACTACATTCGTGGATACACCTTCCAAAGTTTCCAAAGAATTGAACTTCACGGCTTCCACCAAGATTCGAATATCCTTTATGCTTTAAAGAAAATTGAAAGATTCTTTATCGATCGCTCCACGGAACCTCTTTACGTGGAATTGGTGCAGGTTCTCGAACAAACAATCGATTTCTTGAAGAGAGATCTTAACGGAAGCTTAGAACTAGGTAAAAAAGCCTATGTTCGTGGCCAAAACGCCCTTGAAAATATCTTTGTCGATGACAAAATGCTCGAAATTCTGTTAAACGACATTCACAGCTTTATTCAACCATCAAATATCTCCAAAGGACTAAAAACGTGGACAAGGGAACAATTAGACTCAACAAATACATCGCGCAATCTGGAGCGAGCTCACGACGTGGAGCCGACCAACTAATTACGGATGGCCACGTACAAATCAACGGCAAAGTGGTGAAAGACCTCGGTACTCAAGTCGATCCCCGAACAGACACCGTAAAAGTCCAAGGTAAGATCATTAAACCGGCCAATCAATTGATCTATTTGATGTTCCACAAACCAAAATCAACTTTGACGACGATGGAAGATCCTTTAGATAGAAAAACCGTTGCCGATTACTTATCACAATTTCCCGTAAGACTTTATCCGGTAGGACGTCTCGATTGGAACACCGAAGGACTTCTTCTCTTCACCAACGATGGCGATTTTGCCAACAAGATCACCCATCCCCAAACTGAAATCCCAAAAACTTATATCGTCAAAGTAGAAGGCGAACCAAAACCTGAAAAGATCGAAAAGCTCAAAAAAGGAGTAACGATCATTGGTGGCAAAGTTCGCTTTAGATCTATCGAAAAAATGAAAAAAGCTGACACCAAGCACTCTTGGTATAAAGTGGTTTTAACCCAAGGGTTAAACAGACAGATCAGAAATATGTTCGAAAAGATCGGACATGACGTATTGAAACTTCAAAGGATTTCTATTGGATCATTGGAACTTGGAAACCTCCAAAGAGGAGACTTCCAACTTTTAACAGAAACTCAATACAAAAAAATCTTCGTGGATCCAGATCGCAAACCAAAGAAAAAACGCATGAAGAGCACAAAACGCGATCTCCCAGACGACGATTAATTTATTTTAATAAATCATCTACTTTAAATTGTGGAAATTTGGATTTGATAAGCATCAAGGTTTTAAATTCTGGATTTGATCTTGTTGGATCCTCAAGTCGTTGATAGCTAGATAAATTATTGATTCCCAAAAAATTTCTCATCATCACTTGTGTTAAATTATTTTTTAATCTGGTTTCTCGAATTCGATTAGCAATAGCCACCGAAGGTTCGACATCTACTTGAATAATATTTTTGCCTTTTATTTTTTTTCTTGGAGGAGAAAAAATAAGTTGAGATGTCATAGGTTCCGAAAGATAAAGATTTAGAGCTTCTTCCATATTTTCACGGAGTTCTTTAAGCGAGCCGCCTTGCGTATTACAGCCTTTAAGCTCAATACATGTAGCAGAATACCCTAATTTTTCCTTATATATTTTAAAATGATATTTCATTTTTTACCTCGAAGTCTTTTTAGAAGCCTTATTTCTGTTCCTTTTTTCAATTCCTCACCACTCATCGGCATAGAGCCTTCGAACAGCAAATAAATAATACCACTTAAAAGTGGTATTTAAAATAGATAATTATATCTATATAATATTATTATGTTTTTGTCGAAATTTCTGATTTAACGTTAATTACCGAGGCTTTCTCTTTTAGAATCTTTTAATTCTCTAGAGTTCTTCAGATTTTTCTAGAATTAAACTTCTTTTTTTACTATTTAAAATTTCTTCGAAAGAATCAAGACAATGCAACCCAGTTTCTATATCAACTTTAGATAAAAGCTTAAGATTAATTAAATCTAATACAAGGTCCTCAAACCTTAATACTCTCTCTGGGCGCAAAGTTATTTTCGCAATATTAGTCATAGTATTTTCTTGGGTCGCCAAATAAGCTTTATTTGCGTAAGCTAAAATTAATAATAATTTATCAACTCTGTCTGTTGCCGAGCCTTTTTGGGAAGAATCTAACTCGCCCTCAACCTTACTAATGTATGCAATACTTCTATCAAACTGAGGGCGTGTCGGCTCCTTAATTCCTTTAGATAATTTTTCGCAAGCATTTATAGTATCCTGAATGATTTCTTTCGTGAACCTAGCTACTTTTTTAGAATCTTTTTTATTAATCCATGATTGCAATTGATCAACAACACATTGGTGAACTTTAATCTTACCATAGGAATAATTAGCAGTAAACATTACCGATGGCTTGAAAAGCATCATTAACAAAACGATATTAGTATCACAAATTATAATTTGTTTATCATTAGACTGGCTCTGAGCGGTCATCCTGGCAATCCTCAGTTCCTAGCTCGGCTTCCCATGCGCGAATGAGTTCGTCAGCATCACCAGAATCCATATTTAAAATTTCCCCAAGCTTACGCGGAGATAATCTGCCGCTTGTAGCGGCATCCTTTAGTTCTATAAAAGGCTTGAATAAATCTTTATCTTTAAAAATTGTTTCTTTAAAAAATATTTTTATTTTATTAAAATCTTGTGGATTGAAAAATTTAAAAAATAAATCGTCAATGTTTATTCTAGAATGCCCTGAAGAATGCATTTTCATAAGCCTTCTATACTCATGGCTATTATTTTCAATTAATTCCTTTTCTTTTAGAGCTATCGCTAAGCCCTTTGGACTCCAGTCAAATACAGCAAAAAAATTATTAAACTGAGTCACAGCATCATACCACGAAAATTTTTTCGCATTAGAAAATTTCTCAATTTCAATTTTATTTTCTAAAATGAATGAGGACGGATAAACTAGTTCCTGAGCAATTTTATTGCAAAACTTTTCTTCTTCTTCATTTGTATTTTTATGATCTAAAACAATATGAGCAAGCTCGTGACAAATATCAAAATTAGCCTCATCTTTAGTTCTATTAGTATCTACGAAAATAATTATTTTCTCACCTTTAATGGCTGTGAAAGCTACTTCTTTGTGTGAATTTTGAGAAGAGGATAAAGTAATACCAATTTTTTGAAAAGGTACGAAAAACACATTTATATTATATTTTTTTAATTCAGATAAAGCTTCAGATAAAATAACCGGCTCATTTTTTTCCAAACATAAAATATTTTTTCTTATGTGATTTGCTACATCTATAGGATTTTGGGGAGTTTTAATAGGTAACAAGCTTTCTTTAGTTGTATATCCAGACCCATCAATCTTGAAAAATGTATTAGCTAGATCTTCACTTCTTGCTTTGATGGATGCTTCAGTAGAAGTTCCTCCGACTTTTCGAAATAGAACAGATATTTTGGGATTGTTAAATAACTCATCAACTTCGTCTTCGCTCAGATCGAGAGAGTTAATGATATCTAGAAATCTATACTCTTCTGGCTTTTGTGTTTCACTCAACCAATTTGATACTGTAACCCTACTAACTTCTATGGACTCAGCAAAAGCTTCCATAGAACGAAATTTTTCTTTTATTTTGGATCTCAAAAATTCGAAGTTCATGTATTGCCTTTAGTTTATTCTTATTTAATCGGCATGTAAAGCAAAAAATTTATATATACTTTACAAATGCAATATAAATGCCATTTTAAATCAATTATGTAAAGCTAATAACAAATATATGGTTTACAGTGCCAATATTACACTAATGCGCCAAATACAGCACTACCGGTCTAGTTCCCAAGCGATTCTCTTTTAGAATCTTTCAGCTTATCAAATTCTTCTAGATCCTTGTCTTGGCCGAGATACCCACCTGTAGCTGGAGCCGAATTGACCGCAGGAGCTCCTGAAGTGGTGGCCGGTGATGCCGGCACAACAGATGGAGCTGCCTTCATTTCTTCTTTCTTCTGTTTTTCTTTTTCTTGGAAGTTCTTCATGTATTCACGGTAAGAATCATCGAATTGTTTTTGCTTTAAGTTCATATCGTCATTGAAATCACGTCTGGATTGATCCATTTGGGATTCAAATTCTTTTCTTGCGTCCGATTGATCTTGGAAAAATACATTTCGTTTTGTGTTTTGTTCCGAGAAAAATGCAGAAGACTCAGAGGAAGTATGCTTTTTTGAAGCAAAGCTTGCTCTTTCTTTTTTTGACGCCGTTAAAAATTCATCTCTTTTCTTTTTTTCTTCACGATTGAATTTTTCTCTGATCTGTCGGTGCTGCTTATTGAAGGCATCTCTTTTTCGACGAACTTCTTTATAGTAACGATCTCTCACATCTTGAGGCTTGGATTTGACCTCACTCATGTCTTTTAAAACCAGCGCCATGTAATCGTTTTCGGCCTTCACATCTTCTGGCATTTCCGTGCGATATTTGTCCAAAAGTTTGCGGTCAGCTTTTAGACTGATTTCCTCTGTGTTTTTAGAAGATGTGCTCGAGCAAGACGTGAGTCCTGTCATCAATACGATAAGAACAAAAATAGTAGCTAGTTTGATCATTTTTTCCTCAGACTTAAGAATGTTAATCTCCTAATTATTCTAGAAAAACTCTATTTAGAATACAACCACCTATAATTAAAAATATAAGGTGAAGATATGGCAAACAAGACATTTAGGCCGCCTCAGAGGTTTCATTACCTCATTAATAAGGACTTCCAGCTCAAGTACACAAGCTATCTTGTGACTTCAGCACTCCTCAGCGCGCTCATAGTGGGCGGACCCACTTATTATTTCTTGAATCAAAACTATGATATTTTTTTGAATCTTGCCTATTCACTGAGTCCCGACATTGTCCATCATCTGAATCAGGAGAAAACTTGGATTACGGGATTTTTTATTTTCTCTCTGATGACTCTTGTGGTGTTCCACGTTTATTTCGGAGTTCGTTTAACATTTAGAATGGTAGGTCCGATCATCGCCCTAAGAAAACATATGGATATGGTGACAAGAGGACATATGTATCAACGAACGTTGCACGTAAGACAAGATGATGAATTCCATGATTTGATTCAGAACTACAATTACCTGTATAAAACTTTAAGAGCACAAAATTCTTTTGATATCAAAAAACTAGAGAGCCTTAAGTATTTCCTTAAGGATCCCCAGTCTCTAAAAATTTTAAATGAAATCATCGAAGAAAAAGAATCCCAAATCAACGATCCATCAATGGAATTCTCTAAATTAAGAAACAACCCCCACGTTGCTTCTTGATGAACTATTAAGCTTCTCATCAGGGCGTCAATACGGACAAAACTCCTCTTTCAACATGGAATCGAGCCGGCGTTTCTGTTTTTATATCCCCGTCTAAGTCGATCTTCATTGGACGCTTGGTTTCGATGATGATTTGATCTCCTGAAAGCAATGTGGCATCTTGATTGGGACCATACTGTCCACGCATCACCGCAGGAATAAGAAAGAATCCATGCCACCACTTTTTTATTTCTGTAGATAGGCAGTGAAGCTTTCCGTCCTCCAGCGTAGCATCTTTTGAAATGATTAAACCTGATCCATAATGTCTTCCATTGCAGACACTCACCTGCCAAGATTTAGCCTTATGAGTTTTACCATCAAGCTTAATTTTAACCGTAAAAGGCTTCATACTTTTGGCTTTAGTGAAAGCCGTAAGGATAAAGGCGAATACCCCAAGTTTCTTTTTTAGATTTGACTGCGCTGCTTGATTCACGCGTGCACTCAAACCCATCCCTGCTACGTTCACAAAATATTTTCCATTCACTACGCCTAAATCTAACTTTTGAATATTATTTTTAGTAATGAGATTTAGGTTGTCATCGAGATTCGATGGTATCTTTAAGGTTCTGGCTAAGTTATTAGCAGTTCCCAAGGGAATCACAAGAAGTGGTTTTTTTACTTTAACCAACTCTTCCAAAACGCTATTCACGGAGCCATCGCCGCCACCAACCACAATAAAATCGATTTGGTCTTTGTATTTAATTATTAACTCAGAAAAGGATGAGTTTTTTAATTCATCTTCCGTATCAACGATCCGATACCCTTTGGTAACCAGGGATTTGTGTATTTTTTCATAATAATCTGCTCCGCTCCTTGATGATGGATTGATAAGCAGTAATAATCGACTCATAGATGAACTCCAAACTTATACTCCACATTTCAGACCTTCATTTCGGAAAAATCAATTCAAATGTATTGAATTCTCTACTTACTTTGATAAATACACAAAAAGTGAACTGCGTGGTCGTCACCGGCGACCTCACCCAAAGAGCTAGATCTCATCAATTTTTAGCGGCTTTAGAGTTTCTAAAAAAGGTGGAGGCCCCAGTGCTTTCGGTCCCCGGGAATCATGATGTGCCTCTCTACAACCTCATTCAAAGATTCTTCTCGCCCTTCAGAAAGTACAATAAATATATAAAACCTTTTTCTACCTCGATCTACAAGGACGATGACATGATCATCGCCGGCATAACCACCAACAATATCTACAGCATCAAAGAAGGGAAAATTTCTAAAAAGGGAATCCAGGTACTGGAAGAGATCTTCACCAAAGATGCTCCTCAACCTATCAGAATCATTGCCTGTCATCATCCCGTTTTTAAAAATACCAACAACCTTAATATTAAAAAACTTCAAGACCGTGCATTGACCTTAAATCCGCATATGATCTTGAGTGGACACGATCATCAAAGCTCCGTCGAATTTATTGATCTCGAAAACAAAAAATTTCCTCTGCTCGTGAATGCCGGCACTGCCACCTCCAGCCGCACACGCAAAGAAGCCAACAGCGTAAACTTGATTGAAATCAATTTTCCGGAATTTATAATTAAAAACTACATTTTTGAAGAATCTAAATTCGAATTGAAAAACACTGAAAAATTTGAAATGAAAAATTAAAATGAATTCTCTCAATACTTAATTATTATTACTTTTACTGAAACATTTCCCGTACATCAAAGAAAGGGATTATGTCTTCAGGTATTTTATTTGAAAAAAGGATATCTTTTTGAATGTATCCGACACTTCGATCGTACTCCAGTAAATCCCATTTAATATCCACAATCGCTACTTTCAATAGTCCATTTTCTTCGCCTAGAATTTTGAATGGAGTTCCTAATCTTAAGGTGCCTGCACGATCCTCAATTTTATTTCTTGAAAGGAGATTTCCTTTCTTAGCAGAAGTCTCATACAATCTTACATTGCCTTGCATGACAAATTGTATTTCTTCTGACCACATCATATCTGCAGCTTTAAAAAAGTACTCGATGTGATCCAAAGCGATTGCTCGACCTCCTGGATCAACCTCTGCATCGCGAATCATTTTTTTTATTTCTGTTTTTTTACCGTAAAAATATTTAAGAATTTCTTTTATCTCTGACTCTTTAAATATGTTGCGAATCTTTAGTAACCTTCGCAGCATCACTGCAGTTTTTATATCTCCAGTGAATTCGGGTAAAGATTCCCAAGGTTTAGAAGCAGCGGTGACTTCGTGACCGACAACTAGGGAGGATATATCAAAGTCAAAAACTATAGGGTGTAAAAATTTTGATGTTTGACCTTGGTATATATTAATGTTTTTCAATTGATTATAATAGTCAGTAGAACGCGCGCCGGTGCTATAAACTTCTAAACTAAAATCTGTATTGCCGATCATAGCTTCAAACATATGGATTTTTAATCCTTCTAAAGGGTCCAAAACAGGCATACCTTTTTTAGAGTCAGATAAATACTTTAAAAACTGATATGGTTTTAATAGCTTTCCGCCTTCTCTCTGCGCCAAAGACTTATGGCTTTCGACAAGCAATGCAGGTTTTACAAAAACTTCTCCCGTAAGAGAATTTTTGTATTCAATCTGAGCGCGAAGATAGATTCCCGTTTTAATTCCTAAAGTTTGAGCTATATCGTAGGCAAGAGCTTCCCGATAAGGAGAGGCTCCATCCGTAATTCTTCCATCGGGGGTCCATTTCGCTATAGGATTATTATGCAGATGAGTACTTATGAAAAACTCTTTTGCTCCCAAATAGTATTTATCCAACACTATGTTTAGTTTTCTAAATGGAGCCTCTATATCACTCGCGCTCGAATCTCCAAAACTACGCGCCTTTGCCAAAATCGCCGCACCATTTTCCGTGATGAGCGTGGCCTTTAAAAATGGATCATTGACTTTTCCTAAAAAAATATCCGCATTACTGTTCGCTTGAATTTCATAAAAATTAGCGATCAAACCAATTTTTACGGGAGGATTTACTTTTTGAAAGGCGAATAGCTCATGGCACTGAGATTTTCCCCAGGTAAGATTTGAAAAGGTAAGCATGAGAAAAAACACAACAAAATGAGCATAAATTTTCATACTGAAATTCCTGTGCTTTCTAAACTGAATTGCGATGGCGTGAATTGCGTTCGAATTATACAAACAACGCTACACCTTTGAAAGTGTCAGGATTCTTTACAGTATTTTCTACATGTTGGATTTTAAGACGTTCTCATTGAACATTTGCATTCACAAGAGATCAAGAGGCGACTTTACGCAACCTCTTGAATTTTTAGGATAATTTAAATCTATACCAATTATAAAATTGGTTTCATTCTCATATAAAAACGCTTCTTAGCCGAAGGCTTAGTCTCACCTGCGTTTGTTACCAAAATGTACAAGAAGTCCGAACAACTTCCATCATCGCGATTAACAAAATCACATGCGCCAGTGGCTCCTACTTTTAAGCTCACCTTTTCAGCCTCGCTATTGAGCGTGAAAGTCTTTACACCCGCAGCCTCATCCAACCATCTTACAGCGCCTTGCAAGGGTCCGTTGTTGAAGCTCACTTCAACCTTCAATGGATATTTGAACTTGTAACTCGCAGTACTGTGTAGGCTCATATCCAATTGATGCTCAGAAGTTTGATCAGCTTTCAATTCCACAAAGTATGGCTTTGGACGAGAACCAAAACTTTCACCTGTCAGCACATCTTTTCGATCCACTACGACTTTGAAATCTGCCGTAGGAGAATTATCCAAGTTGAAATTACGGAGAGCAATTGAGCTCAAGATCAGCTCTCTCATCTCCCCTGGAGCACGAATGCCTGGAGAACCAAGACTATCTGCAAATACCATATGTTCAAACCAATCATTAGCCGTTAAGCCTGGATGATTGCGTGTGAGCCTCATGGCATCCAAGGTGAGGTCCGTCATTTTCTTTAAACCATTTTGCGCATCTTTCGCGACCGCTGCTTCCATGATGTCTCTCATCGATCCACCGTAAGCTTCACCATCATCATGAACTTCATTTGTTAAGCTAAAACCAATTTGGTTGATGATTCTGAATTTATCTTCACCTTCAAAGGGTTGATTGTCCGTTACATCCTCTACCACAAGTTTTGCCACGAAATCGGCCATACCTTCGCTCAAGCCACCGGTGTCTGCCAACGTGATCATATCACCCATCAGACGATCCATGACTCCATGACCCAGTTCATGCCAGATCGTAGAATTATCACGCGCGTAGTTTTGCGCGTCCGGCGAGTAAGTTGTAAAGTTGATGGTGTCGTTCCAGTAATACGCATTGTCCTTC
>JANMFM010000054.1:0-5196 GCA_031374125.1 Bdellovibrionales bacterium
GTGAAATAGGGTAATTTCCACTTCTAATCGCTTCTTCCCCTGGACTCATTGAATTCAAGCTAAGTGCTTTGACTTTCTGATCCAAAAATCCATAAGAAATGTAACCAATAGAATCTTCAATAAGCTCAATTGAATGTTTTACCTCTGAATTTGAATTTAAAACAATGGCTGATAAATGCATTTCATAACATGTCCCATTATTCTTATCCGTGTTTTTATTTGCACACATTATTAAGTCTTCAAAAGTTGAACGTGTTCCAGATCCCGCTTCACGGTTAATTACTTGAATGGCTCTGTCATCACCCCCAAGTTCTTTCCAGTTTTTGATTTGTCCTGAAAAAATTTGTCCTAATTGTTTTGTACTGAGATTACTTATTTTATTTTTGGGATTTACAACCACGGCCAAAGCATCTAAGCCAATTTCAATAATCTTTACACCTTCTTTTTCCGACTCTGATAAATTCCGGGAGGAAGCACCAATATCAACGGTTTGATTTTTTACAGAGACAATACCATTTGTAGATCCACCCCCTTGAACATTTACAATGGTGCCAGTTTTTTTTCTGAATTCCATAGCCCAATGTTCAGACAGAGGCAAAATTGTAGTTGAGCCAGATATAGTTATTTGTTTATCGATACTCGTGCTTTTATTAGTACTCTGATTCCCATTAATCTGACAACCCGAGAGAATAGAAGAAAAAGCAATAAAAAATAAAAAGGAAATTAAGTGAAATTGGCGTAAACAGAATCTAAACAAAAATAAATTTGAAGGCATAGAAAACACTTATATATAAGGACCCGTTTCATTTTATCTGATTTAAATATTAAGTCGAATTATTAAAGAGCTAAAAAAAAGATTTGGATAGCTTCAGTGGTTTACAAAAACTACATCAAATCGCCGCAAAATAAACCCTATCGACCAATGCATTTGTCCCCAAAGAAGCAGTTACACTACCGTGATTGCATTTACCTCTTTTGCAGCTTGACTTTCAACTTTTGCTTCAGGATTCTCATTATTTTCTTTTTTGTTATATTCTTTCTCACGGCTCTCGATCTTTAATTTCAAAGCATCTACTCTTTTTCTAGCTTCTTCAAAATCAAAGGTTTTAGATTCAACCTTCGAAATAATATCTTGTACTTCTTCTTTGTCTAAAGTCTCTTTATCAAGCAATTCAAGAACAATTGCATCCATAATTTCTCTTTTACCTTCAAGAATTCCTTTGACCTCAATGTAAGCTGCATTAATCATTTCTTGCACCTCATGATCAATTTTTCTGGCTACTTCTTCAGAATAATCTCTTGAATGTCCCATTTCTCCGAGAAAGTTTTCCCGATCTTTTCCAAATGCAATCGGCCCCAATCCACTCATACCAAACTGCGTTACCATTTTTCGGGTGATTTTAGTGCACTGTTGCAAATCATTGGCAGCCCCAGTTGTAATATCACCAAAAACAATCTCCTCGGCAGCGCGTCCGCCTAAAGCTGTTTTAATTCTCGATAAAAGCATTTTCTTTGTGACATGTGAGCGATCGTCTTCAGGCAAATACCAAGTTAATCCCAAAGCCATTCCACGTGGCACAATGCTGAGTTTATGAAGAGGCATGGCATTCTCATCACCAAAAACCAATAAAGCGTGCCCAGTTTCGTGATAAGCGGTTAATTCTCTTTCTTTAAAAGGTGCCCAGAGAGCTTTTTTGGGACCAGCAATCACCTTGTCAATCGCATCATCCAAATCATCATTTTCAATTTGCTTTTTGCCTTTACCAGCTGCCACCAAAGCTGCTTCATTCATGACATTTGCAAGTTCAGCACCTGTAAAGCCTGGTGTGCGTTTTGCCAAAACTTTGAGATCTATTTGTGGATCTAATGGCTTACCTTCAGCATGAACATTGAGAATGGCTTCACGTCCTCTAACATCTGGATAATCAATAACAACCTGTCTATCAAAACGACCTGGTCTGGTCAAAGCACTATCTAAAACATCAGGTCTATTGGTTGCTGCAAGAATAATTACACTAGCAGCGGAAGCACTATCAAAGCCATCCATTTCAACCAACAACTGATTCAGCGTTTGTTCTCGCTCATCATGTCCGCCCATGCTAACGCCTCTTTGTCGACCAACAGCATCAATTTCATCAACAAAGACTATGCAAGGTGCTTGTTTTCGAGCTTGTTCAAAAAGATCTCTTACACGGCTGGCACCAACACCAACAAACATTTCAACAAAGTCAGAACCAGAAATCGTAAAAAAAGGAACTCCCGCTTCACCAGCGATTGCCTTAGCTAGCAATGTTTTTCCAGTTCCAGGAGGTCCAACTAAAAGAACACCTTTAGGGATTTTGGCGCCTAAAGCTCTAAATCTATCTCCATCTTTGAGAAATTCTACAACTTCTTGCAATTCCCTCTTTGCTTCATCTACACCAGCAACATTCGCAAAAGTGATTTTGATTTTTTGTTCACCTAAAAGCTTTGCTTTACTCTTAATAAAATTGAAAACCTGTCCTCCACCTGATTGCAAACCTCTGAGCATGAAGAATAGGAAGGGCAAAAGCAAAAGGGCTGGTAATAAATTAGTTATGAGAAAAAAGAAATATTCAGATTTGGAATCTTTGAACGAGGTTTCAATACCAGCCTTATTGAGTTTATCGGCAAAGGAATTTTGACCAGTTAAATCTTTTGAGAGTTTTGCAAATTTTTGATCGCCGTTTACCAAGAAAAGTGAAACTCGTCCACCACCATCTTCGATATAAGCTTTTTTTACACTTTTAGGCTTTTGCTCGATGATTTTATTGAGTGCACTGTAAGTAATTTCTTTGTTTTCTTTTTTCGATCCTAGGGAAACCGCAAAGACACTGACTAAAACGAGAAGTAGAATTATTGGTAAATTTGATCTAAAAGTTTTCATTGATAGTTTTGGTCTCTATTTTATTCTTAAATTGTTTACTCTAAGTTATTTGGTTTTCTTTGCTGATGACTCTTTCATTGAGGCATATTAAATGACTAAGTGATTTTATTAAGTGATCGACTATGCGATTATCTCCCAAAATCACAAATTTGATTGTTAGAACAAATCATAACCGCTTAACTAAATTTACGATAACTCAATTAAGGCCTTCTCCAATTCATCAGCTTTGGGAGACACTCCATGCCATTTCACTTGGTCTTCCATAAATGAAACGCCTTTACCTTTAATCGTGTTTGCAATTATCACAAACGGTTTATCAAGTTTTTCTCTTTGCCAGCTTTTTTGAATTGCCTTTTTTATTTCAGAGATATTATGTCCATCAATGATTTCAACTGTCCAACCAAAAGCAATAAATTTATCAGCTAATGGTTCTAAAGCCATTGTTTGTTCTGTCCACCCATCAAGCTGAATGCGGTTACGATCTACGATTGCTGTCAAATTCCCAATTTTATAATGAGCGGCTGTCATAGCAGCTTCCCAGCATTGCCCCTCTTGCAGCTCTCCATCACTCATTAGAGCGTATACATGGCTGTCAGAATTATCTAGTCTCAATCCTAGTGCTATTCCATTTGCTACCGACAATCCATGTCCTAATGAACCAGTTGAAACTTCTACCCCTGGAACCTTTAGCCTATCAATATGTCCTTGAAATTTAGAATTAATTTTTCGAAATGTACTAATGAATTCTTCAGTATCAAAGTAACCAGCAAGCCCAAGAGTGGCATATATTGCAGGCGAAGCATGTCCTTTACTTATGACTACTCTGTCTCGCTCTTTCCAGAAAGGACTTTGTGAGTCATGTTTGAGAAGGTCAAAATACAAAACACTTAGAATATCAGCTAATGATAAGGAGCCTCCAGGATGTCCAGAATTGGCATTATTAATTGCCTTAAGAGCATTTTTTCTAATCTCTTGGGCAAGTTGATGGAGTTTTTCGGCAGGTAGATCTTTCATGTAATTCATTAAAAGTGAGAAAAATTGAATTTGTCTGAAATATAGCTTTTCTCTATTTCTAAAACAAATCTAGAATTTACCATTTTACGTGATTCAGAATTTGCTTAAGGCAAAAATATTATTCTTTACAAATAATCTAAAAAGACACAATTTTCATTTAAATCAATGGCCTATTGTTTATATTTCAGGAGCAGCATTTGGTTTTTTGGGATTAACTTTCTTTTTGTAGGATTCTCTGATACGGCGAATCACATCATCAACTTCGGACTGAGAAACAACTCCATAAGAAGATTCAGCTGACAAAATATCAAATTGTTCTTCTTTTACTAATTCATTGCTCTTAATAATAAGCCTTTCTCCTTTTCTTGTAACCCAATCTCTGAGAGCCCAAGAAGGACGGGAGTTATCATCTTCATCTTTTACTATTGTATTTGCGGCACCAGCTGATGAGATTTTGTGAACAATATTGAGCGAAGAATGATTTTGTGAATTGCCAGAAGAACTACCGAGAGAATTATTCTTAGTTTTATCTTCTGGACTGATATTTGATAAATTTGAAGCGGAGGCCCAGAGTCCTGCTAAGCTAGTTCCAGGCAGAGAACTGCTAAGCGTTTTTTTTGGCTTCAACGGTTCTCTTTTCATTATTCTTGCAGACGGTGATGGTAGCTTGAAAGTCATCATGTCAGCTGCGGTTCTGACTTTAGGGGGTCTGCCAGGGCGCCTTTTTGCTACCACTGGAGAAAGTAAATCATCCAAATCATCATCGAGAGATAATGTATCATCAGAATCATCCTCTATTCCGCCTTCTAATCCTTCTTCTGTCACACTAGGTTCGTTTTTTTTACGTCCTCTTTTTTTCAGAATCTTCATTTCAGCGCCTTCAACTTTGGGCTTAGGTTTTCTACCTCTTTTTTTTGGAATCTTTGTCTCAAGTGAGTCATTTTCCTCATGATCAAATGAGGATTCAATTGACTCTGAAGGCAATGTAACAGAGTGATTTAAGTTATTATCTTTGTTTTTTTTGAATTTAACCTCTTTGATCTTTTTATCTACTTTTGTTTCAACAACTTTTACTTCTTTTACGGCTTGCTCAGTTTTGATTTGTGGCTCTACTTTCTTCTCTGACTTTTTTTCTTGATCTTTAACAGCTGATTTTTTCTTTGTATCTTTCCCCTTTAACGAAGAAGGGGGGGAAGAAATGTCTTTAGCTTGATCTTTTGAAGATTTTCCCGCAAATTCAGACTTACTTGCTTTCTTCGACACTTCTATAGGTTTTT
>JANMFM010000060.1:0-11242 GCA_031374125.1 Bdellovibrionales bacterium
CAGAGGAGTTCGAAAAAGAAGTTTTAAAACTTAACCCCGCTGACCGTCCCACCCAAAAACTATGGGGCTACAGTGTCTAATACGGGGCTCATTCCATTAGAGTTATTGATCTTGCTAATGTTTAAATTAGAGGATGGCAGCTTGCTACGATTAAAGAGTTTGTGTTTCTCTCTGAATATTCCACGAGTCCGCCTGCTGCACCTCTAGCTTGTTTTAAATTATCACCAGATTTCAACATAAGAAAAATTTTATCACTCACTGCTAATATTGAGACAGTAAATCCATCCAATACTCCTAGGGTTGTTTCACTCTCAGTTACAGTTACTGATTTGGTTGAAAAGCGATTGCCATTGTTAGAACTCCCTTGGCACATATAGCTAAGTGGTGCAGCAAGTGCAGGGAAGGAAATGGCGAATGTTACTAAAGAGATAAAAAGAGACTTCATAGTTCCTCCAAGGATTAAAGGCAAATTATGCAGTGATTTAGATTGAAATGAAAGATGTTAAGATTTTTGACATATAATAAAGTAATGCTTAAGGGTCATATCTCGGCTCGATTCACATTGATATTGATGATCGAGAATCTTTTATTACTTTGAGCGCAATAATCATTGCCGAGTATTTTAGGTAAACCTTCTTTTTCTTTTTTTAGGCACGATCGTACAGCTTTTAACCCTCGAAGCTCGACTAAAATACGGTAACAATAGGGAAAAAATGAGTCATTTCTAGATCTTGGGATAGGCAAAAATGTCTCATTTTCTCAAACTGAATCGCCGATATGTATCATGTAGCGACTCTTTAGACGGGGAAGCTTCCTGCTTAGCCTTGGAATAAGGCTCTAAACTTTAGGGGGATATAAATGGCACGTTCACTAGTTATCGTTATCAGCGAAGATCCAAATGTGATCCAAAAGGGAAATCAATTGGCTTCAAATTCTGATGTTTCTGTAAAGGTGTATTCGCACCAACAATGGAATCTTCATTTGGAAGATAAGACATTCAGATCGCAATTAACAACTCAAGTACAAACTGAATCACAGGGTGCGACGGTTCTTCCGTTTCCTGGTGCTCACACAAATGGCGCAAGTCACGATTCAAAATCTGTATCAACAATCAACGATCTTGAAAGCATGGCTATTAAGAACGCGATTTTTGAATACAAAGGAAATTTAACTGAAGCGGCAAAAGCTTTGGGAATTGGTAGAGCAACTCTTTACAGAAAAGTAAAGCAATACAGCATCGATCCACAACTTGCTAGAAAGAGAACAGCAAAAGCTGCTTAATAGAATTTCCCGAATTTACCTCTGAAGGTGTAAAAAAGGAGCGAACGATCGCTCCTTTTTTATTTTTGACGCAACGACAGTACGAAAAATTAAGGGGTACCTTTTGTAGTGCAAGCTAGGACTATGGGGTGCAAACAAAAGTTTTAGATTGGTTCGGAACTTCCATGTCGATGTAATGGCGAACCGATGTAATGAATTTTTTTGCGTTTGTAGGCTTTCGAATGCAACCAATGGCCTTGCTTTCGGGTACAGACTTCAGTGAAGTGAGAAAAACAACTGGAACATTTTTACTAACGTAGGGTTGATTCTTTTCCAGCTTGATTAGAAATTCAATTCCATCCATACCGTCCATTTGCATATCTAACAGAATGAGATCGGGACTACTAATGTGTGATAAAAGTGTTAGTGCTTCTGCTCCACTTCCTGCTGTGAGAACCTCGTAGTGTTCTAATTCTAACAGAGTTTTATGAAGTTCAAGAATAGACCTACAATCATCAATCAAAACTATGGACTGCTTGCGCAGAGTAGGGCTTGGCGAAAAAAATGGTTTGAGTTGCAATGTAGATAGATTTTCCATGTTGATACCTGCTTTCATATTCGGATATAGGCATGACATACCTCACACACATCAATGTCCAATGAATTGATATAGCGTTAAGATCACAATCCATCAAATGATCGGCACATCATATGTTACAATTTTTGTTTAAATTTACCGTTAGAAAATGTGTTTATTACAGTCTCAGCTTGATGCTTTTCTATTTTTTGAAGAAAATAAAAATGTACTAAAATGAGATTCTCTAATTTTAGAAAGTGTAGATGGTGATGACAGGTGTAAATCTAATTTCAGCCTTTTAAAACCTAGTGTAGTTAGCCTGGCCTCCGGATTGCTTTATATAAATGATAGGTATGATGGTGGGGGAATGCTTGAAAACTAAATTGATATATACATTTTTAACTCTACTACTTTTAGTTTTAAGCTCTGCGTGTTCAGAGATTAAACTTCAGTCTCCTGAGCCTGCCGTTAAAAACGTGAGAATTAAGGTAGCTAGCTACTGTCCAGAAGATGGGCGGAGTCTTGTGAATGTTTTTTCCTTGAATCTTTCAAGTCAAACCGCTGCGGATAGAATTCTTTTAGATACGGATAGAGATGGGTTGGCCGATACCTTCGAGCAAACTGTATCAATACGAGACGAATACAATCTCTCTTATGTATCTGCGGATGCGAATGGCGATGGTTATACGGATTTATTCAGTTATCAAATTGGGTATGATGTTGAAAATCAACAAGCCCTAGCGGTTTGTGATGAACCGGATCTTGATACGGATAGAGATCTTCTCAAAGATTGCGAGGAAGCCATTGTGGGAACAGACTTCAGAGATCCAGATACAGATAAAGATGGAATTCCTGATGGTATTGAATTCCGTTACAACTTGAACGCACTCGATGCTTTGGATTCAGGACTTGATCACGATGGTGATGGCATGAACAACTTGGAAGAAGTTATGGCCAATAGCTTGATCTTTACAGATCAACGTACGCAAATACTAAAACACAAAGTGAACTACAGTGTTCAAGCTTTTCTCAATGAAGAGAACAAGCAGTGTTACGAGGTTCTTGTGAGCAATATTCCACTCGTAGATGTGTCGAATGGAAATAAAATTCAATTGTATTTCTTAGAAACGGAAAATGTTCAAGGACAAGAGCAAGTTTCGTATCTAAGAGACGTTACGGTAATCTCATCTCGAGGTTTCAGCTCGGGACATTTGATTCAAGTTCCAGATGTACAAAATCAAACCATCATCGAAGAATTGAATTAATCTCAAATCAGCCCAATTCAATAAATAAATCAGTATAACGAAATCCATCTAAGTTCTCGGTGTTCCAAAGTGAGACTTCCTAATTTTACAAAATGTAGATAGTGACGACAGCTGTCCAACAATCTACGTCCTGTTAAATCCTATTGCAACTGACCAGGCATAAGCCTTGCTCTATAGAGGGTACGGGGATTTAACGCTTTATAAGAATACGATACAAGGGGAATGGGCGATGAGGAACACAATTAAAATTCCAGCTAAAATTTCAGCATTAGCTGTAGCATTGTTGCTTCAAGTTGCATGTAGCGATATCAAATTATCTCCTCACCAAGCGGTGAATTACAGCACGAGTGCTTCAGGTATTAACTTCTGCACGACACCTGCCAATACAATCAAATCAAATCTTAAGTTCATTTTTATCGTTGATAGATCTGGTTCGAATCAATTGAGATACGATACAACAAATCCTTCCATTACTTTCCCAGGCACGGATCCTACAGGTTCAAGAAGATTTGATGCTCTCTTGAGATTCGTAGAAGGCTTTCAAAACGACGAATACATTCACTGGTCCATGATCAACTTCAATAGTGAAGCTAACGTTGCTCGTAGATTTACTAATGATAAAGATGCATTCTATGATTTCGTTACAGATCAAAGAGACAGAACGGCTCAAATTGACTCAGGTTCTACAAACTATTTATCAGCTCTTGAGCATTTACAAAACATGATCGAACAAGACATCGCCGCGGCAAAAGAAGAAGAAGAGATTATCAGTTCTAATTATGTTGTGTTTTTTATCTCTGATGGTGAACCGATCGTTCAACAAGTTTTGCAAAATGGCGAAGAGATTTTGGGCCGCATCGAAACCGTAACTTCATTTGAGGAAGAAGAAAAAGTATTCGTCGAAGGTATCCAAATCAACACCGCTTACTATTATGAAGATCCAGTTTCTGTAGGAGCAAGAGACCTATTGAACAATATGTCAATGACAGGTAACGGAGACTTCTTGGAGTTCGCTTCGGGTCAAGAAATCGACTTCTCAAGATTTGCAATCCCAATTAGAATTTCAAGATTTGCCTTAAAAGAAATTTGGATTACAAATCCAAATACAATCTGGGAAGGCAATAGGCTAACGGCAGATTCTGATGCTGATGGTTTGTCGGACCTTAAAGAAGGAACATTGGGTTCAGACCGTATGGCTTATGATTCGGACGGTAATGGTGTTGGTGATGGAGTTGAATATAGAATTTCAGGCGATATCAGACCTTGTTTGGGAGCCAACTGCTCTAGAGCAGGCGCTGACCCATTCACAACTTGCAGATCACTTGCTACAGCTACAAACGTTTATCCTGATACAGATAAAGATTTCTTGAATGATTGCGAAGAAAAGCTTTTAGGTTCTGACAGAAGAGATCCAGACTCAAATCGCGACTACGTTCCAGATTGGATCGCCTTTGTAAACCAAATCCAATTGATTCAAGGAAATAGCGATCTTTTCACGGATCCGGATCAAGATGCTTTAACGAATTATCAAGAACTCAAGAGAAATTCACCACTCAGAGTTCATAACAGTCTGGTAGCAAATTTAGAATCACTTTCTTATTCAGGGAAAATGATTTCTACAGACCAAGTTCAAGATTGTTTCACTTACAGCATTCAAAAAATGCCAGTTCATTCGAATAACGATAAAGTCAGAGTGTTCTTATTCGAGAACACAAAAAGTATCGATGAAAAAATAGTATTTAGAGTTGCGGAAAAACAAATTACTCCTTATGGGAACGTGAGCATACAAGAAGGGGAATTTAGATAAGAATAAGTCGAATCCAAAGCTTTGGATTCTTTTGAGAGATCGGGGGGAATATGAAATCTCAAAAAATATTAAAAATGCTATTCTGCTTAGCGCTGTGCTCACTGCACTTGTTGTTATTAAGTGCTTGCGGAGAGGGTGCAAAGACATTGTCTAATGCTTCGGGCCTGGGTGCAGAAGACATCGACGATGGAATTGTGAACCAAGCGGCAAAGATCAATTGTGATCTTTATTTAAATGCCAGCACCACTCCTTATAGAAAGATCAGCACCATCAGCGGAGCAGACACGTTCACGGAAAATGCTAAAGAAACAAATTCAGTAAGATTTGATTGTAGCGGCACCCAAGATGAAGATTCTGTGGAGAGCTTACAATTTGCAATCGACACGGATTATCAACCTTCTGCTCCAAATTTCGTGGCAGTTGCTAGTGAAAGCTTTAGCTTAGACAACTTGAGAGTGGGCCGCCACCCTATGGCTCTTAAAGTTACAGACTCTGAAGGTAAAGAAAGAGTTAAGACTTTTACGACAGTCGTAGAATGTTTGGATGCTGAAACTCCAGTATTGAATACGGCAGGTGTTTCGATCACAGCAGGAAGTAAATTGAACTACTTTACTTATGCCATCAACTCAGCGTCAGTGTCTGGCGGTGAAGATTTCCAATTTGCTTGGGACTTCAATGGTGATTATGTTATTGATCCTGTGAGCCTTGATAATCCAAATCAGATTTGGACTTCGAGTTCATCGCTGAG
The DNA here is from genome assembly GCA_031374125.1 of Bdellovibrionales bacterium. Taxonomy (GTDB): domain Bacteria; phylum Bdellovibrionota; class Bdellovibrionia; order Bdellovibrionales; family JAEYZS01; genus JAEYZS01. The sequence goes on from JANMFM010000060.1 coordinate 5,658, forward strand.
TGATATTTATTCCATCTTCGTAACTGAAGCTGGGCAATCAAGACAGATTTCGGTGAGAGTAAAAAATAACTGTGAAAAAGAAAGTTCTTACACTGTTCAAGCGCAATTCCCAAGCTTTAACATTGAGAGAACTCCGGTAGCTTTAGCCGTAGAAAAAGGATTTTTTTACTTGCAAGCAGACGTTGCCACTACATCTACAGATATTGCTGATCAAAGAAAAAACGGTGATGTGTTAATTACTCAGTATCCAGAAGATACAGATTTAAGAAGGATCGAGTGCGACTACAAGAAGACAACTTTAGCGGGTAATGCTGTATTCTCAATGAAAGCCAACAACTACTATAAAGAAGGTTCTGAATTTTTACACGGATTAGAAATTCAAGTTCGTGATATTCAAGACAATGGTGGTTCGGCTCTTCAATCCATCACTAACGCAAATTTAGCAGTTGCAAAATATAGAGCTTCAGCGGCGGACGACGGTATCGTCAGTGAACTCTATGATAGAAATTCACAATGTTCTGTTGTGATAAGAATCAGACGTGATGTTCCGGTAGCTCCATGTGCAGCTGGCCAAACGTCGCAAGCACAAATTAACGCTCCAGCAGTAATTATCCTTGGAGAATATACTTGTCCAAATTTGAGAGATTCAAATACGAATGAATCTGTGAAATTAGACAATGGTAAATTCTTCTGTCAAGTTGCTCCGGTCGACCAATGTGTAGGCGGTGGCGGCGGCGGTGGCGGGACTCCTCCACCCGAGCAATGATTCTCTAAAGTTTAGTTTGACCAGAGCGAAAGCTCTGGTCACAATTTGAGGAGTACGTTGAAATTCTCAGGGGGGAGATCAAATGAAAAAGATGTCCATTATATTTATAATCTTAGCAGCTGTTACGATCATCTCGTTTCAGAACTGTTCAAAGCCTGTGAGTTTTTCAAGTCCTTCCTTGATAGGTACGGTGGCAGATTCGGATGTTCCAGCTCCCGACGACATTATTCCAACTTGTGCGAATTCAACTTTGAAAACAAAAATCATCGATATTTCATACAGCTCCATCAATGACTGCAAATGGAGTAATTCTAGTTTGGGCAATTTAGGAAAAGTGAATGGCAAGATGCAAGCTCGCCACGAAGAATCCGTTGATCTTGCAATTCCAGCAGGAGCAACTCTTTGTGATATGGAGTTGGATTTTCCAGAACAACCTTTCACATACGATGACCATGTGATCTTAACTCTAAATAATAGAATCGTAATGAACACGGGCAGTGACATGCACAAGTATCTTACTCAAGACGGATCAGGATACATCTATGACTGGTCAAAGCTTGTGGGAAAAACTCAAGATGTGGGCGGAACGCATCTCTACTGCAATGGTGGATCGACTTGTAGTGTTCCAAATACAGAGCAAAATGGACGAATTCTTGTAGATATTCCCAAGAATACGATTCAACAAATTGTGACCATGGCGCCACAATCAGTGAACCAAATTAAAATGATCACGACAGGTGATGATGATGTTGGAGACTGTAATCACAGTGCAATTTCGTTCCAAGTAAGAGCGACTTACGTCGAGTAGGCTGCTAGAAATTAACCTAGTATTTTCAATCGGTTATCCGCCATAGCTAACCGAAAACTTTATGTACAGGTGTCACATCTTTGGACCCTCAACTCGAAATAAATTCATCTAGGACGGCACAAAGTTCGCAGTATTAGTTAGTAAATAAGAGTGGGGAGTCTATGAACAAAAATAACGGTACTACAGATCGGTCTAGCCAAAAAACTGAAAAGAATGTAAACAAAGTTATAAGACTTAAAACACCAGGTACTAGGAGAGTACAGATGAAGCTAGAGCTTAATGAGAAGAAGGCAGCCTTAACCGCATCCATTTTGTCGGTTGTTGCTCTTGCTACGTTCTTTAATCAGAAGATTGTGTCTCATTTTGATTCATCTAAGAGTTCAAGAACAATTGCCTCTATGAACGAACAAGCTGAATTTGAATTCCAATGGCAAAAAGATTTAGCCCTAAAACTTTCTGAAAAATCAAATCGTAAAGTGGCAAGCTATGGTGAGCAGCCTTCGAAGCTTGACCAAATCCGTTTTGGAATGCTCGAAGGAAAATACGCCTTTAGCTTTGATAACGAAAGAATCTCTGAAATCAAATTTCAAGAAACAGACTCCGCAGATCGCCCAAAATACATTCCAAATGTAGAAAGCTTTTTGATCGAAAATAAAGACGTTCTAATTCCCAATGTGTCTCTGGTTAAAACAATTGATTCAAAAACTCAAGGTGAGGAAAACGAGCAAACTCTGGAGCTCTTTGATGCTTCCAATAAAACTCTAGGTCGTGTGACCTACATTTCCGACAAATCTGGAAGACTCCGCTCAATGAAGTTCCCAGCAATACGATAGTCCAGCTGGGTAAATAGGTTTTGAGTCTAAAAATGAACGGTCGACCCCAAGGTCGAACAAAATTCATTAAGAAATCAAAATTTATCGGCCGCGGACAGCCTCGTTTGTCATAAGTAGGGTTTGAGGTATTTAATACTTTCGACCGTTCATTTTTAGACTCAAAACCTATTGGATTTTTGCCGAAAAAGTAGGATGAAGAATTCCTATTTGACTCGCAGATTTGAAGAATCCTTTAAGAAAAATATTGAAGATTTGCCATTGGCTTACGTGTGGGACAGGCTTGCGGCATTTGTGGTGGATCTTCTTGCAGTGAGTTTTGTCGCAAATATTTTTCTTTCTCCATTCAAAAAGAAAGTTCAAGCAGCGATTTTAAATGAGCACGATGGCGTAATTAACCTTTACGTAGGCTGTATTATTCTGGGTGCTTCAGTAATATTTATTTTGTATCACGCGGTCAGTATCTTTTTATTCAAAAAAACCATTGGTAAAAAAATATTCAATCTTGAGGTTGCTTCGATTGTTCACGGTCAGCCTTTTACAATTATGAATTCTTTGGTGAGAGCAATCTCGCTTTATTTTTCTATTTTACTTTTCTTTTTTCCGCTTCTCGAAGTTTTTTCAAATCGTTTACGCCGCCCGATGCATGATCGCCTTGCAGACTCCTATGTGAAGGGGATAGCAAAAGTAGGCCAGTCCCCATCGATGGTTGAAAAGCTATGGGTGAGATTAATATATGTGATTGTTGTGGCTAACCTTGGAGTTGTTGCGGCTGCGCAATTTTTATTTTTTAGGCAAGACATTGAAAATTTAAGCGAGTTTGTGACTCAACCAGAATATCTCTGTGATGCAGTCACAGGTGCTAAAGAAGATTGGCCAAAGACAGATAGAGTTTCAAGACTTGATATTGCGCTCACGCTTTATGGCACAGACAATGTGGCAGAGGAGTGCCTTGAAAAAGAAGCTCAAAGAGCTATCAGTTATGGTGAAGAGTTAGATAAGGCTTATTTGGCGAAAGCTTTTGTTTACGAACATGATACAAAATTCTCAGACAAATATCTTAAAAAGGTTTGCGAATTGGATTCCAAAGGTGATGCGTGTTTACTCACAAATATCATTACAGCGTGGTCAGAGAAAGATTGGAAGAGTGCTGATCTTATCTTGGAGAGCCAGAAATTTAAAAGTCCGTTTATGAAAGTGTGGGCAATTAAACATTACGACAAAACTCAAAAGTTTGACCAGTTGTTGGCTTTGATGGATTCACTGTGGCCCAATAAATCTCTCAATGATTTCATAGGAAAATATAAAACTCTTACGCTATGGAAAGTCGATAAGACTGCGGAGTCTAAAGAATTGTTCCAAAGCACTTACGGATATTTACCGGAATCTAAAAAGACTTCGTTTTTGTCTGACGTGTGTAATCTAGAAATAGAGAGAGGCTGTTCTACGGAAGAATTTAATGGTTGTAAGCTTCTCGTGAACAAAATGAAAACAGAGTCCAGTGATTACATTCAAGAAGAAACTCTTCTCACTTACATCAAGACGAACAAGTGTGGAATGATAAATGTGGATGATATTATCGCAGAATTTAAGATCATGATCGATGATCCGAAGATTCAAATGTACTTAGCCGCAGTGAAAGCTCAAAGCATGGGTAAGAACACTGTGGCAGAACAAATCTATAAAAATATTCTCAAAGGTTCTTCAGCTTCATCTTTTTTGAGCTATGAAGTGAGATCAAATCTTATCGAAACCGCAGCTGGAGATAAGGATCTTACAGAGCAAATGGACTGGTGGTTAACAACAGACGCCGCCGGATCTTATCATCAGCAGTTGGGTGTAAAGTTCTTAAAGGCACTGTCGGAAAAGAAAAAGTGGGAAATGGCAGAGCCAGTTGCCCAAAAACTTTTAAGTTCAAGTTTTAAATCAAAAGAGCAAAGCGAGCTCATGGCTATAGTATTCTATAATTTAAAGAAATATTCAGTGGCTAAGAAAATCATCCAGTCCTTAGAAAATGCTATGAAAAAAAATGATCAGTACAGAGCTATCGCGTCCCAAGGTGATTTTGAAGAAGTGAGAAAAGAATTATTAAATTTATCCAATGAAGAGGCTAAATGATTCTTCCATTTTTTCATGGCATTCCAACGTTTCGGGCGCTGATAACATGGTGTTTGTTATTTACAAATGTCGTGTTTTATTTTTCGTATTCTAAAGAGCAGCAGAAGCACGAAGAAGCGATGGATAAGATCTATAAAGATGATTTTTATATTCAAGGACAAGGAAATGTATTTGCGCAAATCATTGATAGTTATCCGCAGGAATCTAGTGATCTTTTGAATTCGATTGCTTACAAGGCAAGAATTGGAAATTCAGAGAGTCAATTGACCTTAGGACAATTGGCATTTAGAAGTTCATTCTTTAAAAAATATTCTTTAAAGCAAGAATTCGTAGGGGATGAAATCCAGTATGATTATTGGAAAGAAACCTATGAAAAAATGATGAGAGATCAAAAAGAAGATCCGTCTTACATTATGGGTCTTACAAAAACCCACTCTTCAATCTTCAGTCAGATTTCTTATCAATTTGCACACGGTGGAATTTTGCATTTGGCTTCAAATCTTTGGTTCCTTTTGATTTTTGGAAGTTTTATCGAAAGACTGTGGGGATCACTCTATTTCTTAGGTTTTTATTTGTTCTCAGGAATTATGGCGGCTCAGGTATTCACATTGCTTTCTGGCGCATCTGAAGCACCACTCATTGGTGCGAGTGGTTCCATCAGTGGGCTGATGGGGCTTGTACTCGTATTGTTCTGGAATAAAAAAATCAATTGCTTCTATTGGGTATTACCAAAAATTGGCTACCATGGATTTAAAAAATTTCCAGCATGGGTAGTATTGATCGTTTGGATATCCTCAGACATCGCAGGATATTTGGGAACGATGGAAGAATTTGGTGGTGTCGCACACGCGGCCCACCTCGGAGGATTTGGTTTTGGAGCTTTGATCGGCGTTGCCCTAAGATTTATTCAGTCGGAGCGAAACCTCTTCGCATCGTATTCTCAGTGACTACACGTGGTTCCATGAATTGCTTTAAATAATCTGGACCGCCAGTCTTACTGCCAACACCTGACATTTTGAATCCACCAAAGGGATGTCTTTCTACCATTGCCCCGGTGATGGTT
>JANMFM010000075.1:0-2737 GCA_031374125.1 Bdellovibrionales bacterium
TTTTCAGATTAGGTTTTGCTCCAAGCATTCTTGCTGCGAGACAAATGTGTTCACACGGACACGTTGTGGTTAATGGCAAGAAAGCAAGAACTGCATCTATGGTTTTAAATGAAGGTGATACAGTAACTCTTTCTACAAAAGGTTTAAACTCACAGAACTATCTTCAAGTAAAAGACAAGCCAAGATTAGAGCTTGCTGATTACTTAAGAAAAGAAGGTGATTCAGGAACTGTGATCAATACTCCAGGCCTAGAACATATTCCATTTCCATTCGATGCTGGTCTCTTTACCGAGTACTACGCTGCGAAGTCTGTGTAAACTCGATCTTTTTGTCCGCAGCTTCGTTGCTGCGGACAAATCAAATGCTCACGTACATGCGTACGCTCCGCTTTGATTTATCCTTGCGCCTCACTGCAAACAAAAATCTCTTCGTTTATTTTTCTACACTTGCCTCTTTATTCATTTAAACTACACTTATCTCATGAGTACCACATTCCCAGCAGATTACATTCCAAGCCCTGATCCATTCGTTGAATTTGATTTATGGATGAAGAAAGCCATTCAAGTTCAAGAGATCGAGCCCACAGCCATGAGCTTGGCTACGGTAACGAGAGATCAGCGACCTAGCAATCGTATCGTACTTTTCAAGGGTATGTCTCAGGGCGGGCTTATGTTCTTTACCAACTATGAGAGTAACAAAGCTCAAGAACTAGAAAGTCATCCTTCGGCGGCAGTTGTTTTCCATTGGAAAAAACTAGAATTGCAACTTCGTATAGAGGGAAAAGTTCAGAAAGTCTCACGCCAAGAATCCGAAAAATACTTTGCAACTCGCGCGCGCGAAAGCCAAATCGGTGCGTGGACTTCTCAGCAGAGTCGTATTCTACCAAGCAGAAAAGATCTTGAATTAAAAAGAAAAGAAATCGAAGCAAAGTTTGAAGGAAAAGACGTTATATGCCCACCATTCTGGGGTGGATACAGAATCATTCCTGATCATTTTGAGTTTTGGATGAGTGAGCCAGGGAGGCTTCACAATAGATTCCTTTATACATTTGATAAAAAAGGCTGGACGCAAAATCGACTGTTTCCTTAAAGGTGCAAGATGGTAACGGATCAAGAGTTTAAACCTACAATACTCGTTACGGGTTGTGCTTCTGGCATAGGTTTAGCTCTTGGAAAACTTCTTTATAAAGAAACTCAATACCGTATTGTTGTAACTGCAAGAGCAAAATCTTTAGAAAAACTCAGGGCAGAATTTGTAGAAACAGAGCGATTTATTATTCGTGGACTTAATGTAACGGATGATTTTCAAAGAAAAGATCTTATTCAAGAAATCAACAACAAGTGGGGCGGAGTCTGTGTGCTCGTAAACAATGCCGGGATTTCTTACCGCGCGGTGATCGAGCACATGACTGAAGGAGACGAGATCAAGCAAATGGCAACGAACTATTTGGGACCCATGGGTTTGATTCGATTGGTTCTTCCAAATATGAGAATTCGAGGACGTGGAAAAATCATCAACGTATCATCGGTGAGTGGAATGTTGTCGATGCCTACGATGGGTTCTTACAGTGCTTCAAAGCATGCTCTCGAGGGTGCGTGTGAATCCTTGTGGTATGAGGCAAAACCTTATGGAATCGATATCTGTTTGATTCAGCCAGGATTTATACATTCAAAGTCTTTCAAGAATGTTTACTATACAGAACTTTCAAAACCTGAGGCTGCTAAAGACAGTGTTTACCAAGAGTACTATAAGAACATGACTCCTTTTGTAGAAAGGATGATGGATCTCTCTCCAACCACCGCCAAGAAAGTGGCTACAAGAATATTAAAGACCATCAAAAGATCGAACCCGCCTCTATGGATTCCGGCCACATGGGATGCATGGATATTCCATTATGTTAGAAAGATCATGCCGCGTAGGCTGTTGTTGCCATTTTTATTCCTATGCTTGCCAAATGCGCGCCATTGGGCAAAATCCTATACAAATAAACGCTGATCATAGATTTTTGCCTCCAGAAAGTGACAAAAATCATTCTACAACAATCCAATTATTACAAATAACACATATCTAACACGCAAAATTCCAATGGTTCAGGTATAACTTTGAAACTTAGTAAATTTGAGCAATCAAGCTCCCAAGGTAAGGAACATTATGAAAACGTTTTTAGTTTTGATCCTATTATCAATTACTTCCTACGCTAACGCTTCAATAGAATGTCGTGGTTCAGATGAAGATTCAATCTACGTTCTAAATTCAGTTCCATCAGGTTTTTACATGAAGACGACTTTTTTTAAATCCAACGAGGAAGTTATTCGATATACTACTTTAAACGTAAAGGGCGAAGTCGTAGTGGGTAAAAATAAAGAGACCTTTTCAGGCAAAGCTCGCACAACAACTGATCCAGATGCTGAAGCGCTGCAAACCTTTGACTTTGATCTTTATGAAAATGGAAAAGCAGTTTTGATTTTAAAAGGACAAGAAAACAAGGTTCTTAGTAAGCTTGATTTTACTTGTTTAAGTATCAGAGACTAACTGAATTGTGTTTTTATTGCTTCTCAACTTCGTTTTCTGATTCAACTTTTTGTATAGCTTCAGCCGTTGAAATTTCTCGGCTGTCCCACTTCGGTAGAGCGCTCAATAGAATAGATGACTCCGCTTTGAATTGTTCGAGATGAACTGTAGGCACAGGGTCAGCGGATGGGAATTTCTACTTTAAGGGATCAACATATCTTCCGGC
>JANMFM010000092.1:0-7684 GCA_031374125.1 Bdellovibrionales bacterium
CAGAGCTTACCCTGGGACAGGAATGTATGTTTGCGATTGTGAAATTGGATGCAATGGATCTTCTGACGGAGGCGACGAAATTAAAAAGGTTCAAGGTACAGATTACTTCAAAGCTAAATACAACTGCGAAGTTGTTCTTAATGGAGAAGCTTCAAATTGCACAGCTTATCCTGGAACAGGAATGTATACCTGCGATTGCAGAATCTAAAACACTTACATACAAATAGTTATCTCACTTAAACGAATGAATAAATAATTCTGTGGGTGATTATAAGTTACTCTGATAAGGAGTAACTTTTATTCCAGAGAATACTAAAGGGAGCTAAGTATAAATTACTAGCTCCTTTTTTATTTTTGTAGAAGTCATCCTTATCACCTATTTTCTCCTCAACTACTAAGAGGGGAATATTATGAAAATCTTTGCAAATTTAATGCTTGTTATTACGGCAGTGACTTTACTGACGTCTTGTAATTCGATGGACGATCAGACGATCGTGATCCCAGAAAGACAATCACTGGCCAATCCAAGTGTCGTGAAAAGGGACTTTAAAAGAATCAATTCTCAACACAAGGTTCTCGTGGGAATCATTGATTCCGGTGTGGATTACAACCAACCTCTTTTGGTTGAAAATATCCACTTCAAATTGAATGACTTCATATCATTACCTTCGGGCTTTGGTTACGATGTCTCTGGCGAAGACGCTTGGGCTTCTCCTTTTATTGCTAGAACTTCGGATTACAATCCAGAGATTGGCCCGACCGAAAAATTAAAATCACAAACTGAGGCCAATAACATTGCTCAATTATTAAGAGAAAACCCTGAGTTTGGAAGTTTTCTTAATCCTCTCAGACATAATGTCCAAGAAATTGAAACTTCCGCTTACCATGGAACTCACGTGGCAGGACTTGCTTCTTACGATGATTCGGCGATTGGAATATTGGGTTACCGCGTAATTCCTTTTAGCAGTAAATACAAAAATGGCGAACTTCTCGAACAAGATATGGGAGATTTATTTATTGACCAAATCATTGCTGGTTCTAGTGCCGCAGTTCGCGACGGCGCAAGAGTGCTCAATATGTCATTGGGTATGATTGTAGATAAAAATTACGAAGATCTAAAAAAGTCAGAAGAAAGTGAAACCAAACACAAAGCAAGAGTGGCGAAACTCCGACAATTCGCTCTCGCAAATCCCGACGTCGTGATTGTGGTTGCGGCGGGTAATGATGGGAAATGGGTCGACCAAGATGCTAGATTAGGTTTGCCTTGCGGAACGGATGCGCCGAACATTCTGTGCGTGGGCGCGACGGATGAGAATGGAAAAATCGCGAGTTTTACAAATATTTTGATGACAGAAGGAGCCTTTATTTTTGGCTATGGCGTAAATGTCTTGTCCACGGTTCCTGAGTCTCTGTGCACGTCAAAATCTGTTTCTCAACTTGCAAATCAAGAAACGTTCAACAACATCGATTCTAAAGCAAAACTTGTAGCTGCCCTTAGAGAAGAGTGCAGAGATACAACGCTGACAGAGTTGAGCGGAACTTCGATGGCTTCACCGATCATCGCTAGACAAGTGGCCAAGATTTTGATTGAGAAACCCACACTGAGTGGCGCTCAAGCCATCCAAACATTATTGTCAAAAGCTCAAAGCTACAAACTGGGTGCGGCTCAATTTGCAAGCCTTCGAGTTGAAAAACCATCTTGGTCGAAAAAACCTAAGAAAGGTTTATGGTTACGTAGAAATTCTTTAAATGTTGAGAAAGAGTATTTTGACTTTATTGTTCCGCAATCGAACTAACTTAGACCTTAAAACACCTGTAAAATCTAAAAAGAAAGGAGCTTCTGGCTCCTTTTCTTAGTAATAACTACTGATATTAGGACAATTAAAACAGTAAAACCTAGATTTTTAATTTTTAAGCATATAATCTCTTTCAATTAAAAGAAAGAGATGTGCACACTAATGGATACCAAAAAATTTACTGATCTGAACCTTATAGAGCCTATTTTAAAGGCTATTACTGAGACAGGCTACACCACACCCACACCAATTCAGCAACAGGCGATCCCTCCTCTCTTGGAAGGAAAAGACCTTCTCGGTTGTGCGCAAACTGGAACTGGAAAAACAGCGGCTTTTGCTTTACCTATTTTACAGCGTTTAGCTACAAATCAAAAGAGACCGGAACCAAAATGCCCAAGAGCACTGGTGCTAACACCCACGCGAGAACTGGCGATTCAAATCTTCGATAGCTTTAAAACCTACGGAAAAAATCTCAAACTCACCCACACTGTTATTTTTGGTGGTGTGGGCCAAGGCCCTCAAGTGAAGGCCTTGCGAAATGGCGTCGATGTTTTGGTTGCAACTCCAGGAAGACTTTTGGATTTGATTGAGCAAAGATGTTTAAGGTTAGATAAAGTTGAAATTTTTGTTTTGGATGAAGCGGATAGAATGCTCGATATGGGATTCATTCATACAATAAGAAAAATTTTAACCATGCTCCCAAAGCAACGTCATAATCTTTTCTTCTCGGCAACTATGCCACAAGATATCGTGAAACTTGCAGATTCCATGTTGGTAAATCCGACAAAAGTGGAAGTGACTCCGCAGGCGACAACCGTTGAGCTTATCGAACAGTCAGTCATGTATGTGGATAAAAGTAAGAAAAGAGATTTACTTAGAGCTTTACTAGCAAAACCTGAATTTCAGCGCGTGATTGTTTTTACTCGAACTAAGCATGGGGCCAATCGCGTGGCCGAAATTTTATTAAAAAATAGAATCACCACGGAAGCCATTCACGGAAATAAATCTCAAGGTGCAAGACAACGTGCGCTTGAAAATTTAAAATCTGGAAAGATTCGCGTGTTGATCGCAACGGATATCGCCGCGCGTGGGATTGATATTGATGGCATCACTCATGTGATCAATTATGAAGTTCCCAATATTTCCGAGAGCTATGTCCATAGAATCGGAAGAACAGCGAGAGCCGGTGCTTCTGGCATTGCCATTTCATTCTGTGACTCTGAGGAAAAATCCTTCATCAAAGACATTGAAAAATTAATTGGTAGGTCTATTCCGGTGGTCACGGATCACCCTTACCATTCTCAAGACGTTGCAAACGCAAAGCTTATGTCCAAGGGCAAAGCAAAAGCTGCCATCGAGAAGATGGAAAATGGTGGCGGTGGCGGAAGAAAGCCTGGGAATCGCAGAAGACATTCACGCGGAGGCGGAAAGAAAAAATGGTAAAATATTTTGCAGCTCTTGCAATATGTTTTTTTACATTGAACACCCTCGCTGTATGGGAATTACCAAATACTCCAATGACCGGAATTGGTGATCCTGGATCTTTTTATCTCAATCGACAAGGATTAACCCTTCATCTCTTCAATAACGATTACATTGGAGAAACGGATAAGTTAATGACCGCTTCTGGCTCGCTGTTTCTCTATTGGCAGGCTTCAAAAAATCATGGTTGGGAACTCTCTGCACAGAGAAGACTGACCACTCCTATTATTAAAACTAGATCTGGAGAGCCAGCATTTGATCCACCTCAAGGAATTTATGGGGATCAGCTCGAATCAAGACTTGGATATTCTTATGTGAATGGCCACTTCAAATTTGAGTCCGCAGTGAGTGGAGAATACTATGCTGGTCTTGGTGGTCATAGAATTACGGACTTTATTCATAAAGTGATAGGTGCAAAAGATGAAACTGATAAGTATGGCGAAAAAATTGATAACTCTTTTCTAGCGGGTTCTATAGGTTTTGGTTTTCTTACCAAATACGCTCTCTTTATGGTCTACGGCCATGAGAGTCCCGTCATGAGAGAGGCCATCGCTCGCTTAAATTTTGTGTTTGGCGGAAGCTCTTTTAAAATCGGATTCCAAGGAGAAGTCGTTCAGCAATTTCAAAGTGATTTTTACGTAGAAGATATAGAAAACTATAGATACGGCTACGGACTCTCCATGAAATGGGACTGGTATCAATTAACGGCAAACTACGTATCACCGTATTTAAAATATGATAAGTACGGGCAATATTTTATTTCGCCACTGATTTTATCTTGGGAATTTTAATAACCTCGGATCTAATTTAATAATTTTATTTTAATAATTTTATAATAGATGGGTTTGTAAAATTAGCAGACTTTTTCAACTCATAGTCTAAAGCTGTTTTTCCTTGGTTATCTATTAAAGCCTTATCTGCTCCAGCGTTTAAAAGAAGTTCAACAAGCTGCTCAGAATTCGTACTTACTGCCCACATTAACGCTGTTCTTTTACGGGAATCTACTAAATTGACATTAGCTTTATTTTCTAAAAGCAAATTTACTAGGTCTAGCTTTCCATGAGTTACTGCTTCAATCAAAGGTGTTGATCTGGTTCGATCTCTGATGTTCAAATTTACTTTTCTAGCAATGAAAATCTTGGCTAACTCCTCTCGGTCGTATTTTATAGAATACATCAGAGGGCTATCGAAATTCTCGTCTTTTATATTCGCATTGGCTCCACGATCTAAAAGGATATTTAAAGCTACAGCGTCTCTTTCTCTGACTGCTGTTAAGAGTGGAGTTTCCTTTCGGTCGTTTTGTACATCAGGACTGATTCCTTCTTTTATAAGTAGATCTATTATTTCATGATTTTTACTTTCAACCGCGCGGTGAAGCAATGTGTTACCCTCAGCATCTTTATCATGGATAGATTCAAAATTTTGTTCACTTAAAAAAATGATTATTTTTGATCTTGCTACACTTTCTGCTTTGTCAGCTTTACTGTTTTGTTTAATGGATTCTGTATCCAAAATATTAACTTCTTTCAATCTTCTTTGAATTTCACTTTCTGAAAGAATAAAGCCCAAAGCTTGTAATTTTTCTGAAAAAAGTTCTGCGGCAATTCGACTCTCATCTCTATTCTTTGAAAAGCTAGCCACTCTCAATCTATGTAATTCTAAAATGATTTGAATAATTTCTGAGCCTGATTCAATTAAGTCATTTCGAACAAAAAGAGATTCACATACCGTTGAACTTGCAATCGAGCATTGAAAAATAAATAAAAAAATTAAAATACTTTTCATTTTTTAGCTCCGGCTAGCTCTAATAATTTAATGACAGCTTTATGATTTTGCTTCTTCGCTACGGAAAGAGCCGAGTCACTATTAATATTTTTAAGTGTGAAATCAGCCCCCGCACCCAATAAAACTCTCACACTTTCTGGGCAGTCTGTCTCAGATGCTATCATCAAAGCTGTCCAACCGTATTCATTCTTCTTATTTACATTGGTATCCTGTTCTAAAAGCAATTCTATAATTTTAAATAAATTATTTTCTGATGCGTACATTAGAGCATTTTGTTTAAATAGACCTTCGATTTCTATGTCAGCACCTCGTCTCATCAGAATTTCTGCTGTTTCACTGTGTTCATGTCGGAGACTCCAAACTAAAGCTGTATTACCGTCTTTGTCTGTCCTGTTGAGATCAACTCCTTGAGCAAGAAGCAGTTCTAATATCTTTTCATTTCCTTCCATGGCTGCTTGCATAAGAGGAGTAATACCTTTCGTCGAAGGCTTTTCGAGATTCACACCTTCTATAATTAAGGCTTCGACAATATCCGATCTGCCCTGTTTAATTGCCATGTGAATCGGATACTCACCCTTTTTGTTTTTGGCTTGTTTACCTTTGAATCTATGAGTCTTCAGAAAAATTTCTAGATTTGATTTTAGCACAATTTCTTGCGATCTATTATTTACCGGTAACACTGTAAAATTTAAATTTATTTTTTCTTCTCGAGCCATATTAGTCAATATTGCTTCGATTTTATCTGTAGGAAGGGATTGCGATAATTCTTGAAGTTTCACATTAAATAAATCTAAAGCTAGTTGTGCGTTGTCTTTATTGGAAGTAAAAATTTCCAATCTCAATCCATGTAATTCTAAAATCGCTTGGTTTAATTCTGTTTCGCTCAATCGATCTTGAACAAAAAGCAACTCGCAAATCTGCGCTTGCGATACAGAAGATATAAAGATAAAAATAGCAGCTATCGTTTTGATCATTCTGTCGCTCCGGCTTGTTCTAGCAATTGAATGATCTCTTCATTTTTATTTTTTTTAGCGATCGATAAAGCTGTCTCTCCTTCAGTATTTTTAAGAGTTAAATCTGGATTCCTTTTTAAAAGAGCAATAATAGCCCCTTTATTTTTGTTCTTGGCCGCAAACATTAGAGCCGTCATTTTTTTATTGTTTATCGAATCAACATCTACCCCTCCATCCAAAATTAACTCTAAGATTTTCACTTTATTTGTTTCTGCAGCATTTAAGAGCGGGGTCCAGCCATATTTATTTTCTACGTTCAAATCAGCTTTATGATCTATCAGCTCGTGCATTAATTTTGAATTATTAACAGCTTCAGCATAGAGGACAGCAGTAAATCCATCATTATTTTTCAAATCAAGGTTGGCATTTTTTTTCAAAAGTAGATTAAAAATTCTTTCGTTACCTACTTCGATTGCCCACATTATCGCAGTATTACCAGTTGCATCTTGGATGTCAGGAGACATCCCTTGTTCTAGAAGAAATTCTATTTTATTTATATCTCCAAGGGACTTAATACCTTTTTGCTTGATCTGAATTTCAATATTAGAGCGAATGAGGATATCATCTAATCTTTGCTGGCTTTCACCAATATCATGAGTCAGTTCTTTTCGTTCTTGATAGCCCCTAATTGCTTTCAGCCTGCGCTCTATTTCTTTTTCGGGAAGATATTCAGATAGTTCTTTAAATTTTAAGTTAAATAAATTCGATGCAGTTTGGGCAATTGAGGCATCGCCCGAAAGCATTTGTACTCTCAACTCGTAAAGCTCCTGAATAACCAAATCAATCTCATGTTCGCTTGGAGTTTCATTATTTTTTTCTAAGAATAATGAGCCACACTGATGACTTGCTAGCGAATAAGGCGAAATTACGAGCAAGAGCAAGATTGTAAAATTCTTCATTCTCTTGCTCCTGCTTCTCTAAGTAATTTTTCAATGTATGTAACTTTATCTTCAATGTCTGAAAGTCTATTGTCTTCGGCTATGGATAAGGCTGTTTCTCCGTATTTATTTTTTAGTTTGTAATTGGCTTTTCTTTTTAAGAATAGTTCAACTATTTCTTCTTGGTCGTTTTTAACGGCAATCATTAGAGCGGTATTTCCATCTCTATCTTTTTTGTCTAACCTTGCTCCCCCATCCAATAGCAATCTCCCTAGCTCTGTATATCCATATTCTGAAGCATAGATTAAAGCTGTATTGCCATCTTTATCTTGCTTGTCAACTTTCAATCCTAAATCCAGCAGCGTCCGCACGGATTGTATGGCACCGTTCTTTGAAGCAACTACCCAAGCCGTTTCACCATCAATGTTTGGTCTATCTATTTTTACACCTTCATTGACAAGAGCGACTATAACATCAACTTTTCCGTCCCTCGCTGCCACATGTAGAGGGTAATCTCCTTGTTCATTTTTTCTTTCTATTCCTTTAAATCGCTCTTCCTTTAAAAAAATCTCTAACTTTAAACTTAATAATAATTCCTTGCCACGCTCTTCAATCGATTTTATTTCTTGAGTTTCCTTTTTTGGGCTTATTTCTTCATCTAACAATCTTAAATTTTCTAATTTATTTTCTATCTCTTCTTTTGGAAGATATTTTAATAATTCTTCAAATT
>JANMFM010000099.1:0-4741 GCA_031374125.1 Bdellovibrionales bacterium
TCTCGTTCCCTCAGTGAGTACAGTCACGTTGGCCGTTAAATCTGTAGGCGGCATATAGTTTGCGCCACCAGGATTTCCGTCTCTGCCAAGGCCAGTTGGAGTTGTTCTTACGCCAATGACTTTATCGCCCTCAACAAGTAAAGAATCAGCAGGAAAGCCTGCAAATATATTTACGCCAGCGCTTTCTGCCTTTTCGCCCAACCATCTTACAAGCTCACAGATAGAAACCACAAAGTTTCCAGAGTTGTGCATTGTTGGAGGAGTGGGAATTCTCATCGCAGAAGATTCACTCATATAATAAACTTCATCGCCTTGAACTTGTGTTCTTAGAGGGAAGTCTTCGTTTTTTAAATCAGGGAATAATTCTTTAAGAGCAATAGGATTTAAAACTGCGCCGGACAAATTATGTTCGCCAAGGCCCTCTGCCTTTTCTAGAACACCAATTTGAATTTCTGGAAAGCTAGGATTTGATTCGCGTTCCTTTTTTACAAGTTTTGTAAGTTCAATAGCTCCAGATAATCCTGCGGGACCTGCGCCTACAAAAAGAACATCCATAGGAACGGCTTCAGCATTCGGTGCATCTCGCATTATCACTTTGTTATCATCAAAGTTATTTTGGTAAGTAATTGGCGAAAATGAGTTTACTTTTTGATCTGTGACCTTCATTGTAGTCCTCTGTAAGTAGTTGAAGACTTACACTATTATCGAGGAAAGGGTGCAATCAACCATGAAATGCAAGTTTATTAAAAATAGCCTATTTTTTACGCTCGCTTTCATGCTTCTTGGCCCTAAATTGGGTGCCCAAGAGTGGATTCAAAACATCAAGAATCCTAAGCTACCCTATATTATTCAGTATTCAACGCAGAGCCTGAGTTCTTCTGCGGCAGAGAGATTTAGTGATAAAATTGAAATGGACAGAGCTTCTGCAAAGGTTGTGGTTCCCTTTTCAAAGTCCGAAGAGTTTAAACAATCTGTTTCTTTTGATTTCAATCAGACAAAAATTGAACAGGTCAACGAATCGCCAACAAGTCCGGTTCCTGATAAGCTCACAGAAGAAAAATTTGGTTATCAATTTATATCTAAGATCAATGACCAAAAGTATTACGGTATGAATACGGAAATTGGCTCATCAAGCGACGAGCCTTTCCATAATTGGAGTGTGACAGAGGTGAGTCTGACGCCGTTTTATTATTACGATAAAACCCCAAGAAGCTCGTGGGTCTTTATGTTGAACTATTCTAATCAAAGAGCCATTCTTCCGCATATACCACTTCCAGGGTTTATTTATATTAGAAATAATCAAAAGGGATTTACACTTTTTGCAGGTGTTCCCGTTTTTGGATTTTTTTATAAAATCAGTGACAGTTTAATGATGAATTACTTTACGCTCCTTCCTTGGATGCACCAATTTAAAGTCACGTATTTTGTAAAATATCCGATTCAAATTTATGCTGAATTTAAAATGGCTCCAGAGCTTTTTAAGTCTATAGATTATGTGGACAACGAAGATCGCATAATTCTAAGGGATCAACGAGCAGTTCTTGGGACTCAATTTCCAGTGGTGGATAATTTAACTTTGGATATTCATGGTGGTGTTAGTTTTAATCGAGAAATTTATCAGGCAGAAAATCCTAGCAGCAGTAAGGACTGGCTCGAGGAGATTGAAGAACAAACTTTCTTCAATGCAGAGCTTGGAATCAAGTTTTAGTCTCTTAGTAAGAAAAATTGCATGGCAAATTAAAATTTATTTTTTCATAAATAAGTCACTCTTATGCAAGGTTCTAATTATGTTGGTAATGACATAATTGTGCTCGAATTGTGCCGTTAACGGCACACAACGCCTCTTTACGATTCCATATTAAAAGACGAAAATATAATTACACCGAAACAGGAGGTAATCATGTTAGCACACATTCAGTTTTTGAGAATGTCGCGTTCTGAAGGAGTTGAGCAGTATATCACAAGTCAGCTCGAAGATTTATTAGAGCTTATTCCGTCAAAAAAAGCTCATTTTAGAGTTTGGGTAGAATGTTTGAATTCTCAGATTCAGCCGGGCAAGGACATGTTTAGGTGTTCGATCGAAGTCGATGGACTGAAAAGAAAACATTATTTCGCCGAAAAACGAGATGAAAATTTTTATTTTTCAGTCAATAACTGTGTAGAAGCAGTTAGAAAAATGTTTAGACGCGAAAAAAAGATAGCGCGAAGTAACCAAAAGCGAACTCGTCAAAGAGATGTTAGTCTTGCCGCTTCTTAAATGATAGTCAGCTGAGAAAGTCTATTTTTTCTTGAGTTCAAAGAAAGACATCTTTAGGATGCAAAACCTTTAAAAAGGTAGTTTGCGGGTGAAGGATGTCTTTTTTTATTAAATTCTCAGTTATAATTATTTTTCTTGTTCAATCTATTCAAGTGCGTGGACACGATGGAGATGGTTATCAAAAACCGCCTCAAGATGTAAAATCACTTTTGGATCAATTTCATCACGACATTGAACACGGTGAGGACAGTGAAAATAAAACTAAACTCAATTCAGTGATGAGCCAGTGGCTAGCTAATTTCAATTTGGCTCGCATTTCTATGGATGTGCATCGATCCGTGCAGATGAAGTATTATCAAGATGATGGAAAAAATGAATACATCAAAAATTTTCCAGTTCTCGCTTCGTTTTATTTTCTATCTCATACAATCGAAGTATTGAGTGGTCCAATGGGTATTTATTTGGCCTCGGAATTAGGAATGGGATCTGCTGTAAAAATGATGATTGGCACTGTTGGCGCGATAATTACAGTTCCGGGTTTAGATCCTCTTTGCATTTTATTATTTGCGGTAAGCCCTCTAAGACCTGTGCAAAGAATGATGACAGGAATTCGCTTGGTGGCGGTGAAAGTTTCAGGAGGAGTTTCAAATCAGCTTCATTTAAAGCAAGCGATGGCTAAAATTTTTGAAAGTAAAGATCGCTTGAGCGAAGTCGTAAACAGATCTAAAGATACAAGTATCAACTTGGTTTATGATGTAAAAAGAGATTTGATGCTTAGACAAATGATCGTAAAGTCTCCGGAGGGGAAAGCCTATTTGGCTTTAACATTTAATCAAAAAAATGGAAAAACTTGGGTAGAGTCACTTGAAGTTTTAGATCAGGCAGTTCTCAATCAAAACAAAAAATCTCTTGATCGCATATTGAGTCAACTGAATATGAGCGTGAGACATGCCTTAAGTAAGGCAATCAAAAGCCCTCGTAAGACCTTCTATACACGCTCAGTTTCAGCGACAGATAATTCGACCAACATCCAGTTCAAAGACTATGCAGTCCTTTTAAAACCAAAAATAAAGCTGAGATCGCAGACTCGAAATGAGACAGAAAATGAGGCCGAAAATGATACAGAAAATGATCCTGTGGCTTGCAAAGGTCTATTTCAATAATATTTGTTAGGGTTTACTTAAACCCTATGCTTTAAATCCCGATAGATCTCTAGAGGATAAGCATGTCAGGCGACAATTCAAAAAAACTCAAAAAAGGTGGAGTGCTCATCCGTGAGGGAGATGCTGTCGAAAATATTTATCTGATCAAGTCAGGTAGGGTTACACTTTTTGTAGAAAGAAATGGAAAGAAAATTGAATTGGGTCAATTGAATGCAGGTCAAATCATTGGAGAGAAAGCTCTCTTTGGTCCATCAAAAATGTCATTTTCGGTTCTGGCTTCCAACGAAGTCACTTATCTTGAAGTACCATTAAAACTCATTGAGCCAATGTTTGCGGGTCTTTCTGGAATCATTAAAGGTGTTACAAAGGGTGTCGTAGAGTCTCTTACGGACACTCGTAAGGCTCTTCAGTCTATCAAAATGGAAACTGACGCAATTCCTTGTGGCCAGAAATTCGTCGCAAAAGTATTCGCCACAATTTACATGACAACAAACATGACGGGCACAAAGAAAGACGATTATGTTCAAGTTGCCTGGAATACGCTAAAGCTTTATTCAAATAGAATTTTTTTAGAGCCGCATTCCAGAGTTCTATCCGTAATTGAAATTTTAACTAAATTAAAATACGCAGAAATGATTTATACAAAAAACGATGAAGGCGAAGAAGAATTTTCTGATATCAAATTTTTCAACGTTAAAATTATCGAAGAATTCTCTGATTTTTATCAGTACCAATTCTATAAACCAGGACGCAGTGAAGTTATCTATATTGATAAGTTGGCGATGAAGATCGTCGGTGGATTGGTTGCCTTGAGCGAGAATGCAGAAGTGGATCACAAAAGAGCTGTTAATTTAGATTATGAGCTTTTATTTCAAGAAATGAAATACAAATTCAATATCGAGCTTAAGACCGGTCACTTTGAACTCTTAGAGAAAAAAGGTTTGTTTGCACAAAAGAAATCTAGGAACGATAAAATTTTCTTGATGTTTGATAGAGAAGAATTCAAGCGCACTCACAACATGTGGCAAATCATTCATGAAATTGATAAATGGAATGATCTGGGTTATGTTAAAATGGTTGAAGAAGAAGAGAAGAAGGCCGTAGCTTCTGGTGGGATGGAATGTCCTTCGTGTTCAGGTTCAATTTCTAGTGAACACAAATTCTGTCCTCATTGTGGTCAGAAGACTCAAAGTGCTGCAGCCTGAGTTCTTCGGTTCAATAAATATCTTAAAGAGAAATATCCTAAGAAAGCTGCTAAAAGTGAGCCTACAAGAATTCCTAACTTAGCGTAATCTTCAGTCGCAGTTCCGCCAAAAGATAA
>JANMFM010000113.1:0-10617 GCA_031374125.1 Bdellovibrionales bacterium
CTGTTGTTACCGGACCGGCAGAAATTATTTGTGAAGGAGATTTATGTTTGAAGGTATAATTACGGCCCTCGTTACGCCTTTTAAAAATGGAGAAGTAGATTATCCTTCTTTAAAAAATCTTTTAAAGAGTCAGCTTGATCAAGGTATTGATGGGTTTGTTGTTCATGGGACAACAGCAGAAAGTCCGACCACAACAGATACGGAAAAAGAAAAAATATTTCAATTTGTAAAATCAGAGGTGGCTGGACAGGTTCCTCTTATTGCAGGAACGGGAACAAACTCTACTCAAGACACAATTCAAAGATCTCAAAAAGCAGAAAAGTGGGGGGCAAGCGCCCTTCTGGTCGTTGTTCCTTATTATAATAAACCTCCACAGCGAGGGCTTTTTGAGCATTTTAATAAAGTAGCAAACTCTGTTGAGATCCCCACGGTACTTTATAATGTTCCCGGGAGAACGATCACTTCATTGGAGGTAGATACAATTTTATCCTTGAGCGAGAATAAAAAAATCGTAGCGATCAAAGAAGCTACGGGCGATGTTGAATTTGGCGTTAAAATTATTTCTAAAGTCAGAAAAGATTTTCATGTTCTCAGTGGTGATGATAAAACCTGCATGGCACTTGCAGCAAAAGGTGGAAAAGGTGTTATTGCCGTAGTGTCACACCTTATCTCTGGAAAAATGCAGGACACTTATAAGAGAATCAAATCTGGCGATACCAAAGCTCTCAAAGAATACGAAAAATATTTTCCTCTTATTGACAGTATGTATGTAGAGGCCAATCCCATTCCTGTGAAGTATGCTTTGAAAAAAATTGGAATTCTTGCTTCAGACGAAATGAGGTTGCCACTCGTTTCTATTTCAGAAGAAATGAAGCCAAAGGTGGATGCACAAGTGAAGGGCTTAATATGAGCAATATTTTTTTATTTGGCTCTTCTGGAAAAATGGGAAAAGAAATTTCTCGGCTTATTCAAAATGATAAAAAACTAAAGCTCACAGAAAAAATCGAAAAGGCCGATGTGATTATCGATTTTTCTAACGCAGAAGCATTTCTTAAAAACCTAGAAGCAGCTTTAAAAAACAAAACCCCATTCGTATGCGGAACGACAGGCTTATCAGAAAAGCAATTCAAAGCTTTGAAGACAGCGTCTAAAAAAATACCTACTCTCTGGGCCTCGAATATGAGCATGGGCGTGACAGTTCTCAGCGAAATGTTAAAGAACTTAAAGGCGATAAAAGATTACGACTTTTCTATAGAAGAGACACATCACATTCATAAAAAAGACGCTCCCAGCGGAACAGCATTAACAATTCAAGGTCATTTGGAAAAAGCGATCGGGAAAAAAGTAAAAGATGTAATCTCACATCGCGAAGGCGAAGTTTTTGGTCAACATAAAGTTATTGTTAAAGGACCAGAAGAAACTATTCTTATCCAGCATGATGCTTTAAACAGAACGGTATTTGCGCGCGGGGCAGTGGCTTGCGCAAAATGGATTTTAAAGAAAAAAGCTGCAAATTATTCCATCAGAGATGTCCTTAAATGATGCCACTCCACAGAGCTCTTATCGGAGTTCAAACAGATTTAGATCCGAGTCTTTCTCTCCACCGAAGAGTAGCAAAGGCTCTTTATCGTACAGCGGATGTTCATGGAGTCTCTGGAGTTTATCAGTACTCTGATAACGAAGAAGAAGGACTCACTGTTGTTTACTCTCTTCGAACCCAATCAGAACCCAAAGCTCTGAAGAAGAAAATTGATGAAATCACAAAAAGCATCAAGAGTACTCGATACACGATTGAGGTATTGATCTTTGACGACATTATACTCAGGAGTCCTGATCTTGTTCTGCCATCCATGGAGCTTCATAAGCTCAAAAGATGGTGCTTGCCGGCGGCAGATCTCTGGGGAGACTATGTGCATCCTGTCGTAGGAAAAGATCTCAAAATACTCTCAGAGACCACTGGATCGTTGGAGAAAATTGAGTTTTATGCCCAAAGTAAAACGCTTCTTGATTTTTTATCGAGAGAGAAATAGCCTTTGCCCTAATACTAATTACCTCCATAATTAGCACTACCGAAGGAGCTTTTATGAAATTTTTTATCGACTCAGCAGACATTAATGAAATCAAAGAAGTTCAATCGCTAGGTCTTGTTGACGGCGTAACAACAAATCCAAGTTTAATTGCAAAAACAGGAAGACCTATAAAAGATGTTATCAAAGACATTTGTGAAATCGTAAAAGGTCCAATTTCTGCCGAAGTGATCGCGCTCGATGCAGAAGGTATGTACAAAGAAGGAATGGAGCTTGCAAAAATTCATGACAACGTTGTGATCAAAGTTCCAATGACAGAAGCGGGTCTTCAAGCCGTAAGAAAATTTTCAGCGGAAAAAATCAAAACAAATGTTACGCTTGTCTTCACTCCCCTTCAGGCACTTCTAGTTGCAAAAGCAGGCGGAACAATGGTTTCACCTTTTATTGGAAGATTAGATGATATTGGTTCTGATGGAATGACTGCCGTTCGTCAAATGGTTCAGATTTTTCAAAACTATAATTTTAGCACTCAAATCTTGGCAGCGAGTATTCGCAACCCAATTCACCTTTTAGATGCAGCGTTGGCAGGTGCACACATTGCGACAATCCCACACAAAGTTATTAAGCAGCTGACTCACCACCCACTAACGGATAAGGGTATTGAAATCTTCCTCAATGACTACAAAAAATCTCATCAATAAATCCTTTTATAAAACCTTGGCTACTCTATTATTGAGTAGCTTAAGCATAGTATTTTTGAATGCTTGTTCAACGGCTTCTTACACGACCTATGACTATGATTATTCAATTATGGATATTCAGAGTGCGGTGGCCGAAAACCTTCCTCAGGGTTTAGGCGCAACCAATGAGAATAGGCGCGTATTCTATTCAAGAAAGTTCACGGTCAACCAAGAGAAAACAGGTCAAGAGAAGAAAGGCAAAATCCCTCTAGTTATGAGAGTGGTAATCAATGGAGATAGACGACCCTATGGTCTTGCTGTAGATGTGAGAAGAGTAGCTCCAAATATTTCAAAAGTGGATGAAGCATACAACTATGGAACTGAATTTCAAGGTCAAGTTTCCCTAGCCAAAAGAGTAGTCAGCCGTATCGAAGATCAGCTTGCCCAACGTCGCAAAAACAAAAACATATTTGACGATTTCAGGCCATTCTAAATACAATAATAGGGTGGTGCCTATTCTCTAAAATGAGTAGTCATAAACATTTGAACAGATGTAACAGTTAATAAAGTAACTAACGAAGTAACCATGGATGGACAACTTTAGATTAGAAAATGTTTTCAACATTATTTCTCGTGCTATTTTTGGAAGTGTAATCGCATTACCTCTTTCGTTGTCGAACTATAGCTTGAGTCATCAAGAAGGTTTGAGTTTAAAATATTCAAAAACAGCTCCACCGCTTGCAATTTTTGACGACGAAAAAATCACCCCCCATATAGATGAAGAATTTGTAAGCAATAATACAAAGCAGATTCTTCAAACCAATCGCTTACAAACTAGAAAGATAGTTTTAAAAATATCTAGAAAATTTGCAGCTCTTCAAAAAGCAGCTGTCGAAGAAGCAAAACCAAAAGCTCAAGCCAGAATGCTGGCGGGCCTGTCTTTACAGAAGAACTCACCAAGCATTGCCATCATCAAAAAAACAATTGCTGCTCCTGCGAGAGAAATTCGCACATCAATAGTTAAAACTGTGGCTCCTCAAATCAACACAAGAGAACAGGTGGTTGCAAATAAACCCAGCAATCCAGAAAGACGGATGTTTGCGGCAAACCTACCAACAAGCCTGCGTGATCGCGTTGAGGAGATTGAAAACTTCGACGAGGTCTTAGAGCGAGATTATGGAACTGAGTCTTTTGAAGAAAGAGCAAAGACTGCTCTTGCAAATGCAGGAGTAGATCCAGAGGCGCCAACAGAAAGAGAAATTGCAAACACTTACAGTACAAACACGGGCGCTAGAAAATCTTATGCGCAAAGAATGCAGCAAGCTGCTGAAAGAGCGACAAGACAGGCGAGTAACTTTTCTCGCAGTGGATACACAAAAGGAAGCGGAAAAAGAAGCCCGCCACCATCCACGACTCCTCCTGATGAAATTATCGACGAGAAAGGTAATAAAGAGAGTAACGAAGGAATCGCAGTTGCTAGTCGCGGAAATCAGAAACAAGCTCTGATCGCGGGAAATCTTGAAATGACAAAAGGACTGGCGCTTACAGGAACTCAGAAAATTGTAGTTTACAGACAAATCGGAGGAACGAGATACGAATATGGCCAAGTGTTCTTGGAAAAAGGTCGTTACGAGATTTATGTCAACGAGCCAGATACGGGAGTGGTCATAGCAGAGCTTTTAGAAAACGACACAATGATAGGAAGAGCAGAAATTCTTATGCCGGAAGTGATGTTAAATATAAAATCTGATGCGGATCTAAAAAACATTCCAATTAAGATTGCACCAATTTTAGATCAAGTTGTTGCTCAAAATATTTCGGCGTACTCTTATTACAAAAAAGAAAAACTCAACAACTCTCAAATTAGAATCAGCGATGCACTCAATGCCAACGTAAAAGTTTTCAATTCTTCAGTGATTGTAAAAGCCACAAAAGAAAATCATTGGGGAAATATCATTTTGGGTTCTTCAAAACAGCTCTTCACTCATGTATTAAATCCCGATGCGACCATTCAAGCTCTCAAAGATATTTTAGGAATTAGAACTCCCAAAGAACAAATGGGTATCATTAAAGGTGAGGTACTAATCTCTGGAAAACATGTTGCAGGCGCAGAAGTAGAAATCATCGGTCAAGAGTCTATTAAACCGGTTTATTTCAATTCATTTATTCCAGATGCATCGCTCACCTCGACAACAGCCAACGGAGAGTATGCCTTTGCTGATATTCCTGAAGGAAACTATTTAGTAAGAGCAAAGTACAAAGGAAAATATCTTTCTCCACAAGTTGCACCGGTTGAACCGGGTTTTATCACGCAAGTGCAATTTGATGTGCAGAAGCCTGCTTTGGCGGAAGCATTTATATTTGATATTCAATCGAGCGAAATGATGAGTGCTAATATCAGCTTTTTAGGCTCAGAAACCAAAGTTCCTGTACAAGCAAGAAAGTTGATCTCATTTTCTGGGACAGAGGGAGTGCAGTTCTTAGAGGTGCAATCTCCTGATCAAAATTATTATTCAACCAGAGTTACTGTAGACAAATCAGAAAAAGAAATTCTTATCCCGATGATTTCTCAAAACTGGCTGAATGCTTTGATGTCTCGCTTAAAAGTCACAGTGATTCCTGAAACAGGGTTGGTGATAGGAACGGCTTTGGAATTATCTTATTCTGTAGAGCTTGATCCGGGCGCTTATAATGAAGATACAAAGATTATTTATTTTGATAATCAAGGGCGATTGGTTCCAGGGGCAATGATTACTCCGGTGGGCGGCGGGTTCATTGCGGTTAATGTAAATCCAGGAATACGTAGTCTTTTCAATAAGTACCACGGTACTAAAAACCTAAAAATTACCACGATGGCCGTGGATTCTAGTGCCATTAATGTTTTCAGTACAAAATTCTAGAAAAGAGTCATAGATATATTGAAATCCCTTATGAAATTGAGTAGATTGCTCAAAAAATAAGCCTAAATTCTTTAGGGAGGGTTAAACTTATGGAAACAACTGAAAATACAAAACCGGCGACATCAAAACACACAGAAGCCCGTCTTTCAGAAACGAGACAAGTTCCAGAATTATCACTTAAAGATTTTACTCAAGGAACCCCAAATCAAAGACAACAGTTCATCGATGACTTATTCATGGGGATGAAAGAATTTGGTTTCATCAATCTCAGAGATCATGGAGTTGATTCAGATCTTTTAAAAAAAGCCTACGAGCTTAGCGAAAAACTTTTCAACTTACCTACCGAAACAAAAAAACAATACATTCTAAAAGGTAGCGGCGGAGCTAGAGGCTACACGGCATTTGGCCAAGAGCACGCCAAAGATTCTCCTGTGATGGACTTAAAAGAATTCTGGCATGTCGGTCGCGATCCCATCGAAGGCGATCCAAGCGCTCAGTATTTTGCGCCCAACATTTGGCCAAAAGAAGTTCCTGAGTTTAAAGAATTATACCTACACCTTTATAATGAACTTGATAATTGTGCTTTCGCTCTTTTGAAGGCGTTAACTTATCCACTAGAACTTCCAGAAAACTATTTTGATAAATTAGCCGGTGGCGGAAATTCTGTTCTGAGAATGCTTCATTACCCGCCAATTCCAGAAGGTGTTGATCCAAGATGTGTGAGAGCGGCTGCTCATGAGGATATTAATCTCATTACACTATTGGTTTGCGCCTCAGCTTCAGGTCTTCAGTTGAAAGATCGTGATGGAAAGTGGTTAGACGTAGAAACTGCGCCTCACCTTATTACGGTGGACGCGGGAGATATGCTCGCTAGAATTACAAACGATGTGATTCCTTCTACAACTCACCGAGTGATCAATCCTGCCAATACGGAAAATAAAAGTAGATACTCAATGCCTTACTTTATGCATGCGCATCCAGAATCTGTGTTGGAGTGCGTTCCGTCTTGCAGAGGCGAAGGTGAAAAATATCCGCCAATTAGAGAACACGATTTCTTAATGCAGAGATTGAGAGAGATCGGGTTAATTAAGTAGGGGTATAGAAACTGTCGCCCGTCGTGGTTGACGATTTCTGAAATTTGGCCATCCCGGCCAAACCTCTTCGAGGCGGAAGTTTCAGAAATTATCTAGATCAATACTAAAAATTATAAGGAAGTTCTCATTGGTTGATCGTCGATGAGTTTTCCGAATTTTTGTTTCTTTGACAAGAATTCTGTGACAATTGTGTCTGGAATGTGAACCACATATCCTCTTGGAATCGACATGTTTCTTTTGAAAGCGTCGTCTTTAATATCAAGATTATATTTTTGGAATCCATCTTTGCTCATACCAGTAAATTTCAAAAGTTCTTTTAATCTCACAGCCTTTGTTAGCTTCAGTTCTCTGAATTTCAATGGAGAAAGAGGAATTACTGTATCATAGATCTGAGCTCTATATTTCTCTGCGTGAAGAACTGCTAAGAATGAAGAGAAGAAATTTTGTGAAGCGAATCCAAATGATTTTGCCTTGTAGTTTTTGATCAAAAATGTGAGCTCTCTGGATCCTGTTTTCTTAACTGCCGTATTCAAACTTCCCACGCCATGGTTGTATGCTGTTAAAGCGAGTGGCCAGTTTTTCAAGATTTGTTTGTTTTGTTTTAAGATGAACGCAGCAGAGCTTGCGGCTTTTACTGGAGAGTTTCTTTCATCCACGGCGTTGTTCATGATGAGTAATTTTCTACCGATATAAGGCATCACTTGCCAGATGCCACTTGCGCCAACTTTACTTACAGCATCTACGTTGAAGCTGCTTTCAACGAAAGGAAGTCTTGTTAATTCTAGGGGAAGATTTTTTTCTGCGAATACTTTTTCTAACTCAGGAATATAGAGAGAGCTTGATTCTAAGCCTTTCAGGATAAAATCTTTTTGTCCAACTTGGGCTCTTAAGTTTCTTAAAGCATTAAGAGCAATTTTTTGTCTGTTTTTACCAGGAATTTGTAAAAGTACTTGGTGGATATCTTGTTCATCTGGAGATAGTTTTGTGAAACTTTTCTTTTTAGAAAGCCTTGTTAAGATATTACGAACATCTTGTCTTTGAATTTTAGAGAATTTTTTAGATTTATGGTACTTTACCCACTTGTTTCCATCAGCCTCCAATATGGGCCTTAAGTCTACAATTCTGAAAACAATCCAGGGATAATCTGCATGGTGAATTACTTCCTCTTGAGCAGAATATTTTGTATAGATATCAAACCAAAAAGAAACCCGTTCTTTTAGATCAGCGGGAATCTTAAAATCATCTGAAATCTTATTGTCTAAATCGTTCAACACGTAGTTCTTATCAAAGGATTGATTGATCGTTGAAACGATGTGGTTATTTGTTGAAGGAGCAAATGTATTTGGAGCGCGATCAAAGTTGTCCACAGTGGCATCAAATACTGGAACGGATGCCCAGGCCTTGTTTGATAAATTCAACGTTGGGTTATATATAACTTCTGTACTAAAGAAGGTACCTAAGCCCAATCCCATAACAATATTTAAACAGATAGTTTTCATAGTACTTTCATATAGAGCAAACTCGGTGCCATCTTTATAATAAAAAAACGTGTATTTTTAGCTACTTAAGACCGTCTCAAGCCGAGATACTGTATATATGTTCGTCAATTCATGACAAAATTTGCGATATGAATTGCACCGCTACATTGTATGGTCAAATTGTACTGTTCTACTTTGAGACATCCAGATACAATTGATAGATACAACATGGACAACAACAATCCTTTCCAACACGCCAAATATACCGCAATTATAAGCGATATTCATTTAACGGAAGCAGAACCCGAGCATCCGCCAGGCGATCTTTGGAAAAAATTTAAGAGCAAAGAATTCTTTTTTGACGACACGCTCAGTGATTTTTTTGAATACATTCAAGAGCAGACAGGTAATGAAAAAGCTGAATTGATTTTAAATGGAGATATTTTTGATTTCGATGCGGTGATGTCTTATCCCGAAGATGCTCATTACAGAATTACATGGCTAGAAAAAATCAGAGGACTATATCCCGAAGAAGAAAAAGCCTCTTACAAAATGCAAAAAATCTTAAGCGAGCATCCGCTATTCATTGAGGCTCTAAGAAAATTCATCAAAAGAGGAAATCAAGTTGTTATCATCATTGGGAATCACGACTTAGAGCTTCACTACCATCAGGTTCAAAAAGACTTGATCTATTCTCTGAACTTAACAAAAGAAGAAGAAAAAAGACTGCGTTTTTGTGAATGGTTTTATATCAGCAATGAAGATACTCTTATTGAGCATGGAAACCAATACGATCCATACTGTCTTTGTCAGAATCCAATTCACCCACTTGTGCAAAAATTTAATCGCGTGGAATTAAGACTTCCATTTGGGGATTTAGCAGGGCGATACATGACAAATGGCATGGGCTTTTTTAACCCTCACGTGGATTCAAATTTCATTATGAGTTTTGGAGATTACATTAAGTTTTTCACAAAATATTTAATCAGAACTCAACCGCTAATCATGTGGACATGGTTTTGGTCATCGATCTTAGTTTTATTCCAGTCTTTGCTGGATAGGCTTTTACCCGAGCTAAAAGATCCGCTCACAACCGAAGACCGTGTGAATGACATCGCAGAAAAAGCAAATGCAACTCCAAGAATGGTTCGTGAACTTAAAGAGTTGGCGGCCAACCCTGCTGCGAGCAATCCGATTCGACTTGCAAGAGAACTGTGGTTAGATCGCGCGTTTATCGTGCTCATTGGATTTGTTTTTATTTTTCAAATCTTTACAATCATTAAGCTTGCTTATGATTTTTCATTCTTCTGGATGTTCATTCCACTTTTTATTTTGGTTCCGTTTTTTGTATTCTATGCAAAATCAATTCACTCTGATGTGAGTTCGGTAAAAGAACCCAACGAATGGGTTTTGAGTGTTTCTTCCAGAATCACAAAGGTAAAACGTGTGATCTATGGTCACACACACGTTGCTCGTCATGAGTTCATTGGCGAGGTAGAACATTTGAATTCAGGATGTTGGACTCCCGCCTTCCTAGATGTGGAGTGCACAAAACCTTTTGGTAAGAAGACGTACATTTGGATTGAACCAGGTGAAAATGGCAAAAGGACTGCCCAGTTGAGAGAGTTCATACGTGGTGATTCTTATCAAATTAAAAGCGGAAAACCACCCCAAGATATCGATGCTCCAACCGTTATTCAGGTCAGTTCCTAAAAGGTGCTCGTCAACTTTTGGGAACCCACCGCAGCAATTACTGTGCGGATCGCGTCAAAGACACAAATCTTAACGTTTCGTTAAAATTAGCTTCAAAACGAATATATTCGAGTATATTTTAATTTCTGAAATAAGAGCTCTTATGAGCGTTTTGGAGGAAATATTATGGCGGACGTTTTAGTAGTAACTAGCAAAGTTAAAAAGTACATCAAAGAAAAAGCAACTTACAACACTTCATCAGAGACCGTTGATGTATTGAGCAAAGCTGTTCAAGCACTTTGTGATCGTGGAATCGAGAGCGCAAAAAACGACGGCAGAAAAACCGTTATGGCTCGCGATATCAACATCGACCATTTATAGAATTATAAATTAAAAAATTGAATTCACAAAGGCGAGTAACAGCTCGCCTTTTTTCTTTTATAGATATGATGATGATTTTACATAATTCAGGAAGTGTTTTCGATATAGAAAAATTATAAGTAACCTGAAAAAGCATGAATTTTAATCAAACTCATACTTTATCTCTATATGTCTAAACAACGCTCCAAATGATAGAAAAAGGATTTTGATATGAGTAAAATATTTATCGCTTTGATCGCTTTTTTAATTTCTTATGAATCACAGGCTTCAGGCATTTCACCTAATGAAGCCTGCAATAAAGCCTATGATGTTGTAGAAGAAACCTTTGATTTTTGGAACACCTTAATACCTGAGTGTAAAGATAA
>JANMFM010000153.1:0-6412 GCA_031374125.1 Bdellovibrionales bacterium
GAGTCCATAGCAAGGTCTGTAAATCCAGCGATAATTCCGAGTGGAGTTCTAATCTCATGGCTCATGTTTGCTAAGAATTGAGCTTTTGCCCTGTTGGCATTTTCTATTGCCTCCTCGGCTTTTTTTCTTTCACTCATGTCGAATGCAAATGCCATACCTGCATAATGACCATCCTCTGCTTCGTAGCTAACGGCACCAATCATAGTTGGACGTCTTGAGCCATCTGTACTGATATATTCTTTTTCACATTGAAAGTTAAAAGGAGAATTTCTTAAGTGACTTAATTCCATGTAACTGTCTTTTTGATACTCAGGAGCAATGTGCTGGAATAAATCCAATCCCTCGCGCTCAAATTCTTCTCTGGAAATTCCAATGATATTTAAGAAAGCGTCATTACTTTCGGTTACTTTTCCATCGAGTTCAAAGAACACTACGCCAATCATATTTGCATCTACGAATTTTCTAAATTTGGACTCACTGATTCTCAGGTCTTCTAAAGCCATTTTATAATCATGAATGTCTGTGCAAGTCCCAAACCATTTAACAATTTCGTCTCGTGAGTTTCGGAGAGGTTTTGCGCTGACCAATTGCCATCTAAAATCACTAGAGGTAGTGCGAACTCGATATTCGATAGAATACTCGTTCCCATTCTTTAAAGCATTGATCCAAGCAATCTTTGCGGCCTCCACATCATCAGGGTGGATGGCATTGGTCCATCCCCATCCCATGGATTCTTCCGGCTTCATGCCTGTGATTTCGTGCCATCTTGAGTTTGAGTAAACATAACCACCATCAGCAGTCGTAATCCAAACCATTTGTGGAATATTTTCAGACAAGAGCCTGAATTGATTTTCACTTTCTTTTAGGGATTCTGTGAGCTGATGTCTTTTTTGTACTTCTTTTCTGAAAAAATTGAATGCTAAGGCGATAACTAAAATATCTAATATTGTAAGTAGGTAGAGAGACCAAATTAAGAATCGGAACTGCTCTTGGGCAACTTCTTTTCTATAATCTAAATTGTATTGTTCGTTTCTCACTAAATTTGAAGCCAGTACGCGAATCTCGTCCATTTCTTCTTTGCCGAGATCTTTTGAAGCTGCTGTAATGGGAGGAGTGATGGAAGTTGCGGCTTCGACTTTAGAGGAATCAATCTTGCTATCCAGTTTTGTGACTTTTTCTTTAATCATGCTTGCGAGATACTCAAGATCTTGTCGAATGTAACTTCGCTCATTGGATAGGGTTTTTAATTTTTCTAGTGAAATCAGAATTTCATCTTTCGCTTTATTGTAGGACTCTAAATACTCTTCTTTCTTGGAGATGATGTAACCTCTTTGGTTGGTTTCAACGTCCTTGGTCAGAGAAAGAAGTTGCTCAATGTGCTGGATAAAGTCATAAGTTTTTCTTACAGACAATTCATTTTTTTGAAGAGAATTAATATTATTTTGGAAGATAGGAATATTCACCATGAGGATAAAGGTCACCAGTACAAATGCAAACTTGATGTGCTTAGTGAAGCTATCTGAAATAGTGAAGTTGGCTTTTCTCAAAATTCCTCTTTTAGATTAAAATCTTTTTAAGGTTATTTTTAATAAACATAGTTTGCATAAATTAAACAATACTTGTGAAAACTGCAACTTTATTGATTTGACATTTAGACATTACACAAAAGCATGTAATAAATTGTAATCATTGGATTTTTTACTGTCGAAAAAGAAGAAAAAACAGCCGAAGTGTGCGCATTACTTAACATTCACGGGGAGCATTTCAAAAATAAATTTCACGAGTGTCATGGATTTTTACACTTTGAATTACATTACTCTCAGACCTTCCGAGAGTTCAACGGCACTTTGTGGAAGAGAGCTTGTCTTCTGCGCTCTTTGGCATTCACTGCATACGCCATAAAGTTCGAGAATATGATGAGTCATTTCGTAACCTAATTTTTTTGCTATAGAAATTTGAAGTTCTTCGATTTCATCACTTTCAAATTCGTTGATTTTTCCACATGCCGTGCACGTGATATGATCATGATGTTCTTTGCTGGCCCATTCATATCTTGCAGGAAGTCCTTGCATGCGAACTTCTGATAAAACTTTGTGGTCGGTGAGAGTTCTTAAAAATCTGTAAACTGTAGCAAAACCCACCTCTGGATTTTTTTGTCTGACGTTCTCGAAAACTTCTTGTGCCGTAACGTGATCCGCGCCGACGAGGATTTCTTCTAAGATTGCCATGCGCTGATCGGTGACTTTTATACCAATACTGCGAATGATTTTCTTGAGTTGTTGTGGGTCTTTAGGAGCATCTTTTTTTTGGAATTTTAGTTTTGTAGACATAGTTGAGAATAATTATCATTTCAAATTAGCCATGGCAATGAATTAATAATGATTCTCAGTTAAGTTATCCGAAAAAGAAGCACCGCAAATTTGAATATATTTATATATTTGAAAGTATTGAGTTTTTTCTGATAGTATAGCTCAACAAATAGGCCTACAAAACACGGCCAAGGATATACCTAAGGAATACATAATGCGAAAGAAAAGTACAAAGGACACAGTAGCACCCACACAAAATGTGCCAAAACCGAACCCACCACAAAACTTCCCTAAAGAAAAACATCACGAGTCAGACCGTCACAAGCCCCTCGTATTTCAAAAAGTTGCAATCTTTGTAGATGCAGAAAATATTGAGATGAGCGGTTTGAAATATCACGAAGGCAGATCGGATTATAAAAAGATTCTGGCCAAAGTAGGTGATCGTGAGATCACTAGAATTCTTTATTATAAACCCATCTATAAAGAAATCTCTGAGAGCTTTAGCACTTTCTGGTATTCTCTGGGCGGCGAAATTAGGCGTCCATCAAAAAATGCTGATAGCTTCTTAATTATCGATGCTGTCACTTTGGCAGATAAAGTGGACGTTGCGATTATTCTGGGAGGCGATAAAGATTTCTTGCCACTCATGTGGTATCTAAAATCCAGAGGCTGCAGAGTTGAGATCTGGTCATGGCCAGAGAGTACTTCTCCTGAAGTCAAAGAAGCCTGTGATTTTTATTTCCCTCTTACCAGTGATTATGTGATCAAAAGTAAGGGCGGCGGAGAATAAATGAAGTTCGACATTATACATATGAAGAATATTAAATCCACCGACAATTCTGAGCATTATTTGGAGAATTGTACGGATTAAACTCGATGAATTTTTTTATCTTCTTTGTGAAGAGGAGAAGGCGCTGGCATTCTGCCCATCGTAATATTGGGCTGAGCCCTCACGTCACGATTACTAAATGTCCAGCACTCTCTCGTATCATCTATAAACACCACCCAGTAAAGATCATGCTCGGTGCCGTAATCAATGAGGAACATCGCTTGACCTGAACCTTTGGGTGTTTCTAGAGGAATACTAGGATTCAATTGAATCATAAGTACCGACTATCTATTAAAAGAATTTTTTTTGTTATCATTCATATGCTCGATTTTATCTCCAGCATTGTAGATAGCTTTACCTAGCTTTTCAGCTCCGGCTTTGATCACTTTTTCTCCAAGTCTTTCGATTGAATCACCGACTTTGTGAGAAATAGAATCATCTTTAACATCCTTTTTATTGAACTTGTCTGTGTTTGTATAAGGATTGCTGTTGAATTGATTTGTTTGCTTGTTTTCCATTTTGAACTCCTTTGTTTCGTTCCATTCTAAGTATTACAAATAGCGTTCCACGTAGAGATTGATTTAATTGGATCTCAGATAAAAACCTTATTTATTTTGAGGCTTATTTCCTTCTATCGGGGCTTGATTGCACTTCCAGAATAGTGGTATGACTAGCTCACCAAACCTAGGGGGATGGCCATGAAATTCAATCTTTTAATTCTAATCTTATTGATTCCAAAATTGATTTTTGCTCAAGAGAAAATTGATGCTGAAAAATACTTCGAGAATGTTTCTGCTTTGGAAAGATCGCAGTATATCGAAATTGCAGAAACTGTGAATCCAAAAATTAAGCCTTTGTCGACAAGCGACGTTCTTGCAGAACTCAGCGAAACTTGTGGTTATGAATATAAAAGAGATTCAAATGGTATACCTGTTCTTCCGACAGTGGAATGCAATTATCTACCTGCAAAAGCAGATAATCTTCTCGATGGTATGACTCCCAAATTCAATTGTGCTTTCAATAAAGACTCGGATAAGAAACCAGAGGGAAAACTAAAAAAATATAAAGTAAAGTACTCATTAAAAAATGTAGATCAAAAAGAAATTCCTCAAGCTGTATTGACGGCATCTCTGATGAGACTCCTAGGGTTTTATGCAGACACTTACTGTCCGGCGATTGTAGTTTGCAAAGGTTGCAGTTCTGATCCATGGTCACACAAATCTCAAGCACCAATTCTAGCAGACTCCATAGTGCAGTTTAAAAACGCAGTTGTAGAGCACAAGGTGAAAGGTGAGAAAATCACAGTGACAAGAACTCCTCAGCATCCCAAGCCTTTGGGTTTTGAATGGAAAGAGCTCACGCGTACGACTAAAAATTTAAATCCAGATGAGAAAAGAGCACTTATAATCGAGCGTGAAGCTCTAATGATGTTCAATAACTTTGTGTATCACACGGATGCAGACCCACATAACAATCGTCTTGTTTGCCGGGAATGGGTGGATAATGGTACTGCCCTCAGATGCACAGACGTTGCAGCATTTACTCATGATGTGGGTGATAGCTTTAAGAAAATGGATTTTGGTTTTTTTGAAGATTACAAACCACTCTCTAGCGGTGGAGGATTTCTAGGAGGCACGGCTTGCCAGGGCGGTTTGGATAAAGGTGAAGGCATAATTGTTGATGCCGTTTACAGTAACGAATCCCGAAATGAATTCTTAAGACGTTTTGATCTTGTGAGTGATCAACAGCTTTCAGACTTATTAGAACTTGCACAGGTTCGCAAAATGGGAGTAGAGCCACAGAGATGGATCAGTGCTTTCAGGAAAAATGCCAACTCAATGAGATCTGTGAAATGTCCTTCCTTTGATTCAGGGAAAAGTGTGCTTGGCGGTATAATATAAATACACTCATATATAACTATCAATGAGATACATCTTTTGCTATTTAATGATCTATGACTAAATTTAAAATTTTAATATCGATTTTATGCTTATTATTTGTTTTCTCGGTTCATGCACAAGAGGCAGACTTATATCAAAATGTTTTGATGCCTGGTGGACCTTTTCAAGGTCAGATTTTAAATACTTCAAAGCTTCGCACTTACGTGCTTTTAAGTGATGCAAACAATATTCTTCCAGAACCTTTAAGCAAATCCTATGGGTATATTGCTAATGTGTCACACAATGGAAAACGTTATGTGGCAAGAGTTCGGCTAGGCGCACCGATGGCCGTGAATTTTATTTATGAAAAATTCACAAACATGATGGGGGGCCATGCGGATCTAGTTTATACCTTTAACAAAAAAATGCCTTTAGAATTAATTTATGAAATTCGTGATGGTGAAAGTGAAAAAGATTTTTCGTTGATTAGGCTTTCAAAGCCCATACTGCTCCAACATATTCTTTTGACCGCAGAAGCGGTAAAAATCGTTGGCGATGTAACTCCGCTGGCAAAAGGTGGAATCGAAAATAAATTTGGGATGGCCTATAGAATGACCTCTATTCCAGAAAGACTTATTGAGCCAGTGATTGTGGAAGGAAGAAAAACAACAGTGTTTGATGTTCCTTTTGATAAGTCAAAAGTTGTAAGATCATTCTGGGATACGGTCAATACACAGAGTAAAATCGGCATGAGCGAAAACTATAACCTCGTGAGTAACAATTGTATCACATCAGCGGTTCGTGGATTGGCAAATGGTCTTACAGCGGCAGAAGAGGCAAGAGTAGAGGCAGAATTAGCGCGTACATTTTTAAGAATCGGTGCTCTCAGCAGACAAGATCTTACGGATGCAGAAATCAAAGAGATGTTATCTGAATACGCC
Organism: Bdellovibrionales bacterium; assembly: GCA_031374125.1. Lineage (GTDB taxonomy): Bacteria > Bdellovibrionota > Bdellovibrionia > Bdellovibrionales > JAEYZS01 > JAEYZS01. The sequence goes on from JANMFM010000153.1 coordinate 5,960, forward strand.
AAAATGTTAAGAGGAGGAGTAGGAGGCGCCGTGAAATCAAAAGCGACATTCACACCCATCATGGAAAGATCATTCTTTACAGACTGGCTCACTGAAGAACAAAAAGCAACGATCGTAAATCGCAGTTGCAAACAAATTTTTAATTAAGAGCCAATAAAAAAGAAGGCTGCGAGCGCAGCCTTCTTGCATTTTTGATTTTAATATTATTTTAGAACCAGTATTTTAATTGTCCATTAAGAGCAAAAGTATCTTGAGCATTCACAACCGTTAAATAGCTTGCTGTTGCTCCTAGCGTAAAGCTTTTGCTGCGAACCATCCCTGACCCAGTGAGTGGGAAATCCACACCGGCTAAATATTTAACGCCCAAATTAGTTTCGTCTTCACCCTCAGTATCAAGAACCCCACCAATACCTAGCCCAACAAATGAATGCTTAATGACCGCAGTATTTCCAC
>JANMFM010000191.1:0-5093 GCA_031374125.1 Bdellovibrionales bacterium
AAAATGTGTGCCAGAACGACGATGTACTATTAATCGCACCGAAATCACTTCATATCCTTCTTATCAAAGATGCATTCCCTATTACGCGCTTCCTTGGTGGCATTTAATTAGACTCAATTCGCTTACTTAATAATTTGAAAAGCTTTTTTTGAGCCATATGAATAACAAAAAATTGTTTTCTTGTTTTTGAATTGATTTTTTTCAACACCATAATGAATTAAATTTGTTTATATTTTGGCACAATTCTTGCTTTATGTACGCTTGATCAAGTTTTTGAAATTAAATTTTTACAAGGATAGTTTTTTATGAAAGTGTTTATCAAGTTACTTCTAGTTATATCGTTATTGAGTGGGAATATTTCTTATGCCGGAGCCAATAAGCCTAAAAATATAGAATCACGTACCTCTACAGAACAGCAAGAACGATTAGAGGAGTTACATGAGTTGGTCCTTAAATTGGAAGGCAAAAAAAAATTGATTGAGGAATTCATTGTGAAAAAAGGAGATGTAATCACAAATTTTGACACGAAATTGGGCGTAATAACTATTGCTACGATACTCATTGCCGCACTTGGTGTATCTAGATATAGAGCTGCACCTGCTCTATATAGATATAATGAAAGATTTAAACGAGCTCCGTTTGAACCTAGATATAAACTTACGGATGAAGGAATAACGGTGTTCTACTTAAGTGGGATTTCTGTAGTAGGTGCTGGCGGTGTACTTACAGAGGTTGTCAATGGATTTGCTGAGTTGTCAGAATCGGAATTCAACGAAAAACTTGTGGATTCAACTCCTTTGCAGAATCAAGTTTTGTACACTGAGATTGGCAAACAGATCGATAAAACAAAAAAAGAAATCCAGGTTCTCGAAGAATCAATTATGAATCATCTTTAAAAAATGAAGTTTAACAGTTAATTTTACAAGGAGAATTAAAATGAAAGTATTTATCAAATCGCTTCTAGTTATATCGTTATTGAGTGGGAATATTGCTAACGCGGATACAGCCAAGACAATAAACCTAGAATTATTAACTTCTTCAGAAAAAGTAGAGCGGATAGAGCAACTGGAAGAATTAATGTCCAATGCACAAGAAAAAAGACGATTAATTGAGGAGCATCTAAGGCAAAATGGAAATCTTATTAGAAATAATAATTTGAAGGCAGCAGCAGGAAGTGTAGGTATGGTAGCTTCTCTATTTTTAATGTATCGTTCTCATAAGATTAAAAATGTAGTTGATTCTACTGTAAAGTATGTTGTTGGTTTAGCAGGTGCTCTTGTATCAATGTCCCTTGTTATACGTCCAGTTACTTCATTACCTAATTTAGAGTTTCTGCAACTTTTGAGAGAATTGAGTAATGATCAAGCTAAAGAATTATATGTTGAGCTTGGAACAGTAATTAATGAATCCACTGTAGAAGTTAATGCTATCGAAGAATCGCTCATGCAATCTATGTAGATATTGAAATTAATTTTTCGAAGCATAATATGCAATGTGGCCTGATATTAAATAAAGGAAATTTTTTATGAAAGTATTTATCAAATCACTTTTAATTTTATCCTTACTGAGTGGGAATATTTCCTACGCTGATTCTAAAATCAGTGACCCATCAACTCTAGCTGAACAACAATATTATCTTGAGCAGCTTGAAATATTCAGAAGTGACATAGTTCGCAAAAAACATCTTTTGGAAACCTATCGTGCGCTTGACGGTAATGTTATTAGAAACGTCGATACCAAGAAGACTGCTGCCATATTAACACCCCTTGTATCGGCTGGTTCTTTTGTATTAGGAATGAAAAAGAAGAGCTTTATATTATTTTTAGGGGGTCTTGGCGGGTTAATGTTTTCCGGGCCGGTAATATCGGATTATGTTGAGCACAGGCATTTGTATAGCGATTCCGAGTTCAACGAAGAACTCGATAAAATGAATGATAATGAAGGTCGCTTGTGTACATTGAGATCAACAAAACGATCGCCAAAATAGATGAGCGTATTCAGGATCTTGAAGATTCGTTGATGGAATCCTTCTAAAAAGTAAACTCATTCTCTAGCGGTAGTCACTATCGCTACGAGAAGTTAGTTTTGAATTTTTTGATTTTCTAAACTCAAGCTCTGTTTGCAATTTTAAGGCAATATTTCCCGCTACTGATTTCACCAGGTAAGCTGGTTTTTCCGGAGAACCATGTCTCGTTATTTTTTTACCTTTAATGGTTTTCGTAATAGATTCTTTGAAAATTTCTTCGACAACACCTTCAATAATTCCGCCGGCCCATTTCCATTGGACTTTTGATCCTTTGCGAAATGGTTTAGGGTCCTGCTGTGATGTCATGACTATTGAGCCTTAGATAAGTACTCACCAGTTCTTGTGTCGATTTTTAATTTATCGCCCACACTGATGTGTAGAGGAACCTGCGCTACGTAACCAGTTTCTGTAGTTGCAGGTTTAAAAGTGTTTGTAGCTGTGTTTCCTTTAAAGCCAGGATCCGTAGCTACGACCGTCAACACCACCATGTTCGGGATATCGCAACCGATTGGTTTTCCGTTAAAGAATAAAAGATTACATTCGAGGTTTTCAATTAAGTAGTTTTTAGCATCTCCAAGATCATCAGGGAAAAGCGTAACTTGTTCGAAAGATGATTGGTTCATAAAATGGAAGCCTTGATCGTCTCTGTACAAGAACGTTGCAGAAGTTCCAGACACATCTGGAATTTCAAATTTTTCACCAGACTTGATTGTCATCTCTAGGTTTTGACCCGTGATCATGTTCTTTAATTTTGTTCTTGTGAACTGGTTTCCTTTTCCGGGTTTTACGTGTTGGAAATCAGTGATCACCCATGGTTTTCCATCAATGAGTAATTTTGTGCCTTTTTTAAAGTCGCTTGTTTCGATCATAGTATCATCCCAGTTATGTATTAATTTTCGGTAGCTTATCGTCGAGATTCTATTTTGTGGAGTAGATTCTTAAGTAAGTCAATTTTTTGAGACTGAGCAGCATGATTTGAAGCTGCATCGGAGAGGGATGTATCGTGGGTTTCAGGAATGAATTCCTTATGTTCTTCAATTCTAGCAAAAATAAACTCTTTCCTTTTTTCAAGCTCCCGGTGAGTTCCAATTAAATTCTCCGAAGACTCAATGGTTTCGATAGCCCTTTCAAAATCCAAACGTGCAATAAAAGCATCCGTAAGAGATAAAATTCTTTCCAATTGAAGAGATTTATAGGCTCCAGCAGAAGTATTGGCCGCAATTTTTGCTGGATTTTGCTGCATGTTTTTGAGTGAGATGTCCGCTTTCAAAGGCTTCATTTCAAAAACATCTTCTTCGTACTCGTCGGCAGTGATGCTTTCGAGTTTCTTGGTATGCATTTGAGCTTGTGCGTCATTTGGATTCAGAAAAAGCACCATTTTGTAGGCTTTCAAAGCTTCCTTGGTTTTTTTAAGTTGGATAAAGCACTCGGCCAATAGTTTTTGCGCAAGAATATTTTCAGGAGAAAGATCGGTTGCCGCCAGAAGTTGTTCAGAGGCTCCCTGGAAATTCTTTTGATCGATCAGAACTTTTGCGTAGGCCACGCGCCCGCTTGCGAAGTTGGGATGAAGTTTCACTCCGGTTTCAAGAATCGAGCGAGCTTCTTCCATCAGGCCCATTTTACGATAAGCTTCTCCGAGAGGTGCGAACACCTTGGACTTGGGATCTTTTTCGAAAAGTTTCTGATACCTTTCGATAAATTCTAGATTGATATTGTCATAGCTCATCAATATGATTCTGGCATAGGTAGTACACAACTTGAAAGGAAAAAAGTTGATCATCATCGGGTTAGATCCAGGAAGTCTTTTTACAGGTTTTGGTGTCATCGAATATGAAGGCCGAAACGTAAAATATATAGATCACGGTGTAATCAAAAACTCTTCGGGAGTGGACTTTGCTATCCGCTTGCATAAAATCGGGGAAGAGCTTTCGCGTGTATTTGCAAAATACAAACCGGCGCACATTGTGGTCGAAAAAATCTTCTTAGGAAAAAACGTCGACAGTGCATTCAAACTTGGTCACGTTCGTGGCGTGGCTTTTTATGAGGCCCACAAAATCAAAGCGCAAGTGAAAGAGTACGCTGCTCGCGAAGTCAAAAAAGGCATTACAGGTTATGGAGCAGCAGAAAAAGAACAGGTGAGATTCCTGGTGCTCAATTACTTGAAACTCAAAGAAAATATTCAAATCGATGCGGCGGATGCTTTGGCTCTCGCAATTTATCATTCGCAGCGCGCAGACATTGAAGAAAAATTATCTCGAAACATGAAGAATATCGAGCTATAACTTTAGAAGACATTCGGCGGAGGGGCTTTCATGATTGCTTACTTAAAGGGCACGACAATTCATCTCGATCTAGAAACGGCCATCCTTGATGTTCAAGGAGTGGGTTACGAAGTTTTGTGTTCGACGAACACTCTGGATCGTTTGTCTTTAGGGTCAGCGGCGCATCTTTTTATTCATACACATGTTAGAGAAGACGCTTTTGTGCTTTACGGTTTTGCGACTTCCAATGAAAAAGAAATGTTCCACTCCCTGATCAAAGTGAACGGCGTGGGGCCCAAGCTTGCCGTTAAGATTTTATCCGGAACTTCGCTTGATCACTTTATTGAAATGATCGAGGACGAAGACGTGGCGGGACTTTCAAAAATTCCAAAAGTAGGGAAGAAGACTGCCGAGCAGTTGGTTCTTTCGCTCAAAGGAAAATTAAAAATCATCGAGGATACTGGATCTAGTTCAAAGAAATCTGTCAAAGGCACTTCAAAAGAAATTCTATCAGCACTGGTGAATTTAGGCTTCAAAGAATCCGACGTACAAAAGGTAGTTCAAGAATTACCTAGCGACACAACATTTGAAGAAGGCGTTCGCAAAGGCCTTTCATCATTATCGGGCAACTTACAGTCGGGGAGTTTATAATGTCAGAGAGAATCGTATCTTCAGAAACCTTAGGTGCATCACTAGGCGAAACAAAATTTGAGATCAGTCTTCGTCCAAAATCTTTGAGCGAATTTCCTGGTCAAAAAAACGTAACGGACAAATTAAAAGTTTTCGTCGAAGCGGCGATGAAGCGC
>JANMFM010000196.1:0-7044 GCA_031374125.1 Bdellovibrionales bacterium
GTACATAAGTAGAAACTACTACAGACCTTATTTGCGGCGCTAAGGTAACGCTCACATTCCTCGGTGGTTTCAAGATAGGCATAGGGTGCAATCGGGCCAGGAAGCTTATCTACTGCAGTTATAGGATTATAAAGAGCATACTTCTGTTTAATCGCATCAACGTAAAACTTATGAAGCATACTCCGATACCTATTTCTAGTGCTGGATGAAATCTTTCTTGTGGATATTAGCTTACAAAAAAAGTCTTCCCATTCTTGGGTTGAAATAAGATGCAGTGAACGCCTAATAAAAGACGGTAAAACAAATTTTTCCATTCGAACCTGATAGAGCCTATAAGTAGAGTCTGCTTTTCCAAAGGACTTCCAATAGCTAATCCACATGCGGTAATAATCTTCTATGTTAATTGGTGTTAAAGGAAGATTAAGCCCGTGTTTGATTAATTCTTTTTCTCTTAACTTCGTATGATACCAATTGTCTGCATCAGCTTTCACGCTAAATCTAGCCTGAGTTAATTTGCCATTAATGCGTATGGAACTTCTATACTTTGCCATATTAAATCTCCTTATTAGGGAGATAGGCACTTTTCAGTTTCTTTTCGGTTTTCAAAGAACAGTTCTTTTTAGAAGCAACGGGGAGAGAAAACAACCCCCGTTCGCTCAATTTTTCATTATAATTTAATTCCAAAAGTCCCAGTTCGATAGTTCACTAAATACTTTGTGAGTTTTCTATTATTAACCCACTCAACTTCTTTCACAATTCCCATTCTAGATATGAATGTGGATAATCTGCTTTGTTCGGCTCTTCCATATTTCATTACGCCATGGTCATAAAAAATTTCCTTTAACGTTTTTATGTGAGTACCCGGCTCTAAATTGTCGGCTATTGCCGATATGCTATCTTGTCCTTCAAAGCTTGCATTGGATTTCTCAAGTACTTTCATATCTTCATCAGATAACCAATACTGAAATCTGTCTTGATAGAAACTATAAGCCTCTGCAAAAACTTGTTGAACATCGATATCATTAAAGAGATGACACTCTTTTATCGCAATTACAGCAAATCGTCTATTTCCTGTTTCATCAATAAGAAAACTAGATGTATTAACACTGGCAATAAAACTTAATTCGCTTAATCCTGTAGTTTCATAGCGCGCATAAGCAGCTCTTTCATTTACCTTACCTTGAGTTAGGTATGCTTTTAAAGAAGCTGCATCTTTTTTTGTAGTGACGCTATCTAACTCTTCAATAGAGAAGAGATTATAATTAAGATGATACAAACGATGGTCTTTATTAGCAGGGTCGACAGCACCTTCTGCAAAGCCCTCATTAAATGGTGCAAATATTGAGTTAATGAATCGAGATTTTTTACTACCTTGAGTGCCCTGTAGCACGAGAGTAAAATTTGACATCCTGGTTCGAATATTTTCGTCACAACCCCAACTAAGAATTTTTTGAATAATGATAGACTAAATTTTTTTTCAGAGAGCTCTTCATTCAACTCAATTTGACTAAACAGCTTTTCGATTCTCTCTTGTCCGTCCCATTTATTCGACAAGATAAAGTCTTTAGTTGGATGGTAAGAATTCTCTTTAGCTACTTCTAATAATGTATCGTGAATAAAATTATAATTGCAATCTAAGTCATAAACTCTAGCAGCATTGGATATTTTCGACGTAATTGCATCTTCAATTCTCTTTTCATTTACATATATGCATTTTTTTAACTCGTTATAAGCCACTTTAAGTTCAAGTATATTGCAAATCAGATACTTCATGTTTTCTGGTGATTTCGACTTCAGAGTAAAATTTTTCTTCTTAGAATAGTCATAGCTGGGAAAGCCTATTTTATTTTTATATTGATTAGAAATATCTGAAGGCTTAACCCACCCTTCCATTGATTTAATTGTATCGGCTATAAACTCTTCCTTCGTGGTACCTAGTTGAATGTGACGTTGGTAGACATCATCAATCAGAGCTTTGAGTGTGGCCTCATTTTTAAAGAAGATATCTATTAAAGCATTTTCTTTTTTCATACAATTTCTCCTTCACTTTTATTAATAAAGAATACAAGACCGGTGTCTATTCGCTTGAAAATAAACCGCTTCATTAGTTCTTGAGTAATCGCTTTTGTTGAAAAAATTGGTGAGAGCCCCTTGCTTAAGGCTCCCTTGTTAATTAATTCCGCAAGGTGCTTGCTACTAACTTGGTAAGCTCCACTTTCTATCTTCTTTTCTATTAAAAAAACTGAAACGACATTTTTCAACATCGCGCTGTATTTCTTCGTAACCATTGAATCCATAACTTCTCCTGTTTCAGATGAATGACATTACTCATCTAATATAGAGCCCGCGTTATAGAAAAATGACCTTAAAAACTTTCAAGATACTGAAATCATTAAATAAAAATAAAAACGCTGAAAAACTTCCTGCCTCCCTATATATAGCACTCGGAGAGGATATATCTTCTCTTTGCTGCTTATAAATAGTTTTAAAATTAGTAGTAAGTAGGAGGTGGGCGGGCTGAGCTTCTAACATATAGACTATAATAGTAATATTACGCGAGTTTACGCAGGTTCAGCATAAATTGAGTTAAAGCCCTGCTATTTTAAATAGTCTTCTAAAATTACTCGAACTAAATTTGAGACGGTTGTCTTCTTTTGCTTTGAAACAGTTTTAAGCTTCGCCTTTAGGCTCTTGTCGATTCTAATAATAAGGACTTCTTCTTTTTCTTTATTTGATACTAATAATTTGCCTATATTCTTACTCATATCAAAAGAGTACATAATGTTTATACGTGCGTATAGACAAATGTATATACAATTTGAATGCGTTGCGATATAATGATGGTATGAAACAAGTAGCAATCTACCTAAGAGTTTCCACTGATAAGCAAAACAATGGTTTAGAGGCTCAAGAAAGGGCTTTAAAAGAGTTTTGTAGGCTTAAGGGCACTGAGAAGCTTCAGATATATCAAGACAATGGTGTTAGTGGGGCAAAAGAAAAGCGCCAAGGTTTAGATGCTTTAATGAGGGCCGCAAACGACGGTAAAATTGATACGTTAATTGTATATTCTTTTTCTCGCTTTGCACGTTCTACTAAACATTTAATTTCCGCATTAGAAGAATTTGAGCGATTAGGTATTAAGTTCATAAGTTTATCAGAAAATATTGATACTGGAACGGCAATGGGAAAAGCGGTCTTCACGATTTTGTCGGCTATAAGTCAGCTAGAAAGAGAATTGATTGTTGAACGAGTAAAGAATGGACTTAAAAATGCAAAAGCCAAAGGAAAGAAGTTGGGGCGCAGTAAAACAAGGAACTCCAACTTAATACAAGAATTAGCAAAACAAAAATATTCACAACGCAGAATTGCCACATTGGCCGGGTGTAGTAAAACTACTGTATTTAGAGAACTACTTAGTAAGCAAGGGGGCTAAGATGCTAAACACGGATATTATAATAGCGATAATTGCTAAAACCCTATTTTCATTGGCTTGCTTTTCTTGGTATCTTATATTCAACTCGGTGTTTACTGCCTCTAAGTATCTATCAAGTTTCTGTTCTATATTGGCTATTACCAACTTATTTCTAATTATTCTTAATGTTGCAAGGTCGGCTTCGAAAACCGTGTACGTTTCAAACATTACGTCGAGCGTGGTTTTGGTAAAGGTCATTTCTTTTGCATATTGTTTAAGGCTTATCTTTTCAGTCATAGAACACCCTACAATTGGGACCGGTCCTTTGACAAATGATAAGTGACCACTAATTTAACAAATATAGTGTAGTCTAATGAGACGCGGTTTGGTTTTTAAGCAGTTTGACCATTATAAAGTTAAGAATTAAGTAAATTATATCGATACAAATATATATTTCTATTTTGGAGGAAAGTTTTTTATATGAATAAAATTTATATGCTTTTATTAGCAACAGTGATTACATCTTGCGCTCTACGTGGAATACGCCAAGACGACCTTGATGCGTGGAAAGGCGTAGACTTAATTGAGCTTGAGACCCATCAGTTATTTTCTACAGTTCCTCTTCAGAAAAACGACCTTAGCGATGGTACGACCCTTTACAACTATTCTAACAGTAACTCGCATACTAACCCTGTTAATTGTTTTACAAACGCATATGGCTATACCAATTGCTCGGGTGGGGACACTTCAACTGTAACTTGTAGCAATCAATTTTTTGTAAAGAACAAAAAGGTACTTAGCTACAGGGCTATAGGTAGTTGCTACACTGATTGCTCAGTCAGACCAGCATCTAGGCCATGCCAATAATAAATTAAAGAGAGTTATTGTAGACTTTTCCGCTTATCAAGAAGAAATAAAAGCAGGAGTTTTTGAGGTTGTATTAAGAAAAGTCAAATCCACATAAGGAGCGTGTATGTTTATTAATTTTTTTTTCCTGTCTATGATTTTTTTACTCTCACTTACAGCTTGCTCGGGTTTTGTTAAAAACTTGCAGAGAAGTACTAATAGCGATGGGCTTAGTGTCGACGAAAAAGAGGTGAGTTTAGTAAAACAAGTTCATCTTGAAAAAGAAAAAGCAAAAAAAGAAGAGGCTGACCAAGAAGCAAAAAATAATATATTGCAACCTGGTTTATTATATTCTGAATTTGTAAATGTTTGGGGTAAACCAGATAGAAGCGAATTCGTAGATGGCGTTCACTTATACTGGTACGACGGGAAAAATCCGATGTATTTTGCTTTTAAGAATAAGAAACTGTCAGGCTGGTTTGTGGATAAAGATACTATTAAGGATAGAAAGCAAGAGGAGGAAGCGAAGATTGCTCAAGAAGAGAGAGAGGACTTGAGCCGTAGACAAAAAGCAGGCGCAATCTTAAAAGCAATGGGCGAGGGTATGAAAAATAGTGCGCCTCGAAGTCCAACTAACTGTACCAGTAGCCCAAGTTATGGCGGCGGGTTTACAACACGGTGCTATTAAATTTCAAAAGGTGGAAGCTGCCATGTTCAAATTTTTCATAATTGTTTTCTTTATTCTTAATACTTTGTTTGCGAATGCAGGATGGTTTAAAGATACCAAGGAAGAGATTGCGATAAAAAAAATGAATAAGGATTTGGCGGATGGTTGTAAAAAAATAAATGCTAATTTGTTTGTAAAGTTCTATTTTACCGAGGGAAAGAGTAAAACTACAGTAAATATGATTCTACAAAATAATTTTGATAGAGAAGTTGAGGCCTATAGTGGTTACGTTGATATTAAAGATGAGTTGGGGGATAGCATTTTAAGTAATATCGAAATAAAAATGATGGACAATATAAAGGCTAAATCAAGCTCCAATGGAGTTGTAATCCATACATTTATTAACTCAAATTCAAAATATAAAGGAGAAAACCTTAGAATCACCGTTGAGACGTCGCAATTGATTTTTACAAACGGGGACAGCCTTCTCGGACTAGGTTGTAGCCCTTTGAAGACAAAACCTTAATTTATTTTGGATGTAAAAATGGATATCACAATAAAAGACATAACTTTATTAAGAACACCAATACCTAGGGAGTTAAAGTTAGCAGGAACGTATAAAGCATTTTTCGCTGAAGAAACTAAGATTGCGGTTTACCTTACATATGAGGAAATTGCTTTTGACAGTAAGTCTGAACTAAGAGTTTGTGAGTATATGTCGGAAATGACGAAATTCTGCACGAGAGCCGAAAATAATAAATTTAACGTTAGTTCAGCGGTTGAAAAGGTTGGCGACTCATATATTGGAATAATAAAAATGGATGACCCTCGTTGTGTGTATTGTGTGGCACTCATTATAATGCCTGAGGGAATTTACAAAATTGACATGAAATTGTTTCGGGAATTCTTCAGCGATGAGGACCATGGTGTAATCTCTAAAGTGCTTTTTTCAATTTTAGACGAATACGGTAGTGAAACCTTTCTTAAATTCCTGAGAGTGGACTAAAAATGCTCACATTAGGGGGTTTAACATGGATAAGGTTACCTATAATGCCAAACCTGCAAAAGCAAGATGTTGTGGCACACCTGTACAGCTCTGAATTAGCCGTAAATTTAAAATTAACTTTGACTGACTCTCCTTTTGAACTATCGGAAAAAGATTTAAATCGACTATTAATATCAATGAAATTGAGTCGAGAGCAAAAAGGCTACAACGCACACAATCGTTTGTTGAAGTTGCAAGAGGATATAGGTCTCCTGACTTTTAGAGATAATGAGATTTATCATTATCAGTTTGTGCATTCTTCAAATGAGGGTCTCTACACATTTAATTTCAATTCTTTGGTAGATATCGAGGCTGACATTATTGCTGTGATGAAGAAAATATTTGATACTAGCGCCGACTATGAGCAATTAAAGAGCGGTGGACGTACTCTTATCGAGATAAGTAAGCAAATTTGGCTCCCGAGGCACACCACCTGGAGTAATCAAGCCTCTGGAGTTAATCGAACATTTTATTCCGAAACCTACAATGCCTTCATTATGTTTCAGCTTGAAGAGCGAAGCATGCGCACCGAGGATACGGTAGGTTTCCAGGACTATCTAAATGCGAGAAGTGCAAATTATAAAGATTTGGACAGTTTCCTAAATATAAAAAGCAAGCTCCTTCAGGTCCAGAATAAGATTATCGGATTTGAAGCCAGAGAAAATTCTGATGCAATATACCAAAATTTGATATTTCTAGAAGGAGAGGGAATTTATACTGTCTCAATGTACAAGGTAAAAGAAACGTTAGAAGATTCCCTTATTATGAATTCAATATTCAAAGAAGTCGTTGCCCATTTCAGTTCAAGTTCAGACTTAAGAAAAATAGTCTGACCAAGCTTTCGGCATCAAACTGGCATCACGCTACTTAACAAGCAGTAATTCTATCATCTAATTAAAAACAGAAAAGTGCTCTATCTCATTGTTAATATTAAATAGTGTTTTCAAAATATTAGATTCTTCGTTCGTACCTAAATGGTGGTGTAGCCAAGTGGTTAGGCAGCGCTCTGCAAAAGCGTCTACGTCGGTTCGATCCCGGCCACCACCTCCAATTTTCAACTCTAAGGTTCGATTT
>JANMFM010000208.1:0-1926 GCA_031374125.1 Bdellovibrionales bacterium
CGACAAGCATATTTAAACTTGCTTGAAGCATATTTTTTCCCAATAAGAACAGCACCACCGGAAGATTGCCAACTTCCTTCCACGTTTGAAAGAGTATCGACATCACCATCTTTATCAGGATCAGATTTAGTTCCGTGAGCCATTTTCTTTCCACCACCGAACATAACATCTCCGGTTTCCATATCAATAAGCCATGAACGACGTACTCGATCATTCAAATCAAAATTCACAAGTACCATTACTTTTTTATTTTTGATTTGATCTTCAGTTTCATAATGAACTAAAGCCGCGTTTAAAGCTCGCGGAAGAATATCAACATTTTTACTTAAAATCATTTGTGATAAAGTTTTATTAGGTTGTGGGTTTTGAACTTCAGGACTTAACAAACGTCTTAGCCCCACAAGAGCTGTTGCAAAACCAACTTGACCATTAGCCGGAGCATTTGGATTGTAATTTCCATCCGAGGTATATTTTCCTTTATCAAGTGAGATGTTTGACATTGCACCGATGTATGGCGACCATTGGGCTTTTTTCAAATACCCAAGACCATTAAATCTTTCACCTAAATAAAGCATCTGTGCTCCGGTGAGATCAGGGTATCTTTCTGGCGTAATGTTTTTATATTTCATTCCAAATTCAAAAGCAGCTTCCCAAGTCGGCCACGGACCAAGACCTTTAGGAACGATTGTTGTTTTTTGATTGATGGGTTGACCGTTTACAAAGTTTCGATCAAAGCGGCCAGAGGCTTCAAGGTTATGAACAAAACCCGCAAAAGCAAAAGCCGGAGTTCCGTCACTTGCTACATCTGGGAAGCCTAATTTTTTCATGGCTGTTTTATAGCGAGATTCATTATTCACTCGTCGAACGACGTTCATAATAGAAGTTTCAAAACCGTTATCAAATTTTAAAACTCCAGGCTTTAGAATTTCTTTATAAAAGTCCATGGTGCCTTCTTCAACATCTTTCCACTTATCTAAATCTACAGGTGGTGTTGTTGAATCGGCTTTTATAAAAATTCCGAGCTTTGATAAAGTTTTAATTCCGGCAATACCATCAGACAATAAATTATTGTCTTGTTGAAATTTCTTTACAGCGGCTTCCGTTTTATTTTGAAAAATACCATCAATGGCTCCGACATCATAGCCGCGATCTTTTAAAGCTTGCTGTAAAAATTCAACGTCTAAACCTTCGTCATTTCTTCTTAAAGTTTTTGTCACGCTTATTACCTCATCATTTGTTGCTGTTTCTTTTGGTGCTTCACCTAAAAGCGGTGGCGGTGGCAGATCGGTGTGATCGACCTTGTTCGGGTTAATCATAAGCCATTCAAAAAATTGTTTTAATTTGTCCCAAAAACTCATATATTTTCTCCTTCATCATATAGATGTATAATCCAGCAAGCGACAATATCACCACAAACGGTACATAGCAAAGCAATAACCACACCATGTTATTTCCCCTTATTTAGTTTAGAAATAGTCTCGGCTTTCTTCTCTATAATCATTTTAATTTCTGTAGTGCATTGATCTTTCAGTTTTCGACAAAGCTGCTCCACAGCAATCATCTCGCGTGTTTCATCATCAAGTGACTGACAAACGGCTGGTCCTTTTGCGGGCATTATTTCTTTCGGATTTTTAGGATTTGGTCTTTCAGGTTTTGGTTCTAAGAAATCCAAAGTTTCTGAAAAATTCAACATCTTGGTTTTATCGGTTTGAGTTTCCGCGCAATTCATTCCAGCGAGGAATGTTCCTGCAACAGCACATTTAGTTGTGTTTGGAACTTCGGTGGCGGGCTTACAACTATTTAACGTGATTAAAGCGAATAAACTGAGAAAACTTTTCCATGTCTTCGATGCGGGTCTTTTTAAACTCTTCACTTTCGATCCCCTTTTCTTGAGCGATCAAATTGAGCTTTACAGCGGCTTCCACA
>JANMFM010000228.1:0-11195 GCA_031374125.1 Bdellovibrionales bacterium
CAATCAACATACCATTCGCAAGACCCATATAACTTTTTGGAACTGTGATTTTGTAAGAAACTTTTGCAGCGTCCAATGGCGAATCGTTTCCGGGAAACCAGAATCTGCCATAATAAGGCCAGTTGCGCGTGAGCAAATACGAAAGGTTTCCGTCCTTCATCGAATAAAAACCTGTATCTCCTGAACTCAGCTTTACGGTGTATAGGATTCTAACTTTGCTCGCTTCATTGGCATTCACTGAAATATTATCAATAGATAAAACATCGCCTTTTAATCCATAAGCCTCTTTTCCTGGAATGCCTTGAAGAATTGACGTGGGAACTTTTTTGCCATTCACGTAAGCTTCATTCACCTGGATGAGTTTGGCATTGGTGTGAAGTTCAATTTCTGAGGCATCTTTTAAAGCCAAAACTTCCATATCCATCACTACGTTGAACTCTTCAACCTCAACGGAGGGAATATCGATATCAAAGTGGTAGGACAAAACATCAATATTGGGGTTCCCTAGGAAAGGTAAAAGCTTATCTAGCGTTTTTCCAAAGCCTGGAGAAACAAAAAGAAAAACTACCAAGACACTGATGGGCTTTAAAAAATTGGATTTTGAGAAATTCATGATTTACCTCTTTTTAGACTGAAATATTCATAGATTATTTTTGCTCAAAAGAAAAGCAGGGGTTTGTCTGCGCAATTATTTATCCTGTTATTAATACATAGCAACAGTGGGGGTTAAAATAAAAAATTTCTGTTGATATTCCGGCTGGTTAGCGATTTCATTTAAAGTCTACCGTACCTAATTATTTAATCTAATTTAATTCTGCTCTAGAGGAGTTTCAATGAAACAAATTATCCTAATCGCTGCTTTAGTTTTATTATCAACATCTGCTTTTGCAAAAGATCTCAATCACCGCTTAGGTATTGGCTACGCAGATCAAATGGCAGTGGATGTTCCAAGTATTCAAGCAAAATATTGGATTGATCCTGATCTTGGGTTTTCAGTAGATCTTGGGATCAAAACTGGCGATGCCGAATCTGCTTTTGGAATTATGGCAAAAGCTTATAAAATAATTTTCCCAGAAGAAAATTTAAACTTCTACATGGGCGGTGGCGCAGGATTAATTTCTCAAAAGATTAGCGTGGCTAACGGCGGTGACGGGAAAAATGATTCCGGATTTGAATTGATGGCTTTTGTAGGTGCTGAATTTTTCCTTCCAGGATTAGAATCCTTAGCCTTTTCATTTGAAGCAGGCGTAGGCGTAGTCTCCATTCGCAGTGACTCCGAATTCAGAACCATCGGCCACTCCCCACTCAACGCCGGCATGATCTTTTACTTCTAAATAAAGTTGTCTCAAAGAGATACAACTCTTAAAGAGTCCAACCAAGTGTATGGAAGTTCCTAGACAAAAGACCACTGTCTGTACACTCAAAATCAACAGAATAGTTCTTTTTCGGCACCCACATTGCTATACTATATGTATAGGGGATCTTTGTGAAATCTATAGCTTTTGTTGCACTTCTAGTTCTTTCTATTGCATCTGTATTCCATGCTGAATCGTCGTGGGCTCAGTCTGGAATCCTCATCGCCCAAGACAATTACGACGCTTACGATCCCTTCGCCGACTACTCCGAGTTCGATGAAGCTACGGATGAAGAAGCAGATATTTATTTCTTTAAAAACGGAAGATTTTTTACCATCGGTCTCATTGCCGGTTACAGAGTTTTCACCGACACGATCGGGCAGATCTACCAAGCGGCTCCAGAGTTTGGTTTCTCCCTCTCTTACTTTTTTGATTTGAGACTTGCCGCTCAAGTGAGTTACATCACGGGCGATCACAAATTCAACTTCGCCGTAAATGGTGACAGATACGTGGGCTCACTCACCGTTTCTGGATTTTCTATGGACTTAAAATATTACCTCAACGTGCAAAATACAACGAAGGGCATATCAGAATTTAACCCTTATATTTTGGGCGGTATCACTCAACTCTCTAGAGAACTAAGAAGTAACAATGACGAAGGTACAAAAAAAGATAGCTCCATGGCTTTCCAAATCGGCGTAGGCACAGAATTCCCCATGGTTAAAAATAAATATCACTTAGGTATCGAAGCCATCTATCAGTATGTGAATTTTCCCGATGAAGGCGATTATCTACAAACTGATTCTGGACCAACCAACGTCCGCATGAACGGCGACATCATCCGCATCCAAGCCATCCTAGGCTTCAACTTTTAAAAGGCGCCAGCCTACTTGTGTTTCGCATCTGCCCGCATATAAGACAGATCAAATAATAAAGAGTGGAATCTCGCTATTTTTTTTCAGGCCGCTACAAAAGACGAGCATTCTTGAAAAAAAACTTTAAGTGAAGATACAAGAGGCCCATGAGTTTTCACACGGACCTCTTATCGAATTGAAGTGGTTTTGATTTACTTAGATGCGGAAGTAGGCTGATTATTTTATGTTTTTATTTTTTCTATCTAACCATCTTTTTAAGCTTTCTAAAACTTTGCCATTTTGTATGCATTCACTTTTAAAAGAATGAGATGATCCAAAACTACTAAGTCCTGATTTAGAACGATCACACCCAGCATCGAATTTTTCTAAAATTTCTAATTTTTTAATATGATCTTCTTTACAAAATGTTTCCATCTTTTGGAGACAAGCCAAATCCTCTCCTTTACATCTATTGCTGAGGCTGACGTTAGATTCTATATAATGTCGTAAATCTATATGTTCATTTGAGCATAAAGGACTTTCGCTATATGGAAATTTAGCAGATTTCTTTTCTTTATTTTTTCCGCAGTAAATGGTGTAATCAAGCACCCCTTCTTCAGCAACTTGTAAACCATATGACTTTAAGTCATTACACTCATTAAGGTATAAATTATAACCTCTATCAAGAGGAGTGCCCTCAAAAGGTGTTTGTTTTAACTGACAGTGTCCTGAAACGTATGAGTGATAAAACAATATAGATCCTGGGTATAAGATGTATTGATCTTGATAAAGAACATTTCCACTGTCTGCTAATGGAGTATAGTTCTCTTTAGAAATTTTGCTTCCATCATAGTCTAAAGCTTCCAAAATCGCCGTCGTAGTCTTGTCTTTATTTACTTTTAACGTTGCTTTGCAACCTCCAACATCAGGATGAAAAACTTCAATAACACCACTGCCATTTATACGGGCCCATTTCTGAACAGAAGTTCCACCGGAATAAATTTCCAACTCATAAGCATTTTCAGCTCTTACATAACTGTCACGTGCTAGAGCAATTGACGAAGCCAAGCACACGATTAATGCACCAATAATTGATTTCATGATATCTCCTAAAAAATAAATTAATAATTCTTAAGCACTACTTACAAACAACATGCCATGGGGGGGGGTATATTCGATTTGATATTTCATATACGAGATAGAGGCGTTAATTTGTCACAGGTAAGCCCAAATTCGGGTGAATTTTCGACTTGCTACTTTTAGCAATATTTATTGCAAATAATAGCAATATTATATATAATGTGTATGTGAAGAGACGAGAATACCCAATTTTCCTAATTATCAACGGACGCAAGATTACGAAAGTAGTCATCGATCCCCACTATGAATTGAGACACAAAGACTCAATCGATGACGACATCATTTTAAAACTTGTTCGAACACTTGATGGAATTGAACAACTTCCTTCGAATATTGATGATGAGGGATTTGAATATTACGTAAAAGATAAAATAGATTTAGATAACAAAACATACAAGTTGGTTTGACTTCTACACGAAGACAATATTTTTATTGGCATTGTTAATGCCTACAGGAGAGATTAAATATGAGATATCCAAGTGCAAAAAAATTGGCAGAAATGGACAAAAAATTAAAAGAGATGGAAGGCGCTATTGCTTTACCCAAAAATGCGACTTATGCCGAACGAGTGAAATACGATTTATGTAAACGTATCGTAGCTTACGTTCGTATTCATCGCATTACGCAGGCAGAGCTAGCAGGCAAACTAGGAATCGACCCAGCACGCGTTAGTGAGATTGTTAATTATAAGATCGACAAGTTTACTATAGACACTCTGCTTACTTATAATCGAACCCTTGATCCTGAATTCGAAGTTAAAATTAAACCTGCGAGTTGATCAACTAAAGAATCTTTCGCAGCAGCCAAATCGTCATAAAAGCCTTGCTATTCGATATGCTCTTTTAAAGCCTTTGCTACAGAAAGCTCAGGAATAGTTCAAAGTGGTCAAAATCAGGGTTTTAAATCAGGCTGGTCGGGTTTTCAGTAGGTTCTAGTCAAACGGAGCATAGGGTGAAAATCAAAAGGCCCATGCGTTTTACATGAGCCTTGGATAAGAACGAAGGGTTTTATGGCAGGCAGTTTACTGATCCTGAATTAAAACGTACCTCTGAATCACATGGCCCACCTGGCATCGGTGCGCATGTAGATAAAACGTCAACCTTTACAGCACAAGTACCAAACGTAATGTCATAATTTCTTTGACCATTATTTACGATAGAACCAATCTCATTTTCACCAATAAGTTCTCTCACTTTACCATCCGTTGAAATAGTCTTTATATCATCAGCACTTTGATTTGCTATTGCAAGTGAACCCATAAAAAGACAACCGAGCATTAATAGATATTTCATAATTTCTCCTCCTAGAGTATTTGGAGTATTTAGAGTAAGTATT
Source organism: Bdellovibrionales bacterium (assembly GCA_031374125.1). GTDB lineage: Bacteria > Bdellovibrionota > Bdellovibrionia > Bdellovibrionales > JAEYZS01 > JAEYZS01. The sequence goes on from JANMFM010000228.1 coordinate 4,685, forward strand.
GTCTTAGAGTCAACAAACAAATGGGCCTGTTGAAAAAGTCGCTTCGCATATTGGCATTTAATTCCAGAAATGATTTTATTGCATTTGAGGGGAATCAACATGCAAGGACATCATCATTATGCGCTATAAGGACACCCCGGGGTAACTCTAGGAGATTCAAAATGATAGTAAAGTGCAATTTTGAAACAGATCTAATGTATATTCATTTTTTCAGCGGTGTTCCCAATATTCAAATGAAGACCTCTGACGAGGATATTTCTAAGTTTGTTGCTAAGGCAAACAAGGACCAAGTGATTGGTTACGAAATCGAAGGGGCATCTCAGAAGATAGATTATATTTTGAATAAACTAGGCCTTAGCAGAAAACAAAAGCTAGCTGTAAGTATGTGTTTTATTCGAGAGAAGCAAAAGAAAACTCAGAAAGAATTTTCTACAATTATAAATGTTAGCGAGAGTACTTATAAAAGTATCGAAAAGGCAGGACACAATATCGCATTCGATACCCTTGATGTTATTTACAATCAGTTTAAAAAAGAAGAAATTCTTCGCGACATTTTTTAGTGCTGAAGTAGGCTGGCGCCTTATGGGAGGAGGGAGAGGATGATCGCTAGGATGATTACTCCTGGGACGAACCATCTTATTAGGAAGTGCCAATTTCTGAAGAATTTTTCGGAGTCCATTTCGTTTTCGCTGATGAAATGTTCTTCTTTGGTTTTCTTTGACATTCCAAAGCCCACAGCTAACGCCATACCGAGTACCACTAGAGGCAACATCGTGTCGATGAGTAAACTGTCGTAGAATCTCAAGATGTCTTTATTGAAAACCTTTACGCCCGCCAAAACCGTGCTAGATAATGCACACGGAAGTCCCAGTACAAAAGCTACGCCAATCATGATCCATGAAGCCTTTTGACGTTTGAACTTTCTCTTGTCGATGAGGTTTGCCACACTGGTTTCCAAAAGCATGATCGACGCGCCAAGAACCGCAAGATAAAGACATAAGAAAAAGAAAAAACCAAAGACTTTTCCTAAACCAATTTTTTCGAACAACACCGGGAGCGAGTTAAATAAAAGTGCCGGTCCCACATCTTCGATTTTATCCATTGTGAAAATAATTGGAAAAATCAAAAACCCCGCGAAGAGACAAACCATGATATCTAGAATCGCAACCTTGAATCCTGATCTTGGGATATAAGAATCATCCTTTAAGTAGCTACCAAAAACGACCATAGCTCCCATCCCTACACTCAACGTAAAGAAAACGTGGCCCAATACTTTTAAAAGTGTGTCTTTAGAAAAACTTGAAAAATCAGGATAAAACAAAAACCTCATGGCATCCGCAGCTCCAGGAAGCGAGATCGATTTAAAAACCAGAAAAATCATAAGACAAGCAAATAGAGGCATAATCCAAGCAGTGAGCTTTTCCACACCTTCTTTTAATCCTTTGGAAACCACAAGCGTCGTGATCAGCAAATGCACACTCATGAGCGCCACTTGCAACAAGCCATTGTCCATAAGCGTGGTAAACAGAGTGTGAGAGATCTCAGAGTCTGTAGAAATTTTTGCGATGTATTTCATCAAAAAGAAAAGCACCCAACCACAAATAACAGAATAGAAAGACAAAAGCACAATGCTTGAAAAATTCGCAAGCGTTCCAACAAAAGACCAAAAGCGACTTCTACGAATCCAAGGAACTGTACTGTTGTCTGACATTTGTTCTGTCGCTACGATCACACTTTGCTTGTAGGCTTTTCCCAATATCAATTCCGCAACCACAATCGGAAGTCCAAGGGCCAAAGCACAAAGAATATAGAGAAGCACGAACGCTCCTCCACCATTTGAATTTACAACGTAGGGAAAACGCCAAAGGTTACCTAAACTAAAAGCCGAACCTACAGTAGCCAGATAAAATGCATATCTTGTACTCCAGGCTCCCCTTCTCATTCTGCGTGTCTACCTTTCATAGCAAAGATTCTAATTGGAACTCCCCAGAGATCCCATTCTTCTTTGATTTGTTTCGCCAAAAATCTACGGTATGAATTGTCCACACCTTCCGGATGATTCACGAAAGCGATAAAGCACGGTGGAGTCTGTTGAGTTTGTGTTAAATAATAAAACTTCACGTTACCAGTTCGGTAAACTGGCGCCGGAGCTTTCTTGATCACTTGAGTGAAGAATCTATTCAGTTCTCCAGTAGTGATCTTTGTATTTACCTTCTCCCAAAGCTCATCAATTTTCTTAAATAATTCTTCTACGCCAGCGCTTGTTAAAGCACTGATGAATACCACTGGAATATCGGGATAAAAGTGAAATACTTCTTCAACCTTAGCTTTGAATTTTTCTCTAAAGGCTGGAACTTTGATTTTAGCTTCGTCTGATTTATTCCCTACCAGAAGAACAGTCTTATGTTCCTCCTGCACTTGTCTTAAGATTTTTGCATCTTGCTCTGTAGGACCCTCAAGAATGTCCACCATCAGAAGTACGATGTCGGCTCTAGGAATAACTCCTCTGGATTTAATGGTCGCGATGATCTCTACGCCGTCTTCAATTTTAGATTTTTTTCTAAGTCCTGCAGTATCAATGATGGTGTAGGTTCTTCCGTTTCGCTCAAAAGGAATATCAATGGCATCGACCGTAGTTCCTGCAACCGGAGATACGATCATGCGATTTTCATCTAAAAGTTTATTCGTCAACGAACTTTTTCCTACATTCGGTTTTCCAAGAATAGCAAACGTAAGTTCCGATTCAATCTTTGTATCGTCTTTGACTGGCATAGAGTCTACGATCCAATCCAGAATGTCTGCGATTCCTTGTCTTTTTTCAAAAGAACATGGAATCAACTCCCCGCCCAACTGATAAAAGTCCGCCATATCCACACCGATGTTTTCTTCGGTATCGAGTTTATTAACAACGATTCTAAAAGGCTTTCCACTTCTTTGCACCATATCCAAAAGAACTTTGTCTTCGGGAATAAGTCCTGCTTGCGCGTCTACTATCACAAGAGTCATATCGCTGATCTTGAGCGCATCGATAACTTTTTCTTTGATCAATTTAGGCATCAGGTCATTACTTTCCGTCACGCCACCTGTATCCATCACTTCAAATTCATGACCACGCCATTCTGCTTTTCCGTACTGAATATCCCGAGTCACGCCCGGTTGATTCTTTACGATCGCACGTCTGGCGTTTGTCGCAATATTAAAAAGCGTAGATTTACCAACGTTAGGTCTGCCAACGATCGCAACTTTATTAAGCCTTGATAACATAACCAAGCTCCTTTAATACGATCGGGTCTTTGAACCATTTCTTTTTCACTTTCACATGAAGCTCTAGATAAACTTTGTGACCAATTAATTTTTCGATGATCACGCGAGCTCTGGTTCCGATCATTTTGATGTTTGCCGCTCCCATTCCAACTACGATCTTTCTTTGATTTTCTTTTTCGATGATAATGTCCGCATAAATCTTAGTGAGAGTCGTACCTTCTTCAAAGGCCCTGATTTGCACAGCCAATTGATAGGGAATTTCTTGGAATAATACTTCAAAACATTTTTCTCGGATGGTTTCGGCTACGATGTCTCTGACATTCTCCGTTGTAGGAGCTTCATCACTATAGAGTGGCGCAGGCGACGGCGGTAGAAGATTTTTAATTATCGCAAACACTTTGTCTCTCGTTTCTTGCGGCTCACTGTGCGCAGAGATCTCGATATAAGGAATGCTCGAGTTTTCTAGTTTTGCCTTTAAGGTGTGGCTTCTGTTTCCATGACCAAGATCTGTTTTGCTGATTACGGCAGCCCAAGGCTTTCCGCAATTTTGGGCCATCTCGATGATTCTATCTAGGGGCTCAGGACTTGGAGCATCCAAGTTCAAAAGTGCAAGAACTGTATCGGCACCTCGGATCACATCATCCAATTCATCTCTTAAGAACTGATTGAGGCCCGATGTATTTTCTACGGCACCTGGAGCATCGACTAAGATCGCCTGAAAGTTTCTTTGAGAAACAATCCCGCTGATTCTGCGACGAGTGGTTTGGGGTTTATTGGTTACGATAGATACCTTCTCACCCACGAGACAATTTGTGAGAGTGCTCTTTCCTGCATTCGGTATGCCTAAAAGGGCAACGAAGCCTGCTTTGTAATTTTCTGGGTTATAGTTCATGTCATATCCTCCAACGCTATTCGAGCTGCGTTTTGTTCAGCGATTTTTTTATTACGACCATTTGCTTTTGCTAATACTTTTCCATCTAATAATACTTCCACTTCAAAAATCTTTTGATGTTCAGGCCCCGTACTTCCCGCCACGCTGTAGAGTGGTGTTTGGCGAAATTTTTTCTGAAGCTTTTCTTGAAGTTGAGTTTTAAAATCTTCAAAATCGTTTACACCTTGTTTTAATTTTTCTATTTTTTGTCTAAAGAGAGCCTCGACAACTTTTCTTACCACTTCAAATCCACCATCGAGATAAAGAGCACCCATAAGGGCTTCAAAGCATGAAGCGAGAATCCTTTGGTTCTGATTCATCCCAACTTCAACTTCTGATCTTCCGAGTTGTACGTATTTTTCTAATTCAAGATTGATGGCAATTTCAAAAAGCGAAAACTCATTCACAAGAGATGCTCTCTTCTTGGTGAGATCACCTTCAGTGCTGTCTGGATATTCTTTCATAAGAATATCACTCATGATAAGGTCCACCACCGCGTCGCCTAAAAACTCTAAGCGTTCGTTGCTTTCGAGCAAGCGTTCTTTTTGGCCGTTGAAGGCACTCTTATGGGTGAAGGCTTCGATAAGAAGCTTAGGGTTGTTAAATGAATATCCTAAGAGGGACTGGAACTCTACAAAGTTCCCGCCTAGGAGTTTTAGGTGGTAGGTCATCAAGGACTCCAATTGCTATTGAGACTAAGGAGTCTCTTCAGCGGTCCAATAAAAAGTTAAGCTTCTATGTATCAAAAGCTTAAAAGATAATCAATAGCCCTCTCTTGTCCCTGTAGAATCTACGCGTCAATCAAAGAACGCGCTATTGTCATTCTCGTATTTTCTCATATGGGTGGCTACCGTATTTGATCCGTAGGGACCAAAGCGATCTCGCTGCGAAGATAAGGCATCCACTAAAGACATATTACCCCCCAGTAATTGTTTTATTCGAATGTACCTTGCCTAAGGTATTTTAAAGTCTAAGAGTATCTCCTCACGGTATCAGAAGTTTTATTCATATAAGATTTATGCAGCTAAGATTCAGCCTGCGCGCAGAACATCCGACGGACGTGACTTAAAAATTTTAAATGAAGCCAAGAAGCAAACAATCGCCGATATCATCGTGATGAGAGATACCGAAATGAGTAATGTCGATAGTTTGAGAGTAAAAATACCTTCGAAAAGATAATAAGAAATTCCATAACTCACCAGCACACTAAAAAATACGCCTAAAGTTGAGGCTAATAAAGTGAGAGTTATATATTCATTGAGAATGTAACCCGTCAATTTCCAAAAAGATCCGCCGAAAACCTTTAGCATATTGATCTCGTAGTAACGAGTTTCCAAATGACTACGAATGATCGAAAATAGAACGATGTAACCTGATAAAAGTGCAAGCAAAGACATCAACTCTAACGACCAACTCATTTGATCCGAAATTTTTAGAGTACTATCCACGAGTCTTGTGACATCGATAGATGAAATGTTATTGTATTTCACAGCCAGTGCATTTCTAAGTTCATTCTTTTTGGTCAAATCCATCGCAGGAATTGCCGCGATAAATGTCTTAGGAGCATCTTCTAGAACACCTTCTTGGAACAAAATAAAAAAGTTCGGCTGAAATGAAATCCATTTTACGGAACGGATACTTTGTACCACGCCAACAAGCTCCACACCTTGAATGTCAAAGACCACTTTATCGCCCATCTTGATGCCCATGCGATCGGCATAACGTTGCTCGAGCGACAGACCAAAAGGCGCATTGGAGGAAGCATCGTATTTTGTTGTAAAGAAATCACCTTCGACTAATTCTTCCGATTCCGAAAGCTTTTCACGGTAAGAGAGATTTACGCCACGGTTTCGCGATCTGGCCTCTTGCTCTTCTTCTCTAGTTTTAAAGGTTTGAGTCTCGACTTTTCTTTCGTAGTCTTCATCGTTGATTTTTAAAATTCTAGATCTAATCATAGGAGAAATCGCCGTTAAAGCGGTTCCTTGAGACTTTACAAAGTTTTTAAGTGGTTCCAATTGATCATCTTGAATATCAAATAAAAATAAAGACGGAGTCTTTGTTCCAATTTCAAATTCTCTCTGGAGTGAGTACTTCAATTGGGGAAGTAAATTGATTAAAAGTGCACCCAAACCAATGGCCACAAAAACCGCCATCGATGCACCTTTCTTGCGAGAAAGAGCTAAAAAGCTGTATTTCAAATACCATCTTTTGATAAAGCTTACGCCCTCTAGGCACTTAAAGAGCCCAAGCCCAATGATGACCATCAAAAGCATGACCCCACCGATGGTGCCCACAAAAGAAAGCCCTACTTTCCAA
>JANMFM010000307.1:0-8763 GCA_031374125.1 Bdellovibrionales bacterium
ATTTCAAAACAAAGTGAAAGAAAAATCCGGACAAAAAGGAAAGTTTTTATTTCACTTTGTTTTGAAGATCGCCAAACTCAGCCTCTGTGATTACATCATGAGGATGGGATTTCAATACCTCAATCCATGCTTCAATCACGGGTGCTGCTTCCTTCCACTGAACTGTTTCTAAACCCTCTTGAGTGAGATCAAAGAACGCATCATCAAGAAGTTTAAAGAGCTCCACCCCGTCCATGAAAGTTTCCATGGAAGACTTTAGAGTTTCCACTACTTGCTTTTGCCAATTTGCGTCCTTATTGTACTCAACATTGTTTTGTTCTAAATAAACTTTCAATCTTTCCCAAAGTTCGTCTGAAGGCAATGCTCTCAAGTGAGTTGCATTCACCCAGTTGAATTTCTTTTGGTCAAACACAGCTGCAGATGAAACCATACGGTCTAAATCAAATTGTTTGATCAATTCATCTATCGTGATGATCTCGTCACCCTTTGGAGAACTCCATCCTAGAAGCGCAATAAAATTTAAAAGTGCTTCAGACAAAAAGCCTTGGTTCTTAAATTCATTGCAGCTGGTTGCTCCATGTCTTTTGGAAAGCTTTTGTTTGTCCTCACCTAAAATGATCGAGAGATGTCCAAATTCTGGAATCTTTGCATTCAGCGCTTCGTAAATCATGATTTGTCTCAACGTGTTTGGAAGATGCTCTTCCGCTCTTAACACATGCGTGATCTTCATCATCGAGTCATCCACTGTACAGCAGAAGTTGTACACCGGCATACCGTCGGATCTCAGAATAATAAAATCCCCGACCATGCCTGCTGGAAAGGTCACTTCACTTCTAATGATGTCCTTAAAAGTAACGGATTTAGTGATATCCACTTTGAATCTCACCGTAGAGGTTACACCGGATTTAATTTTTGCTCTTGAATCTTCGATTTTTAAAGATCGGCATTTTCCATCATAGTGTGGAGGGCGGCCTTCTTTTTTGGCGATTTCTTTTTTCTCTTCGAGCTCTTGGTCTGTACAAAAACAATAGTATGCTTTTCCAGAACCAATGATCTCTTCTGCTTTTTCTTTGTAGATATGAAGTCTTTCACTCTGCTTGTATGGTCCATAAGGTCCGCCGATGTCGTAACCTTCATCCCAAGTTAAGCCCAACCACTTCAAGTCGGAAACCTGCATCTGCAAAGCTTCTTCTGTGGATCTTGCTTGGTCCGTGTCCTCGATTCTTAAAATAAATTTACCGCCTTTTTTCTTAGCATAAAGCCAATTGTATAGTGCGGTTCTGGCGCCACCAACATGCAAGTATCCTGTTGGTGAAGGTGCAAATCTGACTCTTATCTCATCTGGAACTTCTGACATACGGACCTCATTTAGCATAAATTAAACAGTTCAGGAGAGTTAAATACCTAATCAGCCAAAATATCACTTGAAAGCCTGCCTGTCACTTGGCAACCTAATGTTATGGGCGCAGACGCACTTCAATACTTACAGCTTAAGAGATTCAAAGCCGGGGACATCCTATTTATTGAGGGTGAAGTCACGAGCTCTTTCTACATTATAGAATCTGGGGATATTGAGGTTTTTGTAAAGCCCGACGGTAAGCAAAAGATCATTTTGAATGTGGTGTCCGCAGGCGATTGTTTAGGTGAATTTGCTTTTATCACAAAAAAACCTCGCACTGCTTCTGCACAAGCTATCACGGCAGCTTCGGCTTATGAAGTGTCTGAAGAGGGCTATAATAAATTACTCGGGGAATTGCCAGATTGGGCAAGAAACATGATGCAAAGCTTGGTTCAACGCCTCGCTGACTCCACAGAACTGATCAAAAAGTACTCGACAGAAGAAAATCCAGACGACATAACAACAACAACTTCCATTATATACGGAAGAAATCTGTACGGTCGCAAAGACTCTTCAGAAGAAGAGTAGTTTAACTGTTATAAACTAATTTTTATAAACCAAATATTTGCTTGATTTCGGTCTCGACAGATTGTTCTTCAGTCGTAGTTGAAAGTGATAATTCTTTAATAAGAAGAGTTCTTGCTTGATCTAAAAGCTTTCTCTCACCGAATGACAATTCCTTGTCTAATTTTAAAAGGAATAAATCTCTTAAGACTTCCGCAATTTCAAAGATAGAACCAGTTTTGATTTTTTCCATGTATTCGCGGTATCTGCGATTCCATGTTTGGGTGTCGATTTTAGCATCAGTTTTCCTTAAGATTTGAAAAACCTCTTTAGCTTCTGTTTCATTAATGATGGGTCTTAGACCTGAAACTCTCGCACTGTTCTTTGGAACCATGATTTTTGCGCCAGTTTCTAAAATGCGAATGGAATAGAAAGTCGTTTGAATGCCACCGTAGTTCTTAGTTTCGATTGCGCACACCTGCCCAACACCGTGAGAAGGATAAACTGCATTGTCACCAACTTTGAACTCCATCAAGACTCCTATTCCCGTTAAGCGCGATAAACATATATTCATGCTCTCGAGTTACTACTGTTTTCGTTTTTGATAATTTATGAGCGTGGATATTTATAGCATTTATGACACAAGGAGGCAAGAGTATCCTCTCAACATGACGCTGAGAGGATATTGTTTACAGGTATGTATGGCTATTGGTTTTGATTTTTTACAAAACTTACAAGTAGAGCATATGGCTGTTTACCGTTCTTCCCTTGAGGAACGTTAGAACCTACCACAGACACTTGGTATGAGCCTTTAGCAACGTCAGTAATTTCAATACTTTCAGCGTTGTTTGTACTGTCATTAATAGTGAAGACTTTACCATCTGGTGCCGTCACTCTTAAGTCCAAGTTATTCACTAATGTTTTGCTAGCAGAAGCTGCGGCAGGAGCATCGGTGTAAACAAGCGTAGCTTTTAGAACCCCACCTACTTGCGCTCTTTTTTCTGTGATATTGAAAGTCACATTACTCGATTCGCCAGCACCTACACCTGTTGAGTTATCAACGATTTTGGCTTGGCCAAGTTGAGTTGCAGAATCCATATCCACACGTCCGTAACCTTGTTGGTTGTTTGGCCCTCTCTTAGGAATCTCTTGTCCTGCGCCTTTACCGAATTGGCCTGGGAATAGATCAAAGGCTGTATGCATAAGAGTAGCCTTCACCACTGCTGCTGAAGGATTTGAAAAACCTTGTTTTACAAGATACTCACGAGTGACCGCCGCTGCGCCCGCTGTCAGTGGTGTTGCCATAGAAGTTCCACCTGCCCAAGAATAATTTTGATTGTAGATACCCCAAAGCTTTGTTGCTTTAGAATGACGAGATTGCAAGCTCACAATGTTAGTTCCTGGAGCTACGATTTCTGGTTTCAATCTTTGATCTTGAGTTGGACCACGAGAAGAAAAACATGCGATACCATTCGGATCGTTGGAAAGCTTATCTGATTTCAAAGGTTCAACTCCCCATTTTGTTCCGCCGTCCTTCATCTCACCGCAAGCTTTTTGTCTTCCACCTTCAAGCATGTAGTTCTCTGAAGCCCCAACAGTTAAAGTATTCTTAGCTGTTCCTGGAGAACCCACAGAACCTTGATCGATGACACCGTCACGATTGTTATCTTTACCACTATTTCCAGCAGCGAAGATGATCAATAGATCTGGATGATCCCACATAGCTTGATCCACCGTTGCTGCAAAGTTATCGTAGGCACCATTGGAGTCTGCACCCCAAGAATTAGTATGAACTCTTGCACCTTTATTGTATGCATTGGCAAACATTGCTCCCATATCTTGCGGAACCATAATGTTGTTCAACAACATACTCCACATGCCTTGAGCGTAGTATTTGGAATTGAAAGCTCCACCCTTGATTAATCCTTGAGATAAAATCCCTCGGCTAATCACAGAACCCGTCACGTGTGTTCCGTGTCCTTGAGGATCATCCCAACCTACTCCACCAAACATTGCTACAGACTCACCACCGATAACTGTTTGAAGATCCGAGTGCATATTTCCTGTGGAACCCATATCAAGACCTGTATCTGCCATAGCTACTGTTTGACCTTCGCCAGTGTAACCACGCTCCCAAGCCTTTTCAAATTTCATAACTTTAGTTCCAGATTCATAACCAGTTTTAGTTTCACCTAAATTTTCTGGCGGCGGAGGATCTGCTCTATCGTCATCAGAAACATCCATATCTAATGTTTTTAATTCGGGTTGAACTTGGATAAATTCAACGCCTTCGATGTTTGCGATATCCAGTGATCTTAATTTTGTTGCTTGAACCGCGATGTATCTTTGACCAGTAACTAAAACTTTCAATCCTAATTTTTCAATTTTTGCGGAAAGAGCTTTAACATCTGTGTTGGGTAAAAGCCTTACATTCAAGATTGTATTGGATTCGTTATCAAAAACGCTCATAGAAGTGAGCTCACTGCTGAGTTTCCATTCAGAAACATAGGGAGCAACTTCATAAATTTTTGAGTTTGTGTTTTTCAATTGCAATGCATTTGAGAAATTTCCGCTTACGATATAAGCATCGTCTGGAAGATATTGAAGGATTTCAAAGCCGTTTGCTTTTAAATCTTTTTGATCTTGCTCTGTAATTGCGTTTTCAAATTGAACCACAAAATATTTAGAGCTTACAGCCGGAACCGCGCCATCTAGCCTCATAAAAATTTGACTAGAATGGTTCTTAAGATCTACATTTGCGTTCTTAAGTTTTAATTCTTTTGCTTGGAGTTGTGTAGAGAATGCCACACCAACTAAGCTGCATGTTAATCCAATTAACAGTTTTTTCATAATCCCTCCCATGGGAAAATTTCTTTAAAGTTAGAAGCTCAATAATCAGATCATGAAATGAGCATTTCTCAAGGGATTTGTTAGGATTTGGTTACAAATAACGCGGTGATGCGCTGGATAGCCGGATAAACTAGCCTAGCTCTAAAAATGAAAGTGCCGATGATTTATCTGCACTTATTTGGAATAACTAAAACTATTCAAAACTATTCTTTACAGAATTCTGTATTATAATTTTTTTGTATTTTTCACATTTGAATTTTATAATTGTTAAAGCCAATTGAATTCCATTTAACATAGAAAATCTAATTAATTATGCAAATAAATTTATTGTGAAATAAATTTTTATTATAATTTTATAATAAAAAAATCTATGCAAAGAAGATTGCCGTGTGCAACTTGTCTAAAATAATTGGGTAAGCACCACTAAGCTCACTTGAAAGGTTGAATTATATGAAAAAATTAATGTTGTTTATTTTTATGCTCGTCTACTCAGTAGGCAATTATGCTCATTCTTCAGATTTAGGTAAAATAGGCTTTTGGGAATGCAGTATCAACGTATTCGGTAACTCTTATTATGGAAAAGGCTTAAGTGAAAAATCTGCCAGAAATGAGGCTGCTACAAAATGCAATAGTAACGAGCAAGATACCTTTTTTTGCAGTGCAATCCGTGCTAGTTGTGAAAAAACATTCGGATTTAAAGGCCAACTTTCTCTATCTGATCTAGAAAACAATGTTCTTATCACTTCAAATACAACAGCTTTAAGTTGTGAGACTTACGAAGCATATTGCGATGGCATTGGAAACTCGAGCGGATATGGCAGCACTATTGTGGAAGCAAAGGCAAATATGCCAGTGAAATGTATTCCTGTTAAAGTAAGGTGTGTAGATTGAGAAATCTCTAGCAAATAAATTCTCTATTTATGATTCGCTTAAATTAAAGGTAAGCCTGGATTGGAATTTTACGCTGAGACTGCAAAATGATTGTATTCTTGTATATGAGTATAGCTTTTATTATGGATTTAAGGTTGCGTTAGGCATAGTTGGAACAAATTTTATAAATAAAGCAGCACTCGGTGCTGATGCCGCCGTATACTGGGATAGCAATCGACCGCTCACTTCTTTTGAAGTGGATAAGATTTTATCAATTTATTAATAAATCACATCAAATTAGTAAGTAATAATGGCAGTAACCAAATCGATAATCTCCAAGTTCTCTGCCAGGCTCATAATAAATTCAAATACGAGAGGCACGGTTAACGCGCTGGGCTCCCAAAAGTCGACGGGCACCTTTTGATAGAAAAATGACTTTTAGGGATCGACGGCTTGATGTACGCAGGTCTTTTAGCCTACCGTGATTAAAGCGGTGGGGCCGTGGATTTTTACGAGTTGTTCTCTTAGGATTTTGTTTTCTGGTTTTGATAAATTGGGGTCGTTGCCGATGATTTCGAAGGCGACTTCTCTGGCTTTAATTAAGACATCGAGATCTCGCACTAGATTTCCCATTTTGAATCCAGGTAAGCCGGATTGTTTGGAGCCCATGAATTCGCCAGGACCTCGGAATTCTAAATCTTTTTCGGAGATTTTAAAGCCGTCGCTGGTTTCTGCCATAATAGAAGTTCTTTCATACGCTTCTTCACTCACCGCGTGTCCTAATAATAGAACGCAATAACTTTTGTGCGCGCCTCTTCCTACCCGACCTCTCAATTGATGCAATTGAGAGAGTCCGAATCTTTCAGAGTGTTCTATGACCATAATGTTGGCGTTCGGAACATCAACACCAACTTCAATAACAGTCGTTGCAACTAAGATTTGAATAATATTAAGACGGAACTCATTCATGATTTCATCTTTTTCTTGAGTTTTCATTTTTCCATGAAGAAGACCCACTTTAAATTCGGGAAATCTTTGTTTTATGTTTTCAAAAGCAGTCACCGCATCCTTAAGATCAATTTTTTCTGATTCTTCCACCAGAGGATAAACAACATAAGCTTGCCTTCCTTTCTTTAGTTGATCTTTTACGAATTCAAAAACTTGAGGGATTTTATTTTGTCTCACCACTCTTGTCGTAATCGGAGCTCTTCCTTTTGGAAGTTCATTGATAATAGAGCACTGGAGATCTCCGTAAACAGTCAACGCCAATGTTCTTGGAATCGGAGTTGCCGTCATCAATAAGAAATGCGGTGAATAACCTTTTTGTTTTAGTTTTTGTCTTTGTAAAACACCGAATCTATGCTGCTCATCCACGATGGCAAGGGCGAGATTTTTAAAATCCACGCCTTCTTGAATCAGTGCGTGCGTTCCGATCAGTAAATCAATCTCGCCCTTTCTTAATCTTTCAGTGACGGCTGCTTTTTCTCTTGCAGTTTGTGAGCCTTTCAAAATATCGACTCTTACTACGAGTTTCCCCAAGATATTTTGAGCATTCCTCAGATGCTGATCGGCTAGAATTTCCGTAGGCACCATAAGGGCCGCTTGGTAACCATTTTGGATGACAAAAAGTGCGGTTAAAAACGAAACGATAGTTTTCCCACTCCCCACATCGCCTTGAACCAGTCTTCTCATCGGGTGAGGTTCGCAGATGTCGGCAGCGATTTCTTTGAATGAATTGATCTGAGCATTTGTTAGTTCAAAAGGTAAAAACTTTTTTGCTTTTTCCAAAAAATCTGGATCTTTTTTCATTTGCGGGGCGTCTTCTAGAATCTTTCCCTTTTCTTGGATTGCTAAAAAAAGCTGCAACCAGAAGAACTCTTCAAAGATTATTCTTTTATGAAATCTTGATTTTTGTTCAAAAAATTCTGGACCTGCATCTTTTGGAGGCTGATGCACAAATTTGAAAGAATCCTTTTTAGAGGCTAGATCAAATTTTTTCAAAATATACTCAGGCATTGTTTCAGGAATCTTTGAATACACGCCACTCAAAGCAATATCCATAATCTTATAGATTCTTTGTGGAGTTATGCCTTCAGTTTCTGTGTAAATCGGAATTAACTGATCGTCGATCTCTTCATCTGTTGCGTCCTTAATATCTGGATGATGGAACTGTTTTGTTCCGCGATACTCGATGACCTTACCCACCACGCGAACCATTTTATGTGGCTCTAGACGGTCAAAATAACCCTTATATGGAACTCTAAAATACTTGCAGTGAATTTGCCCCGAACCGTCTTTGACTAAAACATCGTAGATTTTTTTTCGTTTAAGACCTAAGAAAATAGGCTTTACATAAACCACTTCAGCCTTAAGACTTACAGTTTCATTCACCTGAAGCGAGCTGATGGTTCTAGCTGCTCTTCTGTCCTCATAAGTTCGAGGAAACCATTCCAGTAGCTCTTGAATACTGTAGAGACCACGCTTTTCGAAGGCCTTAGAATAGTGAGGTCCTACTCCTTTAAGATATTGAATTGGCGTGTCAAGATTGAGGTCCATGCTTTATGAATTAGTGTTCTTTTGCTCGACAGTCAATCAAAGGCTCCTTAGAATAATTAACATGGATCAGTATTTTAAAATCAGAGTGAACAGTTTAAATACAGAGAAACCCACTAGCTTTGACCTCTACATTCATATCAATGGACATTATGTTCTTTATCTTCATGCTGGATCTAAGATTCCTGAGGATAAGCTTACCCATTTTCAAAAGAAAAATACCGATGTGTTCTACGTCATGGAAAAGGATCGCAAAGCCTACAAAGACTATGTCGCAGAAATACTCAACGATACTTCTTTGGAGAAAGCAAAACGTGGAACCATTTTAAAAGAAAGTACCTTCTCTTTAATCGAAGAGCTTTTTGAAAATCCGAATTTAGAACAAACTTTGGATGGTGCAAAAGCGGCTGTTGATAACATCATCGATTTTATGCAAAATGAAGATGATGCCATGGCAGAACTCATCGGCCTTTCTTCTCATGATTTTTACACTTACAATCACTCGCTGGATGTTTGTATTTACTCTTTAGGTTTAGGTGAACTTGTTGGAATTAAAGATCAAGAGATGCTTCAACAACTCGGAAGAG
>JANMFM010000338.1:0-18379 GCA_031374125.1 Bdellovibrionales bacterium
GAGTATGAAAACAAAGTACACAGGGTTGAGACCCATTGGTCCTGAGTCTCTGAGAAATTTTAAAGCCTCATTCAAAGAAGCTCTCAAGAGACAAATCATTTCTAAAACCTACGATCCAGATAAACCAATCATTGTTCCCATTAAAAAAGACATGCGTTATAGATCTTTCAAAACCATTCCGCAACCAACTTCCAATGCTGTCGTGTTTTATATTATGGACGTTTCGGGATCGATGGGCGAAGAGCAAAAAGAAATCGTAAGGCTCGAGAGCTTCTGGTTAGATACATGGATTAGAAAGCACTACAAAGGACTGCAAACTCGATTCATCATTCACGATGCATCAGCACAGGAAGTGGATGAAGAAACATTTTTTAGGACAAGCGAATCCGGCGGAACACTTATAAGTTCTGCTTACAATCTAGTTAAAAAAACTATTGATGAAGAATATCCTCTCGATCAATGGAATATTTATGTTTTCCATTTTAGTGATGGGGACAACTGGTCTTCTGAAGATACCAGATATTGCATAAAACTTTTAAGAGAAGATCTTTTGGGAAAAGTAAATCTCTTTGGTTATGGCCAAGTGGAAAGTCGATACGGAAGTGGTCAGTTTATGAAAGATTTAGAAAAATCCATGGGTGACGAACAAAACTTTGTAATGAGCCGGATTGCAAATCGGGATCAAATTGTGGACTCCATTAAAACATTTCTACAAAAAGGAAATTAAATGAAAGGTCTTCCACCAGAGCTAGTTGCAGAACAAATAAGAGTAGAAAAAATGGCCAGAGGCTACGGCCTTGATTTTTTCCAAACGGTATTTGAAATGATCACTTATGATCAAATGAGTGAGTTTGCAGCGCAAGGTGGGTTCCCCTCGAGATATCCTCATTGGAGATTCGGGATGGAATACGAAAAGCTTTCAAAAAGCTATGAATATGGATTATCAAAAATTTATGAAATGGTGATCAACACGGATCCTTGTTATGCCTACTTAATGGAAGGCAATATGTTTGTCGATCAAAAGCTAGTTATGGCCCACGTCTATGGTCACTGCGATTTTTTCAAGAACAATCAATGGTTCTCTAGAACAGACAGAAAAATGATGGACACGATGGCAAATCACGGAACGAGGATTCGTAGATATATGGATCGTTATGGTTATGATGTTGTCGAAGATTTTATTGATAAATGTTTATCCATAGAAAATTTGATTGATCGCCATTCTCCTTATTTTTCTGGCAGCACTTCAAATCAAAATTCCTCTAGAAATCAAGAGCCGGTAAAGCAAGAAGTTACTCCTCTAAAAAATACCGGCGCAGGTTATATGGATAAATACATCAATCCGCCAGAATATCTTGAAAAGCAAAGAGAAGAGATTAAAAAAACGGAAACGACAGAAAAAAAAGTACAAACTGAGAGAGATGTTCTCCATTATTTAATCAAAAATTCTCCTCTAGAAGACTGGCAGCAGGATATTTTGTCTATCATTCGTGTCGAATCCTATTACTTTGCTCCTCAAGGAATGACCAAGATCATGAATGAAGGTTGGGCTTCTTATTGGCACACAACCATGATGACAAATGGCCTGCTTACGGACGGCGAAGTGATTGACTACGCCGATCACCATAGTGGAACAACGGCCATGGCGCCAACAGGATTTAATCCTTATAAAATAGGCATCGAGCTGTTCAGAAATATCGAAGAGAGATGGAACAAAGGTCAATTTGGTCGTGGATGGGAGCAATGCGAAGATTATACTCAGAGAAAAAACTGGAATAAAAAACTAGGATTAGGCCGCCAAAAAATTTTCGAAGTGAGAAGAAACTACAACGATGTTATGTTTATCGATGAGTTTTTAACCGAAGATTTTTGTATCCAAAACAAAATGTTCGTTTATAAATACAATCAAAGAACAAATGAGTACGTGATCGACACAAGAAACTTTGCAGAAGTGAAAAAGAAATTGCTATTCCAATTAACAAATTTTGGCCAGCCCATCATTGAAGTGATGGACGGGAATTATGAGAATAAAGGTGAGCTTCTATTAAGGCATCTGTATGAAGGTGTGGATTTGCAGCCAGACTATATGAAAGAAACGATGAAAAATGTCCAAGAAATATGGAAGCGCCCAGTGAATTTGATGACCATTATGGATAATCAAGAGAAGATATTCCGCTCGGATGGAAATGAATTTAAAGAAATAACATTAAAGGATCTTCCAAAATCCAGTCAGGGTTAACGATGTTATTTAAAATTTTTTCCGTCTTTTTATTTTTAAGTGCGAGCATTTCCCTTCAGGCAGGAAATTTATGTCCTGCTATTATTGGGCCTGCCGCTAAACTTACTGTGTTGGCGGCTGAAGTGCTCTGTCACTCATCAGCTTTAGGCGTTCCCCAAAACGTAGAAAATTCTTTTGGAACTGCGTACCGCTTGACTAAAATTTCGGATAAAAAAATTAAAATAGAAATCAACCCAACTTTTTACGCTAAAAAATCTGAGCTACAAGAAAGTCTTTGGCAGTTTGCTTCTAGGTCGTTAGAAACTCAGAAAGAATTTATTCAGAAAATGAATATTTGTTTTGATCGCTTAAAGCCATTTCTGATTGGGCCAGAAGGTCAAAGTTTAGAAATAGCAGCCACTGATGATAAAAAAGTTCCCGCTATACAAATCAAGATCAGGCCTCAGGAGAGTAGGAGCTCAGTGAAGCAATACAGCGAATTTATACCTTGCGAGACCATACTACATGAAGTCTTGCATGTGCTGGGTTTAGAAGATGAATATCCAGAGACAAAGGCGGGCTTCAATAAAGACCCGAATGAAAATCGCTATAATTATGTTAGGGAAAATCCAGAGGTTGTAGGATTTGATTGCCGCGCTACAGGGCCAGAGTATTCAATTATGTATGACGAAGTTTCTGCTCTGGATTCTGTTCTCCCTTTAGAAGAACATGCGACGAAAACTTGTGTTTGTACTCAAAGTGAGAAAGTTTGTGAAAATATCTTCGTAAAAAATAGAAAGAAAATTTTGGGAGGTAGTCAGTGCCCCAAGGGTTATACGGCTAGAATATCTAGTAAAATCCAAAGATCAAAAATTGATCAGATGAAATTCAGTGGTTACTCTGACGAGGACATAGAATTAAATCTCAGTATTGAAAGTGAAGAAAAAAAAGAATCCAAATTGCCTAATTTATATTACTTAAAAAATGGAAATACCGAATTTGACTTAGTCACCGTTAAAAAACTTAAACCCCAAAGAAAATCTTTACTAATGCCTGCACATTTTAGAATGGTCACAAGCCCCAACTGTTTTTTGAAAAATCAAAATTATCTAAAATGTACGGAAGGCGCTTACAAAAACTCCAGGGTTCATGGCAGTTGTTCGGCTGAGGTAAAAGAGTGCCAGTCCAACACGGACTGGCTTAATTAAGAATTTGAATATTATTCGTCCGTCTCTTTATCAAAGAGTGCATCCAAGCTGGCCTCATCCGTAGCTTCGATTTTATATAACCAGCTGTCATAGGGATCATCAAACAACAGAGAATTGTCTTCCATCACTTCGGCATTCACTTCGATCACGCTACCGTTGACAGGTGAATAAAGTTTGTAGGTTCCATCTGGAGTTTCGATTTCGCCGCACACATCGTCTGCTTCGACCTCTTCGCCTTCTGAGGGAAGATTCATT
Source organism: Bdellovibrionales bacterium (assembly GCA_031374125.1). Classification (GTDB taxonomy): domain Bacteria; phylum Bdellovibrionota; class Bdellovibrionia; order Bdellovibrionales; family JAEYZS01; genus JAEYZS01. Next base: position 3,682 of record JANMFM010000338.1, read on the forward strand.
TCTTGAATTTTATCGATTTCTCCAAGTGCTTCCTCAGTCATACCAACGAGTACGGCGTTATCCTCGATCATAATCCAGTGATGTCCCATGTATGTTATGTGTTCGTTTTTCATTCAGTACTCCTAAAATTTTCTTCTCTGGTTAGTTTCTTTATTAGTTTCTCTGTATAGTTTCTACCGGTTGTTTCTAAAGTATTAGCTAACTTTAATTATTAGATGAAAAAAATTATATGGCATCAACTGTAAAAAATGTGAAGTCATTTTTTGGTTGTTATACAAATAGGCACCCTGAGTTGCGCTTTAAATCGATGTTTGTTATAGCTGAGGCTTCGTTTGAGTCTAGAGGGGGACAACAATGATAGTCGATACACAGGATGTAAAATCATCTGAAATGAATATCTTCGTTTACGGATCGTTAGCTCGGGGCAACATACATTATTCTAAGTTCTTTAATGAGGAGAATATCACTCCAAATGTATTTGTGAAGGGTTCAGCGTATCGCTTAGAAGTAGGATATTCCGTAATTTCTACGCAAGGGTCACAGCTGGTTCCAGGAGATTTAATCAAGTGCAATAGAAGCGATGTGCTTTTAAGTTTGTTGGATCAATTTCATGGCTTTTCATTTAAAATACCAGAGAAGAGCCTTTTCCTGAGAATGGAGACAGACGTTTACCTTGATAATGGATCTACGGAAAAGGCTTACGTTTACAGCATAAATCCGCTAAAACTTCCGAAAACAGCGAAGCTTATCGAAAGTGGTAATTGGATGGAGGATTTCTCACAAAATCCTCCGCTCACCGAGAAACTCAAAGATCGTGAGAAGGAATACATTAGAAAGCTTGGAAATTCTTCTGGTAGAGACATCGTTCCCATTCAATTGGATCTCTACAGAGGATTGATGAACATGGGAATGATCGTAGACAAAGGAAGAAGGCTTGCCCTCTCAAAACTTGGACAAGAAGTCTTTAGATACCTCGAATAATCTCTTTAACGTGGTTCTTATAGAACCCGAGATACCCAATAATACCGGCAACATCGGCCGTACCTGCATTGGTGCGGCAAGTTCACTCCACTTGGTCGGAAAACTTGGCTTTGAGATTGATGATAAGAAGCTAAAGCGTGCCGGACTAGATTATTGGGTCCACCTAAACTGGCAACATCACAAAACTTTCGAAGATTGGCTCGCAATTGTTCCTGATAAATCACGCATGCACCTCTTTACAACCAAGACCACCAACTCCATATTTGATGCAGAGATTAAAAAAGGAGATTGGTTGGTTTTTGGAAAAGAAACGAAAGGCCTTAGTCCAGAAATCCTACAAATGTTCCCTGATCAACTTGTGACTTTACCAATGCATGGTCCCATCAGAAGTTTGAATCTCTCGAATGCCGTATCCATCGGTCTTTACGAAGGAATTCGGCAAATAACTCATAGACAGCCTTAGTTTGTGAGAGTAAATTTTTTGATAGGGTAAAACAGTAGCAGCGTAAAAACATATACAGTAAAACTATACAGTGGAAATTTGATGATACAAAAAGTTCTCGCCAAAATTTTTGGCACTCAGCACGAACGTGAAATGAAAAGACTGCAGCCGCTAGTTGATAAAATCAACTCGTTCGAACCGGAGATGAAAAAACTCACCGATGATCAGTTAAAGGCAAAGACGCCGGAATTTAAAAATAGATTAATAAATGGCGAAACCCTCGATGATATTTTGCCGGAAGCTTTTGCGGTTTGTAGAGAAGCATCGATTCGCGTCCTCGGCATGAGACACTACGATGTGCAGATGATTGGTGGTCTCGTTCTTCATCAGGGTAAAATTGCAGAGATGAGAACCGGAGAAGGTAAGACTCTTGTAGGAACTCTTCCTGTTTATCTGAACGCTCTTTCTGGAGAAGGTGTTCACGTTGTGACAGTGAACGATTATTTGGCGAAGCGTGACTCAGCATGGATGGGGCAGCTTTACAATTGGTTAGGTCTTTCGGTGGGAATTATAGTCCATGAATTGAGCGACAGACAAAGACGCGACTCTTACAATTCAGATATTACCTACGGAACAAATAACGAATTTGGTTTTGACTACCTTAGAGATAACATGAAGTTTGATCTTAAGGATTATGTACAAAGGCCGTTCAATTATGCCATCGTTGATGAGTGCGATTCCATCTTGGTGGATGAAGCGAGAACTCCGTTGATTATTTCGGGTCCCGCGGAAGATTCCACAGACAAATATGCCACTATCAATAAAATCATTCCTTCTTTAAAACAAGATGTGCACTTCACGATCGATTTGAAGTCTAAGACCTCAATCTTAACTGAAGAGGGCAATAACAAAGTTGAAGAGCTTTTGGGCCTAGACAATCTTTATGATCCACAAAATATCGAACTTCTTCATCACGTGACTCAAGGTTTACGAGCCCACCACCTCTATAAAGTGGATGTGGATTACATGATCAAAGACGGTCAAGTGATCATCGTGGATGAATTTACGGGAAGATTGATGGAAGGTCGTCGCTGGAGTGACGGACTTCATCAAGCGATCGAAGCTAAAGAAGGCGTAAAAGTTAAAAATGAAAACCAAACTCTTGCGACGGTCACTTTCCAGAACTATTTTAGAATGTACAAAAAACTTTCTGGTATGACAGGAACTGCCGAAACAGAAGCGGTAGAATTTAAAAAGATTTATAATCTTGATGTGGTCGTTATTCCGACAAACAAGGGTATCCAAAGAGAAGATCATGACGATATTATTTTCAAAACAGAACTCGCAAAATTCAAAGCCATTGCGCTTGATATTCAAAAGAGACATGAATCAGGACAGCCCGTTCTTGTCGGTACGGTGAGCATTGATAAATCAGAAAAGCTCAGCCAGTTCTTAAAAAACTTAGGCGTAAAGCACAACGTGCTCAATGCTAAACATCACGAAAGAGAAGCAGAAATCGTAGCGCAGGCGGGGCGTAAAGGCGCGGTTACAATTGCTACAAACATGGCGGGTCGGGGAACAGATATCGTACTTGGTGGTAACGTAGAATTCTTAGCAAAAGCTCATCATGCCACTGATGAGTCGGCAGACTACGAAGCGCTACTTCAAAAATATAAAGAAACAACGGCGAAAGAAAAAGAGGAAGTGATTGCAGCAGGTGGCTTATACATTATCGGTACTGAAAGACACGAATCTCGTCGTATTGATAATCAGCTAAGAGGTCGTTCGGGCCGTCAAGGTGATCCGGGCGCTTCTCAGTTCTATCTCTCTTTGGATGACCAGTTGATGGTTGTGTTCAATGGAGAGAGAATTAAAAAAATCATGACCACTCTGAATGTACCGGAAGATGAACCCATCACGGCGCCCATGGTGACTCGTGCCATTGAGGGCGCGCAGAAAAAAGTAGAAGGTCATAACTTTGATATTCGTAAGCATTTATTGGATTACGACGATGTGATGAACCAACAAAGAAGTTCGATCTATGGAATGAGAAAAAAAGTTCTTGTTGGGGGTGAGCCGTTAGAGCAAATCACCAAGGATATGATGGGCGATGTGACGTCAGATATTTTGGATGTTTTTGTTGATGAAAAAATGAAACCACAGGACTGGAATCTAGAAGGTTTAAATCTTGCACTTACGCAGCAGTTTGGGGTCAGTCCGGAATTCAAAGAGTCGGTAACAATAGAAGATATTTTAGAAAGAACAAAGAACTTGGTTCTTTCCCAATATGAAAAGCAGAAGAGCGAATTGGGTCCATTCTTTGAACAAGCTCAAAAAATGATTGCTCTTCAGGCCATTGATCAGAAATGGAAAGAGCATTTGCAAAGAATCGATCATTTAAGAGAAGGGATTAACTTGAGAGCTTACGCTCAAAAAGATCCGCTTATTGAGTACAAAAAAGAAGCCTTTATGACTTTTGAAGAAACAAATCGTTCGATCAAAAGCGATGCTTTGGAAAAACTATTTAAAATCCAAGTTCGTCATGATTATGTTCAGCAAGCTGAGCAATCGGATGATGTTGGTGAAATTAGCGAAGAAGTGCTTCAAGGATTGGCGCCTCGTAAACCACAGAGAATGTCGATGTCCCATGACAGTGCTCAAGGATTTATTGGACAGGCTCAGCCGACGGCGAGGCCCAACATTGCTAAAAGTATTCAGCCAGTGACAAATCAAGGACCAAAAGTGGGAAGAAACGATCCCTGTCCTTGTGGTAGCGGCAAGAAATATAAAAAGTGCCACGGTGCTAACGAGACCTAAAGATTAGGTTTATGTATAAAACTGATTTTTTTACTGATTTCTTTTTAAAGGAAGAAAAATGAATCAATGTCCAGTTTGTTCCAACGAGATCCAAGATGCCTTTGGTCTGGTGGAATGTCCAAGCTGCCATAAAATACTATTTGCAGACTTTGATGGAACATTAAAGGTTCATGATGATTCTCCTGTGTCCTTTGATTCTCCAGAAGAAGAAGTTCCTGTACATGAATTGAATGAAGAGGTGAGTGATCAAGATTTCAATACCAATTGGAATTTGGTAGACAATATAAAGCCTGAACAAGAACAAGAGCTGGAAGCAGAATCAGAACTAGAAGAGGAGCGTCCGATTCAAGTTCTGTCATCAATCGAAGAGATCAATCGATTTGCGAGATCTACCGATTCGTCTCTCAGGCATGGGGCTTTGATCTATAATCTCACAATTAAGAATATAGATACGCAAGAATTAAAAGATGAAATTTTAGAAGTATTGAAAGAAAGTAAGTTAGGAATTGATATTAAAAAATTGAAATTCGCATTACCTACCTTAGAACTTAAAGATTTAAATCCAGTGAAGGTGTCTGTTATTGTTTCTAGAATCAAGCACCTTTCGGTGCATGTTGAATGGTCGCAGAGATCTGCACTGACAAGTGGAGAGGGGGAGACTTGATTAAATTATTACTGATCTTCTCTTTTCTTGGAATGCCTGCATTTGCCACAGGAACTTTTGCTAAACACGAAGGAAATTTGCTGCAGATACAAAGTAAAGTGAATGCAGATGAAAAAGCTATTGTGGAGATGATTAAGGAAAAGAACGAGACTCAAGACCATGCAAAACAGCATGAGATTGTGGCGGAAATTAAAAAACTTCTGAAAAGTCGTCGTGAGAATATGGGAAAGTACAATAAAGAATATTATCACGTAGAATATGAGCATCCAGGACAAATGGATTCTCCTGGCTCTGGCAGCAAGAAAGAAGAAGAAAAAGATGCGCACGGAAAGAAAAAAGAAAGCGTAGTGCCGGAAAAAAAGAAGAACCGATATATGAGATACGACCAAAAAACTATAAAAGAATTTGAATACGAGATAAATAAAGTTTTATCGGACGTTTACGGAAATATAAAGAAAAAATATAATCAGTAAAATTATAAAGAATAAGAAATTGTAATCATTTAGAGGAGCAACATGGATTTCGAAATCGTAAAAAAAGGTCAAGAGTTTAAAGACAAAGTGGAAATGATTGTTGATGTTTCCTATGACGAAACAATAGCAGAAACGCTAAAGAGCATTGATGCTAAAGATTATTCAAAAGAATTAAAAAAGCGCATCAACGACAAGGTAAAAGAGTTTAAACAATTCAAAAAATATGAATATTACAAGAGCTTTCATTTTCAAACAGAAGCGGGAACTCATCTGATTGTTTTAGTTTTAAGAAAAAGCATTAAGTCTTTTGAAATTCAAGTGGCGCTGAGAAAATCTCTCTTAGAGACCTTGAAAGAACTTAAGGGTAATGTGATCTTAAATATTGACGAAATTTCTAAAGCTCATCAAGAGGCAGTTGCAGATTTTTACGCCACTCTCACTAAAATTGGAGAATGGAAATCACCTGTTTACGGTAAAAAAGCAAAAGAGCAATCTTCTGAGAAAAAGAAAGAAACAAAAAAGAAAACTTTTATTCAATCTCAAATAAAAGACAGCGATCTGCAATCCATTACCTCAAAAGGTTCAATTCTGGGTGAGGCTAATAATCTGGTGAGAACCTTGGCCTCTATGCCTTCGAATGTTCTAAATCCTTTGAAGTATCAGGATATTCTTCAGGAACGCGCGCAAAAAGGAAAATACATTTATAGATTTATTGATGTTAATAAACTTCAGAACATGAATGCCGGATCTTTCTTGGCGGTACTGAGCGCAGATCCAAAATCAGAAGGTGGAATTGCGCATCTGACATATAAGCCTAAGAATAAATCTCATGGAAAAATCTGCTTAGTGGGTAAAGGCTTATGTTTTGATACTGGTGGCTACAATGTTAAGACTGGTACTTACATGTACACGATGCATAGAGATATGACAGGATCTGCTGTGGCATTGGCTTTGTTTGAAGCTTTGATTCAATTGCAGCTGCCTTATGAAATTCATGGATTGTTGGCTATTGCGGAAAACCACATTTCACCCACGGGATACAAGCCCAATGATGTAGTGGAAGCTATGAACGGGGTTAGCATTGAGGTTGTAGATACAGATGCTGAGGGCAGAATGGTTCTCTGTGATACTCTTTGTTATGCTTCAGAATTAAAACCTGACGTTATTATTGATTATGCAACTCTTACAGGAGCGGCGGTAAGATCTATTGGTACCGCGAGGTCAGCAGTTTTTTCTAATAACAAAAAATTAATAAAGACGGCAACGGAAGCTGGGGACACAACCGGTGAGAGAGTTTGGTCATTCCCAATTGGTGATGATTACCGCGAAATGATCAAATCTGAAATTGCAGATATTAAACAATGCCAAAACGTACCGGGTCCAGATCATATTTTAGCGGCAACATTCTTGTCTGAGTTCGTTGAGGAAAGTATCCCATGGCTGCATGTGGATTTATCTTCTGAAGAAAATACGGGTGGCCTAGGAATCGTTGATTCTGATGTTTCAGGATTTGGCGTAAGATTAGGTCTTGAGGTTGTAGAAAAATTCTTAGCTTCGAAATAAGCTAAGAACTATTCCACCGGCGTAAAAGTACTGTCGTCTTTCTTTTTAGATGTTTCGTTTAAAATAGAATCATCGATGACAGGCTTTTGATTTTCGCGATCTCTGGCTTTTACAGTTTCTTTTAAACTTTGTTCGACCATTTTTTCTTTTTTCTCGATGTCTTTGATATCAACTTCTTTAGCATTTCTAATTTCGATGACTTTTTCGCTATCGAGAATAACGTCTTTATAAACCAATTTATCTTCTGATTTTGAATAAAAACGGTACGTCCATACATTTTTACCATCTTGGAATTTAGATCTTAGCGGTGAACCCACCTTATCTAGAACTTGAGCCTTGTCTGTGCCGACATTGATTTGTTGAAAATCTTGGTAAGGATTATGGGAGCAGGAAAATATAGAAAAACAAACTAATAAAAACGTAAAGAAAAGTACATGTCTCATAAATGATTCCCCGTATATTTTATTACTTCAATAATATAAACGTTATTTAAGGAGGGTAAAGAAGTCAATAGGGTAGTCTATTACTGAAATAGGCGAGAGCACGTGAGGGGATTTGTGTAGCTTGGAATTGCGTTTTGATTTCTTCTTTTCCTAATAGCTTGTATTTCATTGGTAGCTTTTTTGTAATATCCTTTTGTAATATTTAAAAATATTTCAATTAAATCATGCTGCGCGATTTTTTCTACACGGTGAGTGAGATATATGTAAGATAATAAAAGTCCCGTATACAATGTAAGTGCGGTACCTTGAAGAGTGCTGATTTCAATGACCCCGCTATCAAAAAATATGGGATTAGCGGACGCAGACCCTACCAATATTGGGCCAACGGCTCCGACCATAGAGGCGGTACTGATTCCAGCGCCTAGTAAAATACTATATACAATCATGCGGCGATTTGCGATGTCACTCAATCGATTGGTTCTCTCTGTGGCCGCCGCAGTTTCAACTAATCCTGAGGTGAGAGTATTTGTTAAGAGTTGACGTTGAGTCATACCGTAAGATGGGCCGGCGATTTGCGATCCCATTAAATAATAAATTTCTCCAATCCCTAATCCCATCAATGCGAGTCTTGAGAGTGTTTGTCTTGTAGGAGATTTTAGAGCAAATTCATCAAATATATTAAATCTAAATAAATTTGTAATCGTGCGGTGAAAATAAAGTGATGTTCCACCAATCATTATGCGCATTGCAGCCATTGTGAGAGCAAGTCCTGGATCTACGCCTCCCAATAAAACCATAGTTGTCGTGAGTGCAGTTGCGCCCACAGAAACACGAACTAGACTTAGATCATCGGCATTTGGTTTTATAAATTGGTTTCTTAATATTTTTTTAGAATTTGAAATCGTTTCTTTGATATTAACTAGTTTCTTATATTTGTCTTTTGTATCCCACCACAATCCCTTAAAGCTACCAGCCGCTTGGGCGGCGGCTCTTTCAAGAATGTATTTTTGAGCTTCTTCAGGAATGTTGATGATTAAAGCTTCGTGTCCGTCCAAGGCCATTTTTTGTTTTAAAATTTCTGCAGCACCGCGAGTTGAAGATAGGGCTAGGATGAAGACAACCTTTTCTCCAGATATTCTTTGAAGATGATACACCTCTTCTTTGAATGCATTTCCCCAAGTGGCTCCGAATCTGCCCACTTCTCCTTGAACATCAATCCTATTTCCATTTTTGTCTTTGAATCTGTAGAAGAATGAAATGATTTCTTTGAAAATAGATTTCTTTTTTTCCGGGCCAACATAAAGCATGTTGGGAAGCGTGTAGTCTTTTGGCATTTTTGGAATAATAGTTTCTTCTAGAACAGCTGTAGGTTGAGCTACACGTACACTTGTATCGTCAGCGCGTACGCTTTGCGAGAGGAGAGTAAGAATTTGAAATGTAATGATCAGTTTTTTCATCTATTAGCGCCTACGTACCGAAGACCTGTGATTCAGATCTATATCCTTAGCCCACCTTGCTTTAGAGCAAAATCAGTACCTATTTTAATTGCGCAAAATTTATGAAAAATGAGGCTTAAATGAAATACGTTAGAGCCCATGTAAAATAGCTCTAAGTCCTTGAAACTACCTTGAAAGTCTTGCAAAGAGAGAGACGTAAATTGTCATTTTGAGGCCAGCTTCGGCGCGAAATTGGGATTGTCACCGGTGGGCCAATACGAATATATCGAAAGGCACTGGATTCTAAGCTGAGACCCATTTTTGCCATAGAAGTCCGCTAAAAACGATATGGCCTGGGAAGTAAAAGATTGGGTTATTTTATATCTAAATTTCTTCGTCTGAATTGCCACCTCTAAATTTGCGCGGGTGCTTTGAAAACATAAGCTGATACCTATTTTATTGACCCGAATGTTTTGCAACTATACATATTGGTCAATTAAGGGGGATTTATGAAAACATTATTATTCGTTATACTGATGGGCATCAGCTCAGCAACATTTGCAGAAGGTTACAAAAATAATTATGAATGTGTGACCATACAGGGAGTTAAACCTCGGACCTCAATCTCAATTGTTGAGGAATATAACAGCGCGTACAAATTGACTCTAGCTTCAGCAACTGTGAAAAATGAAGAGTCAGGTGTGTCGACCACTCTTGATGTTGAGGTTTCCTCTAAACCCCATCCACAACATCCAGAATTTCAGGTTTTGAATTGGGTAGGAAAACAGTTCAAGGTTGAGGGGTATTTATCACTTCTCGACGGCCGCAGAAATTTTATGGCCTACTATGTTTCCTCTGAGAAAGATAGCCCACTTACCCTTTCATGTTACTTTTAAAAGCAAAAATATATGCAGATCTAGGCTTTTATAGATAATAGATGACCTAAGCGATGTTTTTAGACATAATTTTAATGTGAAACATTTTTTTACATCTTAAGTTTTCATCTTAATATATATCGTTTTATATGGATCTTTATTCTTAAATTTTGTCATCTATTGTCACCATAGACTCAACCGCTTGGAAATCGGTTTTTGTATTATTGGGAATAATCGGATCTTTAATTCAAATTCTTTTTAGCATGAGTGGTATACTTAATGGATCTAAACGATCCATATGGTATCAACTACGATTTGGCATTTTATTTTTATTGATTTTTCTATTTATCCCTTCAAAGTTATACATGAGCTAAATGATTTAAGTCAGACCTAAGATCTTTAAATTACAGACAACATGATCTATAGATTTAAATAGTTGCGTAGCAACTTTATAAATCGAATCCCGCAAAGTAGATTGCCTATTTTTATACCACCGACGTCGCAGGTGAAAAATGAAAAAATATAAAACCGGGTATAGTGCGATAACGGTAGCAACACTGATAATAAATCATTTGGTATATTGACAAAGTTTTTAGCAAGTATAGATCATAAGAAATGAACCAGTTTTCTCACTTCTTGATTTTTTTATTTCTAACAACTCTTTCTACGTATGCTTTATCTAAAGCCACAACTGCTTCTAAAAAAGTAGATGCAAAAATTGAAGGTAATGCTTCGTTGGAAACCATCGGCAACGAGGCTGTAATATCTTTGAATGGAAATAAGTGTTCGGTCAAATCTGAAGGTGAAAATGGCTCTGAAGGACAGCCTAAGTCTTTTAGAATTGTTTTAAAGTGTGGGTCTAAAACTCAGACTCTTTGGGATAAAAATACACAACCAAAAGATGAATATGTTTTTTTCGACGATCCTAAATTCGAAATTCTTTGGGCGGGAGATATCGATGGTGACAGTAAAATTGATTTAGAAATGTATTTAAATCCAAAATACACGTGCCTTACAAAAGTATTGTTTGTATCCACGAAGGCAATGACATCAGAAATAGTCAACGTTAAGAGCACCGAAAAAGAGTGTGATTAATCTCACTTCAATTATGACTGAAGTGAGTCACCAAACAAACTGACTTAAAAGCGGGAGTAAAATCCCGTTTTTTATTGATAGCCTTTTTAGCCAACACCAAAATTAAACTTTCTGAGACAAGAGAAAAGTTTAATTAAGTGATTCTTTGAAAAATGGCAAAAGCAGTTGAAAGGGTTAAAGCCAATGCCCGGTTTTGTTTCAGTTATTAAGAACTTGACTTTCTGTGCCCTATAAGGCACATTGAGATATGCAGATTAAGCAGCGATCAGTTGAGTACTACAAAACAGCATCAGGGAAAATGCCAGCTCGCGAATGGCTTTCCAATATCAAGGATAAGTTAACTCAAGCTATTCTTTATAAAAGAATTCGTCAGGCAGGGGAAGGTCAGTTTGGAAAGACTAGATCCGTAGGGGAAGGAGTTTGGGAACTTAAAATCGATTACGGTCCGGGTTATAGAATTTATTACGGCATTCACGAAAACGAGCTGATTTTGATTCTTATGGCCGGAAGTAAACGCACGCAATCTGCCGATATTAAAAAGGCTCAAGATTATTGGATGCAGTGGAAAGGAAATAATTTATGAAAAATAAATCTAAAACAAATTTTGAAAATGATTTAATGGAAAAACTCCGTGACCCTGAGTTTGCATCAGCCTATATCATGTCAGCCATCGTAGATAATGATATGGATTTTTTGCCAGTGGCTCTAGGAGATGTTGCTAAAGCACACGGAATTTCCAAGCTAGCTGATAAATCAGGGATTAACAGAAGAACCTTATATAAAGTCTTCGACAAAAACGGACATCCTAGCTTTGAGCTAGTTGCTCAAATCATGCAAAGCCTTGGTTTAGAATTAAAAGTCCACCCTAAGAAACCAAAAAAGAAGGCTTCTTAAATTTTAGCAACCAACTCGAAGGATTTTCGAATGCAGTCGTTGATGGAAACTCCACCAAGCATCTGAGAGTTCAAGTGGACGCCTGGAACTTGAGACATTTTCTGCGAAAGCTCATTCATAAAATCAACTTGATCCACATTGTACTGGGAAATGCCAGGAGCATGATTCCAGATCCAGAATTGGTCTACGGCAGGAAGCTTTCCTAATATTTTTTCAAGGTCTTTTAGAGCAATATCAAAAGAAGCTTGGGTAGACATTTTCATCACTTCGGGTTTAAAAACTCCACCCATCATAACGGTAATTAGATCTTTATCATCAGGGCATCTGCCCTCGAAAATATCTTTAGGGTGCAAGAAGCCAAGAATATTTAATTTTTCATTGGGAGAAATAAGAGTACCAAAGCCTTTAAAATTTATTTTTTCTTTAAAAGCAAAAGTCACAGTTCTTACAGGTGCAATCGGATATTTTTTAAATTGAGCTAGTAATGAAGGATCTAGAAATTCAATTGCTACACCAGGAATTTCGTTAGCAGGCAGTGTGATTACGACTTCGTCAAACCTTCTAAAGGTTTGCTTTTCTTCTTCAGATTGAATGTCGATAGAAAATTTATTATTTTCTCTATAGACACGGCTCACTTCATGGGAAAGATGAACATCTGAACCCAACTCAGAGGTGAGCTTATCAATAAGGGTTTGCATGCCTCTTTTGAAGCTCATGAGATTGGCTTTTCCATTTTTTTTGATGGAAGCCTTAAATCCTTTGATTAAACTTTTGTGTTCTTTTTCAAGCAGAACTAGTTTGTTCAATGTTTTCTCAACAGAAAGCAATTTTGCATCGCCGGCATAAATTCCGATTAAGCCTGATCTCACGATATTTTCTGCAACTTCATCACCAAAATGATTTTGGATAAACTCATAGATGGATTTTTTGGAAACGTCATCAAAAGGTTTTGGAGGAAATGACATTTCTTTAAAAATCTTCATTCTTGCGCCAAAAGAAAGTAAATTGGATTTTATAATATCTTGAGGTCTTGTGGGGACTTCTTTCATCACGCCGTTAAACATAAGGTAACGGATTTTAGAATCTTCTTTAGAAGGAATAAGATCATTGTGAAGACCCAGTTGATTCACTAAATCCAGAGTCGTAGGTTCATTGTTCAAAAATCCATTAGCGCCAATCTCTACGACATATTTGTCTTTGTATTGAGTGCCGATGTATCCACCAGCTCGATGTGACTTTTCGAAAATAGAAACCTTGTAGCCTTTTTTCTTAAGTAAAAAAGCTGTAGTCAAACCTGAGATGCCGGCACCAAGAATCGCGATGTTTTTCATTTAACCTATGTTATCTGTAGTTGTGAACATAATCAATAGTTTGAGCGACGGTAGCCGTATTAGTGAACGGAGTAACGCCATGACCGACGTTGAAAACAAAGCGATCTAAAATTTCTGCTCTTTTGGCGTCACTTAGTATGTTTTCAACATAAGGTTTAGCTTTTTCCCAATCTAAGGTCATAACGATGGGATCAATATTACCTTGTAAAGTAATATTTTGCGGAACGCGCTTTGCAACTTGTGAAAGTGGAGTTCTCCAGTCCACACTGATGGCATTGGCTCCAGTTTGTGACATCAGCTCCACTAAGTGCGCTGTTGGTTGAGAATAAAGTATAATCGGAGTATCTGGGTAAGTTTTCTTCACTTCACTTACGATGTATTTCATGTGAGGTAAGATAAAATTCTCATATTCTTTTTGAGAGAGAACGCCAACCCAAGAATCAAAAATTTGAACAGCTTGAACGCCAGACTCAATTTGAAACTTAAGATAATTAGCAATCTGAGTGGCAATATGTGCCATTGCAGAATTAAAACCTTTTGGATCTTCGAACAAGAATCTCTTCGTAATGATAAATTCTTTCGATGTCCCGCCTTCAGCCAAATAAGAAATCAAAGTGAATGGCGCACCCACAAATCCAATCAATGGGCGATCTTTTAGCTCTTTTTTGATCAGTTGAATCCCATCTCTAATGAACATCATGTCTTTTTTTGGATCTAGCTCGCCGAGATTTTTTACAGTTTCAATTCCGGCATTGGCTAACTTCGGCCCATGGTCTGTAAATTCAAAAGTAGATCCCATGTACTCCAAGCAAGTGAGAATGTCGGAGAACATAATGGAAGCATCCAAAGGATATTTTCTCATGGGCTGCAAAGTGATTTCTTTCATCAGCTCTGGTGTGTGACTCATAGTGCGGAAGTTGGATTGTTTTTTTACAGCCATATATTCTGGAAGATACCTTCCTGCCTGTCTCATAAACCAAACTGGAATTTGAGATTTATTTTTTCCGTTTAACGCGTTCAAAAAGCTATCACTAGAATAATTAGACATTTGTTTCCTCTTTCATCATTAGGGAATAACCAATTCCTCGGTGAGAAGTAATAATAACTGGATTCGTTGGATCAACTTCAATCCATTTTCTAAATTTCACAATCATATTGTCAATGGTTCTAGTTGAGGGGTAATTGTTGTAACCCCAAACCAAATCCAAAATCTTTTCTCTAGCTACCACTTGGTTGGTGTAAGTGAGAAGTAATTTTAAAATACGAGTTTCTTTGTCTGTTAATCTTTCTAACTGGCCTTGTGCGCTGACTTGTTGGGCATCAAAATCAAAAGTAGCATTTCCGATGGTAATTTTTTTGATTTCTTTTTGTTTAGGTTGAGATCTTCTTAAGACCGACTGGATTCTTAAAAGTAATTCTTTAAAGTGAAATGGTTTTGTTAAATAATCATCGGCCTTGAGTTCTAATCCTTGAATTTTATCTTGAACAGTACCTTTAGCCGATAAAATTAAAACCGGCGTCGTGTGAGATTGCCTAACCGTCGAGAGAATTTCGAATCCATCAAGCTTAGGAAGTGTGAGATCTAAAATGATAAGATCATGGACGCCCTTCATAGCGGCTTTCAATCCAGTTTCTCCATCTTGAACCCAGTCCACCGTAAAATTTTCCATCTGGAGATTGTCGA
>JANMFM010000050.1:0-7223 GCA_031374125.1 Bdellovibrionales bacterium
TAGACTGCTTCTCTAAATTAACTTTTCCACTGATTAAAACCTCCAAGAACTCCACTTCTTCATATACTGAGGCTTTAATGATTGGATAGTCGCCGTTTTCATTTGGATCATCTAACCCTTTGAATCCATGCTCTTTTAAGAATATTTCTAATTTAGATCTAGTTAGGATGTCAGATACTCTTTCACCTTTATTTATTCTATCTTGCTGGGTTTCCTTTCTTATCTGTGGATTTAGATCTTTGATTTCAGTTAGTAGAATCTCGATCTCTTTTATAGGCATATACTCGGAGAGGTTTTCCAATTTTTTATTGAACAAATCTTTTGCCACTCTGGCCTTCACGCTATCCGCAGAGTACATTTCCAGTATTAATTTATGGAGCTCTTCGATTACTTTTGTTATTTCTGCTTCGCTTGGTCTTTCTGGAGAAAACAAAGATACACATTGCATATTCGCGTACGCGTAAGAAGATACTATTAATGAAAGTAAGATAGAAAATGAAACTACGAATTTCACCAAATCGCCCTCTACACCCTTTTGACTTAAAGCGAGAGAACTGTATCATTTAATTCTTAATTATTTAAGCTTACTGCAAATTTTACCATGTCGATAAACGAATAGTAATTCGAAATTCAGACATATTCTGTCTCAATTGCAATTATTTATCAATCAACTGGTACTTGATATTTGCAATACAAAGAGATTGGCATAACCAACCTCTTTAGGATCTTGAATCTCCGCTATATTAAAGGAGATTAAAATGAAGAAACAACACACACAATGTATGTTTCGGAAATTTGTAAGATTTCTTAAGGTTGGTTTGCCTTTTAGTCGTTGGAGATTACGGCGAATTTTACGTCGGAATAGCCGGCGACTGCGGAAGTGTGCATGACTTTTCTTAGCATTTCGTAGGCAAGGTCTTTGTCAGCTTGGACTAGGATTTTGCCTTCGAAAGTTACTGTGGAGTTCACTTTTGCGATGTCTTGGGTTTTCTTTGCTTCGGCATCTAGGAATTTGAATAATTCTGGGATGTAGTTTGTGTCAGAACCATCGACGTATTTTTTGTCGATTTGGCCTTCAGTAAGGTCGATCACTTTTTGACCTTCAACGTATACGCCAGACTTTGAAACCATAAGCTTTAATACGTCCACTGGATTTGTTGTCGATACTGATGAGGGCAAACGGATGTCAGCGCTTGGTGCAATTTGCACGGGGCTTGTTGAGTAACTCTTAATTAAGAATACTAACAGAATCACAAACATATCCACCATGGATGTAATTTGAATCTTGAAATTCTGTGGTAATTTCTTTTTACGTTTTGAGAAACTCATAGTTATCCTTCAAGTATGTCAGCAAAAGCGATTTCTGGGAACATCAAATCCGTTTTTGCAGTGTTACCTGTTTTTTCGTCTTTGATGGTGAAACCTTCTTCGCCTGTTTTGATTTTTCTGATTTTATCGAGAGTCATGACAATTCTGTCTAACGATACTTCTTTAGAAGGCTTAATTTCTAATTTGAAAATATCTTGGTGTTTTCTCTTAATCGCTAGCGCTTCTTTGTAGAGTGCATCCATGTTG
The DNA here is from genome assembly GCA_031374125.1 of Bdellovibrionales bacterium. GTDB lineage: Bacteria > Bdellovibrionota > Bdellovibrionia > Bdellovibrionales > JAEYZS01 > JAEYZS01. Next base: position 1,576 of record JANMFM010000050.1, read on the forward strand.
GGCTTGCCATCTACCGCCGCAATTACGATATCTGATTTTTTACCACTCACCGTAACTTCAAATTTATAAGTCGTCCCTTGGATAACCAAAGCCACCGTCACGGGGTTTGGTTTGTTCTTATTATTTTCGATGGCTTCAGCCACGATCTGAGGAATTTGTGCTTCAATCATATTTACACGAAGGAACACAACACTCATCAGTAGCATCGGTACGATCGCCACGATCACGTCCAACATCGGCGCAAGATTGATGTCGAACGTTGAATCTGCCTTATCTCTGAATTTACCTTTTGCCATACTCAAATCTTCCTATACAAAAATATACTCTCTTTTAAGGATCGACCAGCTTTGCTGGCGCAATATCCGGCTATGATACTTTTTTAGCTGGTGCTGGTGGTGGCGTGTGCAATGCAGTACCATTACCTAAGTTTGTTGGATATGCATTTGCCTCATTCATCTCTGTAACACCACGGCTTCTTAAAAAGTCACAAAGTCTTTGCGTTGCTACGTCGATATCTGAAAACAATTTACCTTGTCGAATGTTCAAAAAGGCATAAGCAACCATCACGGGAATCGCAACCATTAGTCCTAATGCTGTCGCGTTCATGGCAACCGAAATACCATCAGCAAGTAATGTTTGTTTTTGTGTTGGATCTGCAAAGCTCACCGCTTTGAAGGACATGATCAGACCAGCAACTGTACCCAATAGTCCAATCAGCGTTACCACGTTGGAAACCATCGGCAAGTAACCCAATCTCTTCTCTAGAGTCGGCACGATCTCTGAAGCCACGCGATCCACCGCCTTACCGATTTCTTCGTCACTTCTATCAGCTCTCTCCAAGATGATCTTCATTGCTTGGGCAATGGGCTTCTTGATATTTGCTGAACAGAAAGCAATGCTCTCTTCAATTTTATTTTGTGAAACAAGCTTCATCACTTGATCTGTGAATGCTGTTGAATTGATATGGTAATCAAAGAACAGAACTTTTGCTCTTTCTAAAATTAAACCAATTGATAAAATACCCATACCCACGATACCAATATCAATGAGGTAATAATCAACTAAAATCATGTACATGTTATTCACGGAAAGCCTCCCTATATAATCTTAAGCCCGTAATTATCTTCAGTACTAAATCGGTCACTTCTACAGTCAAATTGAGGTTTATATAAATCAACTCGACTTTTGTCTTCGTCCTGCTAACAAGTTCGTCAGTTTTTCAACTTTTTAACGTTCTTGTTGAGAGAACCTGACTCAGAAGAGATCTTTCTCCACTTCTTCACTTCATCATCGTAGGACTTTTTCTTGTCCGCCCACTTTGTCTTTTCACCAGAAGCGTTCACTTTTTTTGTCTCGATTTCTTTTAAAATTAGACCCACTTGATTCTTTTGGTCTGCCCATTTCACTTTTTCTTCGTCAATTTCTTTTGTTTTTTGACCATAAGTTGTGATGTTGGTTTTTCTAGAATCAATGTTCTTTTGAATTTCTGCAATTTTTGCTTGGAGTTTTTCGATTTGCTTGGTTTCATCTAAGATCTTTGCATCTTCTTTTTTAACAAGCTTATCGATTTCAAGTTTTTGAGCATCTAGCTTTACGCTGTTTTTCTCAGCGTCTTTGACTGTCACTTGTACAGTTTTTTCTTTTTCAGCAAGATCTTTTAGAACTTTATCCATCTCAGAGATGTTTTTTTCTACGATCTTCAAGTTGTCTTCGTACTGTTTCAAGTTTTCTTTACTATTCTCAGCGTTCGTACCGATTGTTTTTACTTTTTCTTCTACATAATCACTGGCAAAAACGTTACTGTCGAATGCTGTACCCACAATTGCTGTCACCGATAATACTGAGCCTAACAAATTTTTAAAATACTTTTTCATCTCATAAATCCCCTATACGCTTGTATCAGTGCTCACTGGTGTGAGCACTAAAACTATAAAATTAAATTCTACTGTCTAGTACTCGCCCCAGCGAGTACTGAATTAGGTCTATTGAACTTTTTGCGTTAAACTGTTTGCGTTTGGACAGTTGTCCTTGAGCGATGATTTGTAATTACCGATTTCATCCGCCCAAAATTCACCATCAAAATCCCATAAAAATACTTTACCATCTGTATTCACTTTACTTGCGGTCTCACGAGTTGATTTTGTACCTTTCGTTTGACCACCAGCTGATACGAAACGGATGTTTTCACCAGAACCAGAGAATATTTCATAAGTTAAGAACTCGTTGTTCTCCATCAACTTCTCTAATCTCTTTTGCATAGCCAACAATCTAGCTTTCATTGTTTTACCAGCAGCTGATTTAAGCTCTGACTTTTGTTCTTCTAAGTTCTTCTTAGCATAAGCTTCGAAGCTCTTATATCCAGCCATACTCTCTGTGATCACGTCGATTTCAAAATTGTAGTAATCCATCGTGTCTGTTTCGTGTGATTTTTCGGCTTTCCATTGATTCACAAATTTTAAAGTGTCTTTCGCAGAAGATGCGGTCTTGATTTTTTGATCAAGGGCTTTTTCTCTGCCCTTAGCTCCTGCCATTCTTGATTTTGCCGTAGCCAAATCCTTTTGAATTACACCCTTAATAAATCCGAATTGAACCCCTTCGTCCACTTTGTTATTAATGGCTTCCTGAACATTCAAGAAATCCTTATGACGACTAATCTCTCTTAAGATCGGCTGTGGAAGAGTGGTTTTGTTTTCCGGAGTTCTTAATGCATCCACCACGTTTTGGTAAAAGGCATAGTTGAACTGCTGCTTATTCAATTCCGTCTTAATGCTTGAGATCCAAGGACTATAAATTTTTTGTAAATGGTCCAAAGTTTTCTTTGCATCACCGAATTGACAAATATTGATATAACCAATTGCTCTTACAACATAAGACTCTGGCTTATAAATATCTTTAAATTGTGGAACTTGGATCGAGTGCATGTTCCCCACGGCGCCCGGAGCATCTCCTGCCAACACTTGCATCCAGCCTTGTTCAGTCAGAGATTGAATCCACAATGAATTCTCTCTACCAACGAATTGATAAGCTTCGATCGCCTTCTTGTACTGTTTGTTTCTGTATGCAGTTCTACCAATGTTCATTTTGATCAAGGACTTGAGTGGTCCCGCTACTTTTCTCTTGTCGATTTCAACCAAAAGCTTTTCTTGTCTCTCTAGAGAAGATTTTACGTCGCCAGTTAAATACTCTGATACACTCGCAAGATATTGAGCTTCAGGATACTTTTCTGATTCTGGTTTTACCTTTAAAGCATAAGTTAACGCCGACTTATGGTCTGTCTTCATCGACTTACCTAACGCGATATAATAGTTAAACTCGCTCACTTTTCTTTCAGGAATATTTTCAGATTTTACTTTTGCCAAGCCTTCTGAAATTACGGGAACAAATTCACGACGTACATCTGATAAGATCAAATCCACGGCAGGTTTTGTTTCTTTTGAGTTTCTTTCTACAAAAGTTGTAAGCATTGGTAAACTTTCCGTGTAAAAACCCATTTTAAACAGACAAGTGCTGTAATGATAGTCTCTTAAGTCTTTTTCTGTTCCTTGAAGATCTCTTAATTCTCTAAAATAACCCGCTGCCAAATGACAACGATCTTGGTACTCAGAGAATAATAAACCTTTAAGTAAAGCCAGATCTTTCAGAGTGATTTCGGTGTACGGTTTTAGAGTTACCGGTTTATCGGTATCAATCACCAATTGAATTTGCTGAATTCTATCCGCGGTAATGTCTTTTGGGAAAGACAAGTTGATGTCTTCCAATTTCGTAGGCTTACCCGCCAATTCATATTTTTCTTTTACTAAGCTGTCCACTACAGATTGCTTTACGCCTTCTGGAGTTGGTAGTGGTTTAATTTTTTGAAATTCTGCTGAGAATATTTTTGGCAATTCGAAGGTGAAACCACTTTGAGAGATTTCGTCTTCAACTCCAATATTGAGTACGGGAATTGTTTTTACTATTTTTAACTTTGGCATTATTCTTTTGCCGTCTTTGCCAACTTTAATGTCTTTTGGATCTACTTTTTCATAAAGATCGAATACTGCAACACCTGATTTTGACTTTTGGAGCGTCTGATCAGCTGCGCGACCTTCTTTCTTCTCGAAAGATTTCTTTTGTGCAATTTCTTCTTTTACGGATTTGAATTTAGCAGTTTGCTCTACGACACCTTGGGTTTTGAAAGATGGAAGTTCTGCCAATTTGGTTTGGTCCACAGTAATCACGGGTGCAGTTGTCGCTTCCGACGCTGGGACTCTGCCATCCGCCTTCTTAGCTACTTTTTCTTCACCAAAGAACTTGTTTACAACTTCCTGATAAATTTTTTCGGCCTTCGCTTTATAAACCACAGCTTTTGCTTTCAAGCGATCAAAGAACGATCTCTCTTGAGCCACAACTGGTGTTGACGCCGTAACTGCATCTTGTGCATTTACAACCGTTGCAATCATCAATACGACAAGCATTAAACTGAATATCTTCATTAGTAATGCTCTGTTGTTTGTTCTGTTCATCATAACTCCTCCAAAGAGTTTTCTTTAAAATCACGGTTCCCCTTTTCTTGGGGAACCATTGTATCAAGCCGCTTACTTCAGTGCTCACTATGATGAGCACTATTAAAATCACTTAAAGTAATAAGTGAATCCAAACACGGCAGACACGTTGTGTTCATTATCATCCTTAGCAGCGCCCGTTACATAGTCTAAACGCTCTTGCTTGTAGAATCTGTTCTTAACGTCGAATCTGAATGCCCATTTTTCACTTAAAAAGAACTGTTGCGAAATATCTAGTACTAACGCAACGGAACTGTCTTGTTTGTCACCAGCTTGTAAAGCGTGGTCGTAATCCACCAAAGCTAAACCTATGTGTACACCCATATCAAAATAGATAATTGATTTATCAAATACTGAAACTTTACCGTAGATAGGCATCCAGTTGTATGTAGCCGCCAATTGATAGTTCAATTTATTATAAGCCGGCGTACCACCAGCAACGATGATTTCGTCTGTAGTCTTACTATTTTTAACATCGAATTGAGAGTATGAAACTTCAAAACCATGTTGTTCTTTAAAATAGTAACCACTTGATAAATTGAGACTTGAACCTTTAGTGAAGCTATCATTAATTAAAAGCCCATACCCTAAGTTCACAAAAGGTCTTTTCTCTTTCGTGAATCTTCTACTTTGCACAACGTGGAATTCGGTGTCCTTTTGTTGCCAGTAGTCTTGTTCAATTTGTTGAATATCTACTTTCTCTGATTTTGTATCCACAGCTTTAGCATCTTTTGCGGGCGCAGCTGCAGGTGCAGCGGCTTTATCCGTAGCTGTTCCAGGAGCTGGTGCAACAGGTGCTGCTTCCTTCTTACCCGGACGTTGATACTTATTGGATTGAGCGTAAGCTGATCCATCTACTAACATTGATATAGCCGCTGATAAAATAGTTATCGACGCTATTGAGCTCTTAAGCAATTTCATTTTCTTCCCCCCAGTTAAACAACTTGTTGTCGTATATTATTGAGTACTCTTAAACAAAAATGGGTATGTCACTACAACTGACGTACCCGCCGGCGGCGAAGGAAACTTCCAACTTGCTATCCGTCTCAATATACATCCCTCTACAACGGAATCCGAAAGTGTTGAATTCGCCACTTTCGGAAGCAG
>JANMFM010000065.1:0-8192 GCA_031374125.1 Bdellovibrionales bacterium
TAAGGGACTTGGCGATGAAATCGTGGCGCAAAAGAACGTAACGTTCAATGAACCATACTTTCAAGGACATTTCCCAGAGATGCCAATTATGCCGGGTGTGCTAGTTATCGAGTCCATGGCTCAAGCTTGCGGTATGATGGCTTATAGGCCTCATCCTAGTGGCACTGCAGAAAAGTGGAAGTTCTTTATTCTAGGAATCGATGGGGCAAGATTTAGAAAGCCGATCGTTCCTGGTGATGTTCTGGAATTAAAGTGTAAATGTATAAAAGTAAAGAGCGTATTTTACACGTTCGACTGCAAGGTTTATTGTGATGGGGAGCTCAAAGCTGAAGCAGAAATTTTCGCGCAGATGATGCCGTAAAGGACTAAGAGCTATGTTTCACCCAACAAGTATAATTTCAAAAGAAGCAATCATTGATCCTTCTGTTACCGTTGGACCTTATTGCATTATTAATGGCCAGGTAAAAATCGGCAAGAATACAGTTCTTGATAACAACGTTGTGATCGGTTGCGAATACGGTGTTGTTGAAATCGGAGAAGGAAACCACATTTATACCGGCGCAGTTCTGGGTGGGGTTCCTCAAGACAAAAAATATAAAAACGAAAAAACAAAACTCGTTATCGGAAACAACAATCATATCAGAGAGTACACCACTCTAAACCTTGGAACTGTTCAAGGTGGAGGGGTAACTAAATTAGGTGATAGGAACCTGGTGATGGCTTACGCGCACTTTGGACACGATTGTATTGTTGGAAACGACAACGTTCTCGCGAATTGCTGTCAGCTTGCTGGTCACGTAACGATTCAAGATCACGTAACTATTGGTGGAATGAGTGGAGTGAGTCAATTTGCTGTAATCGGAAGCCATGCTTTCATCGCGGGCTTTAGCTCTATCAACAAAGACATTGTTCCCTATTGTATTGCTCAAGGCAATTTTGCCGTCGTAAGGGCGACAAATAAAATCGGATTAGAAAGAAAAGGCATTACAGATAAATCCATCACAGAAATCAACAAAGCCATTCGTATCATTACGAAAGGTGATGGAACAATAGAAGATCGCGTGAAGAGAATTGAAACTGAATGCGAGAAGTGTCTTGAAGTAGATTACTTTGTAAACTTCATAAAGAAGTCAGAAAGAGGGATTGCCATCTAATGGTCCAAAAAAATGGCCAGTCAAAGAAGCTAAACATCCTGATCATTGCTGCTGAGGCATCAAGTACTCACTATGCAGAAAAATTATTAAAATCCTGGAAAGAAATGGGTTATGAGGTCAATGCCTTTGGTATTGGCAGTCAAAAGATGGAAGAGCTGGGTTTTGAGCGTTTCGGAAAGTCCGAAGAGCTTGCGGTGATGGGAATCCAAGAGGTCTTGGGAGTTTTTGATAAAATTTGGTACGTATTTCATAAGCTGATTGATGAAGCAAAAAAAAGAAAACCAGATTGTGTTTTACTTTTAGATTATCCAGACTTCAATTTGCGTATCGCGAAGAAATTAAAAAAAGCGGGATTTAAAATATTCTATTACATCTCTCCGCAAATTTGGGCATGGAGAACTGGCCGAGTTCATTTTATTAAAAAATACATCGATAAAGTTTTAGTTCTTTTCCCGTTCGAGGTGGATTTCTACAAAAAATATGGTGTTGATGTAGAATTTGTAGGTCATCCGCTTTTGGATGATATTCGTCCTGAACTCTTCGACAAAAAATATCAGACAGATTTAAAACAGCGTTACGGAATCAAGGCAGATCAAAAAGTTTTGGGATTAATGCCTGGAAGTCGTAACTTTGAACTGAATCACCACTTGCCTGTGCAGTTAGAAGCGGCAGAGATCTTAAGACAAAAAATTCCTAACCTTTCTGTGATGCTCTTTGTGGCTCCCAATAAAACCATTGATCAAGTGAAAGAAAAAATTCCTAAACTGTGTATTCCTTTGATCTTTGTGCAAAGAGATCCTTTTGAAATGGTTTCCATGGCCGATTATGTGATCTGTGCATCGGGGACGGCAACATTGACAGTGGGTTTGATGGAAAAGCCCATGGTCATTATGTACATCATGAAAAAACTCACGGTGTTCTTTGGCCAGTTCATTATGAAGAGACCTAAGTTTTTTGGTATGTCGAATTTGATTCCAGACAAAATGATTTCCAAAGAATTCTTTCAAGAAGAAGCGACAGGTCAAAATATCGCCGCTGAAGCGTACCGAGTGCTTTCAAATCCGGAGATTTATGATGCAGAAGTTGCAAATCTTAAAGAACTAAAAACAAAATTAGGTTCAAAAGGCGCCAATAAGAGAGTTGCCGAGAGCGTGTTGAAGTTCTTAGGAAAAGAAATATGATGGTATTTTATCCGCTATCTCTTTTGTATGGATTTTTTGTGTACATCAGGGAAGCGCTCTATAAACATAAAATTTTACCTTCTTATAAAGTAAAAACAAAGGTTTTATCAGTAGGGAATCTGACCTTTGGGGGCACCGGCAAGACTCCAACGGTAGATTTTCTTTTAGAAAATTTAAAGAAAGATAAAAAAATTGCGGTATTGAGTCGCGGTTACGGACGTTCAACTTCAGGATTCTTTAAGGTCAATCCTGCAGATCCAAAGGCAGCAAGTGTATTTGGTGATGAACCGGTGCTACTTGCTAAAAGTCATCCTGAAGTTCCAGTGTATGTATGCGAGGATAGAGTTGAAGGCTGCAAGCAAATAGAGAAAGAAGGAAAATTTGATCTTATTATTGCAGACGATGCCTTCCAGCACTTAAAACTCAAGAAAGATATCGACGTGGTGGTGATAGATGCGACGGAAAAATTTCAAAATTACAATTATCCACCTGTAGGACGAGCAAGAAATTCTTTTTCTTACTTAAAGCGAGCAGATTTTGTTTTCCTCACTAAAACTAATCTTTGTACTGCTGAAGAATTAAATAAAATCAGGGAAGTTCTAAAGAAATATCCTGTAGCAGAGTTTGAATCTCAAATCGATAGCTTTTATGATTTAAAATCGAATCAAAAGGTCCAAACTCAGCATAGAGATGTCACCTTGGTTTCTGGAATTGGAAAACCTAAAACTTTTGAAGATTTGATCAAAAAAAATTATCCAAATCTCTCAATAAAAAAACACTATGCCTTTAAAGATCATCATGCTTATAAGGAATCTGATATTTTAAGAATTAAAAAAGAGTCTAAAGATGGAATTCTCCTCACGACAGAAAAAGATGCTGTAAAGCTTCAAAAGTTTTCAGAGCAACTTAACTTTTTAGTGGCGAAGTTAAAATTCGTTAACCAACGTTCAATGGATAAGTTTTTTTATGAAGTACTTCATTAATTTTATTTTGATTCCATTGAGTGGAGTTTTTGCGGGGCTTTCGAAAAGGTCACAATTTTTTTGTGCACAAATCCTCGGCATAATTTGGTTTGATATCATTCGGCTCAGAAGAAAACTTGTGATCCAGAATATTTCTGTCGCCTTTCCGGATTGGTCGATGGAAAAGAAAATTTCTGTGGGTAGACAAAGTGTTCAGCACCTCTGCCTTTCTTTTTTTGAATACATGATTATTTACAATTACACGCCAGAGATGCATTCAAAATATTTTGATATCCATAACGAGCACATCATTCGTAATCAACTGCAAAAAGGTAAAGGCGTTCTCCTTATGACGTTACATATGGGCGCCATTGATTTTGCCTTAGTGGGATTCACGGGATTTGGTTACAAGGTGAGTGCTACTCTGAAGCGCATTAAAGATGTGCATATCGACAAATTTGTAAATGATCTTAGAGATAAAAATGGAATCAAATTTATTGCAGATAGAAAAAATCCTTTTGATATCTTTAGGGCATTAAAGAACAACGAAGCCGTGGTTTTTGTGATGGATCAGCACATGGGAAGACCTCACGGTATTCAGGTGGAGTTTTTTGGTAAGAAGGCATGGACCGCGGCAGGACTCGCAGCTTTTGCGATGAAAACGCAAATGCCCGTGATTCCGCTCTATAACTTTCGTCGAGATGACGGGAAAATTGCCATAGATGTGCTCGACCCAATTGAACTTGAAGTTAATCCAGATAGAGAGCAGAATATAAAGGTCATGACACAAAAGTATAACGATGCCCTCGAAAAAATCATTCGCTTGCATCCGGAACAGTGGCTGTGGGTTCACAGGAGATGGAAAGACTAGATGAACTTTTTAAATTTCTCTAAATTTACATTGGCCTCCATCGTTTCACTTACTCTTTTGAGTTCTTGTGCTTCAAAAGTTTTAGAAGTTGATAATTCGGACACTCTTTTAAAGATCGAGGACTACGACAAAACTTTGCAAGTCAAAGAAGCAGAGCAACCGCCAGAGCCAACAACGGCACCAGTTTTAAAATCCATTGTTGAAAAAAAGCCTGAAGTCAAAAAAGACGATATGTTTGCAAAGCTGGGAGCTCCAAAGCCAGTTGAGCCAGAAGTAAAAAAAGAAGAGTCTAAGAAAATTGAAAAAGCTGAAAAACCTAAAAAATTAAAAAAGAAATTACCAACGATCGAAGACAGCGAAGGTTTTGATGGAAGACGTCCCGTTGTAGACCCTTTCAGACCAGGAGAGAAAGTTACAATTAAACTTTCGTATTTTAATGTTGTAGCTGGTGAGATGACGGTTGAGGTTCTTCCGTTTAAGGTAGTGAATGGTAAAAAAAGCTATCACTTTCAGGTTTCTGGTAAGTCCAATAGCTTTTTCTCTAACGTTTATGCAGTCGACGACAAAGCAGAGACATTCTTAGATTACGAAACGTTACTTCCATACAACATGGCTATCGATGTAAAAGAAACAAAACAACTTCGTACAGTGAGATCTTATTTTGACTGGAAAAAGATGAAAGCTTTCTTCTGGGAAAAGAAAATCACAAAGAAGCATGGGGTTGAGGAAAAAAACTTAGAGTGGGATATTGAGCCTTACGCTCAGAATATATTTAGTTCTATTTTTTATTTAAGAACTTTCACTCTCACTCCTGGAAAAGTCATTCAGTTTAGAATGGCTGACAATAAAAAGAATATGGTGATTAAAGGTCATGTTTTGAGACGTGAAACAATCAAAACAGACATCGGCGAAATCAAAACTGTTGTGGTAAAGCCCGAGCTTGCTATTGATGGCGTCTTTAAGCCCATGGGAGATGTATTCTTCTGGCTAACTGACGACGACAGAAAATTTGTAGTTCGCATAGAATCAAAAATTAAAATAGGAACAATCATCGGCTCCCTAAAAGAGATTGTTCCATAAAGGGAATCCGGTACCTTGGGAAAAAATGAAAATTTTAGTTATTCAGACTGCATTTTTAGGTGATGTATTGCTCTCAATACCAACGTTATTGAGATTGAAATCACTTTATCAAAATTCTGAAGTGACGCTACTTTGCCGTAAAGGTGTAGGTGAGATCTTTAGGGAGCTCAAGCTTGCTGACATCGTGGTAGAGCTCAATAAGAAGAACAAAGAAGAATTTTCTGAGACTTTTAAAAGTTTAAAAAAGAATTCCTACGATTTGCTACTTTGTCCGCACGAATCTTACAGATCAGCATTTATGACGATGCAAATTAAAGCCAAAGAGAAAATTGGTTTTAAGGATTGGTGGAATACATTTTTATTTACAAAATTTACCGAAAGAAACATGAATCTTCCAGATGCATTGAGGCAGCTGAGTTTACTCGAAGTCATTGATGCGGGTTCAAGGACAGCCATTGCTAATTATTTAAGTAACAAAAAAATTCCAGATATAGCTCAGATGGGATTAAGGAATAGAATTCTCGGTCATCCTAAATACAGTAACACCATTAAAAAATTCAATATTCCCAATAAAGCCATCTTCATCGCTCCAGGTTCGGTCTGGAATACGAAGAGATGGACGCCGGACGGTTTTAAAAAAGCGGCTCAGAGTTTGTCTGCCAAAAATCCCATTGTTTTTATTGGCTCTCCGGACGAGAGAGATCTTTGTACAGAAATCTCAAATGAAGTTCCGGGATCCATTAATCTCGCAGGGAACACTTCGCTTTTTGAGTTGCTAACAATGATGAGTACCGGAAAACTTTTGCTCTCAAATGATAGCGGATCAATGCATATGGGCAGTGTCGCAGAACTTCCTACGGTTGCGGTGTTTGGTCCAACAGTTTTGTCATTAGGTTATGAACCTTGGCAGGAAAAATCGATTGTGGTGGAGAATAAAGAGTTAAAGTGCAGACCTTGCGGAAAGCACGGTCACCAAAAATGCCCAATCGGAACTCATGAATGCATGAAGTCCATTTCAAGCCAAACAGTTATCGAAGCAGCGCAAAGACTATATTGATATTGAAAGGTGCCCGTCGACTTTTGGTAACTGTTCGAGTCAAATGACATGGTGGGTTCCCAAAAGTCGACGGGCACCTTTTGGGAATGTTGCGGTGTGACCCGGAAAGGGAACCCGGTACCTTTTAATCGGAGAAATCTTTTACGTTGATGCCGTATTTTTTTATTTTACGAAGAAGGGTGTTCTTCGGGATGTTGGCGTGGGCCACAGTTTGGTTGATTTTACCGTGGTTGGCCTTGAGAGCGCTTTCGATAAATTCTTTTTCCATTTTTTCTTTGAAAATTTCAAAATCCATTGGGGCAGAATATTCTTTATTGAAATCCACTTTCACCATAGCTTGTGATCTATCTCGCACATGTTGCGGAAGACTTGGCGATTGAATGGTCTCTGTGTTTTCGATCACAAAAGCATGTTCAATCACATTTTCAAGCTCACGGATATTTCCAGGCCATGGGTAGTTTCTTAAAATTTCTAAGGCTTGATTAGAAATCGCTCGGATCTCTCTCTTATGTTGACGATCAAACTTTTTAATAAAGCTTTCCACAAGCTCTGGAATATCGTCAATACGTTCTCTAAGAGGCGGCAAGAAGATCGGCATAACATTCAAGCGATAAAATAAATCCTCTCTGAACGTTCCTTCTTCTATCATCTTTTCTAAGTTTCTATTTGTTGCGGCAATGATTCTTGCATTGGTTTTAACTTCTCTGTTGCTGCCCACGGGAACAAAGCTTCTCTCCTGAAGAACTCTTAAGAGTTTCACCTGCATATCAGGTCTCAACTCCGCGATCTCATCCAAAAAGATTGTTCCTTGGTTTGCCAATTGGAATTTACCAATTTTTCTTTCACTTGCTCCTGTAAAGGCACCTTTTTCGTGACCGAACAATTCTGATTCCATCAAATTTTCAGGAATAGCTCCGCAGTTGATCGCCACAAAAGGGCCGTCTTTCCGAGGAGAATTGTAGTGGATCGCTCTTGCTACAAGCTCTTTACCTGTTCCATTTTCACCGCGAACAAGAACCGTAGTATCCACTTTGCAGAGTCTATAGATCAAATCAAATATCTCTTTCATCTTTTGATTTCTACCTACGAATTCACTATCGATATCGTCATCAAAAATAGGATTTGAAATCGCAAGTGTTGAGACCATCTCTCTTGCATCAATCGCCTTGGTGATAACTTCTTTTAATTTTTCAGGATGAACTGGCTTGGGAACATAATCGTAAGCCCCGTGTTTGATCGCTTCCACAGCATCCGAAAGGTTACTGTGCGCTGTCATCAGAAGTACAAAAATTCTTGGATCGTGTTCTTTGATGGCTTTCAGTGCTTCGATGCCATTCATCTCTGGCATTCTTACGTCCATAAGAACAATGTCCCAAGTGTCAGCTAAGATTTTATCAAGGGCGATTTTTCCGTTCTCGGCTTCATCGAGTTCGAATTGGAACTCCGACATGTTCTCTAGAAAAGCTCGAACAGATTTTCGAAGTTCAACTTCGTCATCAACGATCAATACTTTTAATTTTAAATTTTCCATCATTTGCTCCGTAATTTAATTCTTTTCATTCGCCGAAAAAGGAAGAATGAATCCAATATTCGTTCCTGTTCCTTGGCCAAGTTCATCTATAGATGTTTGGCTTTCCAAAAAGACTTTTCCTCTGTGAAGTTCTATAAAATATTTCACCAAGTAAAGTCCAAGACCGGTTCCCTGTGTCGTGAGGTTGTGATTTCTTCCACGATAAAATTTTTCCCACACAGAATCTACTTCTTCTTTTGGAATTCCAGCGCCGTTGTCACGAACTGAAAATCTCACGTAATCATCGGCTTCAACTGAAGAAACCTCTACGGTTCCGTCTTTTGGAGTGTATTTAATAGCATTTTCTATCAAATTCG
>JANMFM010000087.1:0-2559 GCA_031374125.1 Bdellovibrionales bacterium
CATGAAATCGTATGTAAAAAGAATGAGTTACATTATTTTGGCTTTATTTTCATTGCAAGCATTGGCTGAAGGCACGATAAAAGTAACGATAAAAACCAGCGAGACATCGGCATCTGCTCTTGGTTATACCGTGGAAGGGAAGGAATCAGGCGGACCTGGAAAATCTTATACGGGTAAAGGCCCCAAGAACAAAAAATATTCATTCGGATACAGGAAAAAAACAAAAGGAACGAATATTTCCTGCGGTAGCTTAACGCTAACCAAAGATAGCACCGTTAATTTGATCACGAAAGGTAAAAATTGTAAAAGTGTGTTAGGCAAATAATAGACCTTACTTTAACCGATGGAGCACAAGACGAAATTTGCGCTCCATTATTTGATTTATATCCATTCCTACTGCTCATCCACGTCATAATATTTAACTTGTCAATGCAGTTTGTTACATTTGGAAGTGAATGAGCAGACTAAGAGACAGACATGAGTTTATTAAACCCACTTAAATGGTGGATAAAATCAATATTAGAAAGTCACCCCATTGGATATCATCTTGGAAATCGACTGTTGAAGGTTTCAGATATTTTTCTTCCGCACGAAGAGGATTTCCATGGTTTTAAAAAAATCCCGATTAAAAATGGATGCTTTCTTGATCTGGGAGCCAATGATGGAAAGTCAGTGCGCTCGTTTAAAAAGCTTATAAAAAACTGGCGTATCGTGAGTGTGGAGGCAAATCCTCTTCATCAAAATTCTTTACAAGGACTTAAGGACAGTTTAATTGATTTTGATTTTATGATTGCTGCAGTCGGTGATAAACAACAGGAAAAATTAATTCTTTATACCCCCATTTATAGGAAAATTGCCATACACAGTGCGGCTTCTGCAAGTTTAGAGCAAGTTAAGTGGCAAATGAAAAAGCAATTTAAAAAACAGAGTATTTTGAATCAAATACGTTTTGAAGCCACCACCACCCCGATTATACACTTAGACGATTTAGAGCTATCTCCCGATATCATTAAAATAGACATTGAAGGCATGGAGTATGTTGCTCTACAAAGTTTGGAGAAAACCATACAAAGAAAGCAGCCTTATATTCTTGTGGAATACAATGCGACAAATTATGTGGACGTGAGTGATTTTATGCTAGCTAGAGGATATACAGCTCATGGATATGATGTGAAATCTGATCGTTTTGTGGATTTCAATTCAAATTTTCAAAATTGTTTCTTTTTTCCAAAAGAATCGTTTATTTCTTGAATCCATCAAACCCAATTGCCCCATTTTTTGTAATCCAATATCACTGTCCCGTGCGAAAATAATGAGTAACCTAAATTGGCGCTATTTGGAGACACATAAGGCGTTTCTCCGTCAGGAGGGCATATGGCTACTTCTCTTTTAAGCTTCGGTTGGGCTTTATCAATCACTTTATTTCTATTGCCTTACATAAAAATTCAAATCCTGTTTTAGCAATGCTCGAAAGATGGACGATACACAATATATTATGTGAAGGCTTATTCCTCGGGGATTTGCACTTTGACGAAGTTGTTGAGATGAAAAAGACAATCCCGAAAGGATGAAACGATTATCAGCGAGACTATGCTTTGATTTTAGCCGATCTTTTATGTGCATGTGAAATTCGAGTCAGCGATTGTACTGACTGCTGTAGAAACAATACTACCTTTAAATAAGGAATTTGATTGAAGATTTGATGTGGTTCTCTGCTGGCTTTTTTCCTCCCTGTATTTTTGATGAGCGAGTTTAAATTTTTCATATATGTATTCATCATCCTTATATTGTGCTTCTATTTTTTGAGCTACCTCTTCTTCGCCTCTTAGTGCTTGACGATAAAAAACACGTATTAAATTATCATAAAGCCAATCTTTAGTGGTCCAAGGTATATTATCTATTATTGCCGCAACAGTTCTTGTATCTTCCAACAACAGAGGTAAGTTAATGAGAGCCTCCACAAATACCGGAGAGCCTTTCTCTGCTAGAATCAATAAAGAAAGCCATAAGCGCCGCTTGTTTTTTTCTTCAAGAGGCATTAAAAGGATGTATTGTTGAATAAAAAAAGCTACTTGCTCTAAGGGGAGTAAATTCAAAATCGTCCATACCCGACCAAGCCATTGTCGAAATGATCCTTTTATTAAGGTCAGTGCTATATTATTGATGGGTTCTTGCTTTAAAAAAGGAAATAGTTGTTCTGCCGGCAATAAAATAACGAATTCTATCAAGTCATCAATGGTTGTTATTAGCTCTTTCAAATGCACTTGTACAATTTCTTTTTGAAAAAAAGCATTAATTTCTTGTTGAGGTAAAAAGCTCAAACTCGCGCCTAGCCCTTCATATCGAAGTAAATTGAGCAGCTTTTCATTGCTCATTTTCTGATGTAGCACAAAAGAAACCTGTTCTGAAGTGAGAACTTTCAAGAGTGATAAAGTGCGTGTTTCGTTTGGAAATAGAATAGAACTACTTTCATGCTGAAGAAATAAAGTAATATCCTCGTTAGAAAGGTATTTAAGTATTTTTTCTAGGGCCGTAGGTTCTTTGCTGCACCATTGTGGT
>JANMFM010000096.1:0-3374 GCA_031374125.1 Bdellovibrionales bacterium
AACCTCAGGAAAGCATTAGAATGGTGCGACATTGCCAATGTTCTAAGAATCCAACTCGAACGTCAGGATATTCGTTATTTCCCTTCCTTAAGAGAATATATAATGATGTACGGTATCAATAAAGATTACCTCCGCAATCCCTGCGATGCCTGGGGGTTCGGCATTTGAATGGTAAAAGAGTACTTGATCACCTAGAGCCATATCTTTCATCATAAAGTTTCTTGCTTGGTAATTGCGCACGCCTTCCCAGAGAGTGGTTTTATTCTTCTCTAGGTCGTCTATAGAGAATACATCAGGTTCAGATTTCATTAGCCAATACTTCATATGACGCTCATTCTATAACTCACTTTTTATATTGTCACGCTGAAGAGGGGTTACTATTGTACTTGGGTATATAAAAATCAGGGGATATTATGAGCTTTAGAACTGAAAACGATTCCATGGGTGATATTCAAGTTCCTTCGGACAAGTATTGGGGAGCACAGACACAGAGATCATTGCAAAACTTTAAAATTGGTTATGATCACTTTCCAAGGGAGATGATCAGAGCTTTGGGAATTTTAAAGAAATCTGCGGCTCGGGCAAATACAAAATTAGAACTTCTTGATGAGAACAAATCAAAATTCATTCAATCGGCAGCAGATGAAGTGATTGCAGGAAAACTCGATGCACACTTTCCTCTGGTGGTTTGGCAAACCGGCAGTGGTACGCAAACAAATATGAATACGAACGAAGTGATTTCTAATCGTGCAACAGAACTGATGGGCGAAAAATTAGGTTCTAAAAAAATTCATCCCAATGATGATGTCAATAAAGCGCAATCTTCAAACGATACATTTCCTACTGCAATGCATATTGCAGTGACCGAACAGGTCCATCATAAACTTTTGCCCGCTCTAAAAGACATCGAAAAAAGTTTAGATAAAAAAGTAAAAGAATTTGATAAAATTATCAAAATCGGGAGAACGCATCTGATGGATGCCACTCCACTGACTCTGGGACAAGAGTTCTCGGGATACCTTGTACAAGTTAAAAATGGTATCAAGCGTGTAGAACAAAATCTACCTTTCTTATATGAGTTGGGAATTGGCGGCACAGCGGTGGGAACGGGATTAAACACCCATCCGAAATTTGCAGTCACGGTGTCGGAAGAAATAGCGAACGAAACAAAATTGCCTTTTGTGAGCAGTCCGAATAAATTTGAATCACTGGCAGCTCACGATGCTTTGGTGCAATTGAGTGGAACTTTAAAAACTTTGGCCGTGGGTTTTATGAAAATTGCAAATGACATCCGACTTTTAGGAAGTGGCCCTAGATCGGGCTTTGGGGAATTGATTTTACCTGCGAATGAGCCAGGAAGCTCCATCATGCCAGGAAAAGTGAACCCTACACAGTGTGAGTCTCTTACGATGGTTTGCGCGCAAGTGATTGGCAATGATATGGCTGTCACTGTTGGTGGGCTTCAGGGGCATCTTGAATTGAATGTGTTTAAACCCCTTATTGTATTCAACTGTTTAAACTCAATTCGTATTTTGAGTGATGGTGTGAACTCATTTAGAACAAACTGTTTAGATGGAATTGAGGCCAATACAAAGCAAATTAAAAAACATTTGGAAAATTCTTTGATGCTTGTGACGGCTCTTAATCCTCACATCGGTTATGACAATGCTGCGAAAATTGCAAAAGAAGCTTATAAAAATGGGACTACACTCAAAGAAGAAGCTGTGAAGTTGGGTCTTATGGATGAAAAGAAATTTGATGAGGCCGTTAGACCTGAACAGATGATTGCACCACAAGAAGGTAAGATTGGCTCTGGTGGATGATGCTTGATAATATCCCAAAACCCGAATGGCTCTCAGATAAGAACATAAAACCCTATGTCTTTGTTAGACAAGAAAACAGGATTCTTCAGCCAGGATCTCTTCATGAGTTTCCTTGGTTCAGTAATAATTTTTTAATTAAGGATTCATTAAAGATGAAAGAATCGCATTTTGGTCATGCGATCATGAATCTTGATGCGATTGCTTTTGGCAAACAGCAAATGGTAACTCCACCATGGGTATTTTATGATTGTGGAGTTTTACCTGGAATCATTGCAGGATTTGCGGCAAGAACCGAATCTTTGCCTGTAAAATTAAAAAGAAAATTAAGGGTCAATCCACTAGAAGAGTGGACACCGATCTCTTTGTTTATCGTGATCCCAACTGTTCAAGCGGGAACTTGGATGGCCCATAATTTAGCGTCGGTGAATTCTATTCTAGATAAAAAAGAACAGTACAAGTCTTTGGGTTTTTTATCGAAGGCCTTTGGTCTTTGGTATGCAAATATTGAAAGATTGTATGGCGTGACTCAATGGCATTCTCCTGCTTTGAAATTGCATCCGAGCTATGGAGAATTCCAACTGATCACGACTTTCACACCGCTTCACGATTATTCTAATAGCGTAACATATTGCTGTTTGGTGGACTCAAAAATGTGGCCGCAGATTTTAGATAAAAAAATGATTTCAGAAAAGAATTTTTTAAACAATTATAAATCTATTGGCACTTTAGATCCAAAAGACGAAAAAGCACTTAAGAAATTACAAAAACGATTAGAAGACCAAAAAGAAAAAATTTATCTCTCTGGCGTTGAAATTCTCAACAAAAGAATTGGTGAGCCTATTAGTCTCTACAAAAGAAAACCTAAGGTGTCAAAAACAGTACCAAAGGCAATAAAAGTAAAAAGTATTTCTCGAAAATAATTGAAATGGGAAAATAGCGATGAATTGGTACGATGGACTCAATGAAGAACAGCAAAAGGCTGTGGCACATGATTTTGGGCCCATGTTGATTTTGGCTGGTGCGGGATCCGGTAAAACCACAACGCTTGTGGCAAGAACAGGGAGATTGATTTCTGAACGTATTACTAGACCTGAGAATATGTGTGTGCTTACCTTTACAAATAAGGCTGCCAGGGAACTCAAGCATAGAGTTGAAGTTAAGCTCAGTAAAAATTTTCCTAAAGTGAACAAGCAGCTCTATACAGGGACTTTTCATTCTTTTGGTGTGAGAACGCTTAAGACCTATCATAAAGAAGCTAATCTTCCGAAGCATTTTGGAATTATGGATCAGCAGGATTCAGCGGGAGTTATCAGGGAAATTTTAAAAGACTACAATCTCTACAAAAAAGATAAATTCGATCCAGATCTTTTGATCGCACAAATGTCTCGTTGGAGAGAAGTAAATCAAAAAGAATCTAAGACAGATCAAGATTACGATATTACAACGGAGTGGTTGCTTCCTAAATATCTAAGAAAAAAAGAATTGCTAGGAGTTGTCGATTTCGATGATTTGATTTTGAAAGTAATTGACCTTTATAAGTCTCATCCGGAA
>JANMFM010000112.1:0-2522 GCA_031374125.1 Bdellovibrionales bacterium
AAGTACTCTTTTACCATTCAAATGCCGAACCCCCAGGCATCGCAGGGATTGCGGAGGTATCAAAACTTCCTCTACCCGATCCTCTTCAATTTGACAAAAAAAGTGAGTACTTTGATCCCAAAGCCACCAAAGAAAAGCCCATCTGGTACTGCGTAGAAGTGAAATTCAAAAAAAAATTTAAAAACCTATTTTCTCTGAGTGAAATCAAAAATGAGAAGAACTTGAAGAACATGATTGTTATTCAAAAGGGCTCTCGCCTGTCCATTAACCCAGTTGACAAAAAAGATTTCGAGTACATAGTAAAGATGCTATCATAGAGAAAAACCAAAGGAGACAGTAGTCGCTACAGCAACTACTAAAATAAGAAATGGCAAATATCATTGTATACTCAAAAAACTTTTGTCCTTACTGCGATCGTGCAAAAAATCTTTTAAATAGAAAAGGTGCGAAATTTGAAGAGAGAAATATTGATGGAAACGCAGAAGAATTAAAAAAATTAGTCGAGAAAACAGGATTGAAAACTCTTCCTCAAATTTTTATCAATGACAATTTGATCGGTGGATTTGATGACATGAATGCTCTAGACAAATTGGGAAAGCTTGATGCTCTTTTAAAATAAATATTTTTTGAATATTTACAACATAGTATTAAAAAAACATATATCGTATTTGTCCAAATCGAATACAGGTCGCCTGAGCCCAAAAGAACCGTTCGTAAACAAATAATTTCTTATGGTAAAAATAAAATCTTTCGATTTGTATTTGTGTGAATTTCTTCATAAAACATAAGTGTTCCGAGGGGTCGGAACATTGGTTGGTGAAAATTGGTTGGTTAGGTGCAGGTGCACATTGTTAGGTGCAAAGATCGGAAACGATCATCAATCGCGGGGCTTAAGAGAGTGGTGTTTAAGGGGGTAGTAGTTTTAGATTTCAGGGATTTAAAACTATGATTAGGGGTACAGATCAAAATTCAAGACCTTCTGCAAACGTGAATGAGTTGTCTGCAGAAGGTCTTTTTTTATTAAAAATTATTTTTTGATCCAAAAAGTCGAATTTCTACTCTGCGATTCACATAGGATTCTTTAGCTTCTTCCACAGGTTCAGTTCCAGCGAGCCATGATGTTCTAATCTTCTTACGGTCAATCCCTGAATCCTTCATAGCCTCTAGAATAGCCAAGGCACGTTCCTTTGAAATATCTAAATTATCGTTTTCTGTGCCAGTCTGATCACTATGACCGATGATTTCTATACGACGGTATTTCTTTTGGTTTTTTAGAATGTCTGAAATAATTGTTTGGAAGGATTTTTTGTCTTCTGCATCCAACTCTGAAGAATTAGGAGCAAAATTGAAAACTCTTTCCGTCATAACCAAAACAGTTGCTTCTTTGCTTTTTGTGTTTTGTTCGGCACTAGGCAATCCTTGAACTGCGATATTTTTCGCAGCACATGAAGAAAAGAGTAATAAAAGTGCAAATAACCCAATTAGTTTCATCTGAGACATTCTATATAGCGAAAAATATTTGTCAATCCATCCAGAATCATCTAAAACTTTATCCTAGTGCGCTCGTAGCTCAGTTGGTTAGAGTATGTGGTCGACATCCACAGGGTCCCCTGTTCGAGTCAGGGCGGGCGCACCATTTATCTCAAAATGAAATCCTACAATTACACAGTAATATCAGTAAGATAAAATATAAAATTGAAATGTTCTTTATCTATCTTTACACGTAAATACTTTGTATGTACAATTAAATAATGGACTTTAAGTGGGATACCGAAAAAGCTAAGATAAATCTCGAAAAACATGGGGTCTCGTTCGAAGAGGCGAAAACAGTCTTCTATGACCCATTTGCTAAGCTAGGACATGACTCTGATAACTCCGACCTCGAAGATCGATTCATTCTAATCGGTCATAGCCAGAAGAATAATTTATTATTTGTTGTTCACATTTATAAAGAGAACGACAGCACGATTCGAATTATTAGTGCTCGTAAAGCAACTAAAAAAGAAAAACGTGATTTTGAAAACTTATAGGAGATAGTTTTATGCGTAAAGAGTATGATTTAAAAAAAATGAAGTTGGTCGACAATCCGTATATTGAAAAACTCAAGAAAAGTGTCACTATTCGGCTTGACGCTGATGTGATCGATTACTTTAAAAAACTCAGCGAACAGACTCATGTCCCTTATCAGACATTGGTGAATGATTTTTTAAAGAGCTGCAAAGATCAGAAAATGACCCCTAAGACAATTTGGAAAAAATAAGTGTGAATACCAAGTGTTTATATATCAACAACCTGGCTAGTCTCTCTCTTACAAAAAGATACCAGTTGTTTGAAAAGTTCAGGTCTTTTCCATAGCTTTTGGCTGTTAGTTTATGGATCTTAGCAAAGAAGATTGCTCTCCTTTGATGAAATTCGTTGGTTACTACCAACAAATGAGTTTTTGAAAAATTGTTTTTGATATAAACAAACGAATCCCATGTGTTGAGAGAGTTAGGATCAAGCAGGATATTTGCTTTCGGTAG
>JANMFM010000129.1:0-12443 GCA_031374125.1 Bdellovibrionales bacterium
AGCAGTTTTGGTGGGAAGTACAAAGCAAGATCTAAAGCTTGCAACCTCTCTATTTAAAAAATTATTTAATGATTCATACGAAAAATTACCGGGAAAAATTTATGGAGAAATTAATCAGTGTGCCGTTCTTGCTAGAAAAGAATCTATTCTGCAAATCGAAAAAAGATTAGACTCTTTTAGTCATCCTTTTATGTCTTCGGTATTTAGATTTGTGGTCGACGGTGTAGATCCCAAAGTCATTAAAAAAGTATTCTTAGATGAAATTAAACAAGAAGAAGAAAAACAATTGTCCGGTGCGAAACTATTTATGGACGCGGGTGGATTTGCGCCAACCATTGGGATCATCGGAGCCGTGCTGGGTTTAATTCACGTTATGGGGAATTTGACTGATACATCTAAATTGGGTGCAGGTATTGCGGTGGCCTTCGTTGCAACGTTATATGGAGTTGGATCGGCCAATTTGCTTTTTATTCCCATTGCCAATAAGCTAAAAAGAATTGTCCAAGAAGAAGTGAAATTAAAAGAAATGATTCTTACGGGAGCGCTCAGCGTGGTGAGCGGATACAACCCTTACATTATTGAGGAACAATTGAGACCCTTCTTGACTGAAGAAATAGAGAAGAAATAATGGCGGCCAGAAGAAAAAGAAAAGACGAACAAGAAAATAACGAGCGCTGGTTAATTTCCTATGCGGATTTTATTACACTTCTTTTTGCATTCTTTGTGGTGATGTATGCGACTTCGCAATCTGACAACGAAAAGCAGGCGAAGTTTGAAAAGTCATTTAAGCAGGCCATGGGAATGTTCTCATCTAGTGGATCAAGAGATGGAATTCTCAGTGATCCATTTCCATCCCATATGAAAGATGGATCTCCAATTGATGTGCCAATAAAAGTTTTCCAAGATCCGAAAGCTTCAAGAAAAGAATTGAGAGACGCTCTCTGGCAATTGATCTATAGCAAAATGACAGAAGAGCAAATCAAAGAAGCTGGATTAGATATTTATGATGACGAGCACGGTGTGAGAATCGCGCTTACCGCAGCTCAACTTTTTCCGGCGGGTTCCGCAAAAATTCTTCCGGATGCGCTTAAGAGACTCGATAAAGTGGGAGATATTTTAAAATTGGCTGAACGTAGGATGATCGTAGAGGGTCATACAGATGACGAGGTCATTGCAAGCGATGCATTCCCGAGCAACTGGGAATTGGCGGCAACTAGAGCCTCCACCATTGTAAGATACCTCATTAAAAGACATAAAGTTCCAGGTGATTTGTTATCGGTAGCTTCGTATGCAGATCAGAAGCCTTTGGTGAAGAATGATTCAGCGGAAAATCGCGCGAAGAACCGCCGAATCGAAATTTTGATTACTACTATCTAGATTATTTTCTCTCTATTGTTACAGACTTAACAACGATATCTGTAGTTGGCTTGTCTCCTGAATCTTTTGGAGCTTTAGAAATCTTTTCAACTATGTCGTAGCCTTCTACAACCTCACCAAAAATCGCATGTTTTCCGTCTAACCATGGAGTCTTCTCAACGGTCACAAAGAATTGGCTGCCATTGGTTCCTGGACCACGGTTTGCCATTGAAAGAAGTCCAACTTTATCGTGCTTCAATCCTGGAGCAAATTCATCTTTAAATGTGTAGCCAGGCCCGCCAGTTCCATTTCCGAGTGGATCTCCTCCTTGGATCATGATGAGGGGATAACTCTGTGGAATTTTGTATTGTCGAAAAATTTCTTACCTTTGTATTTAGAATCTACTTTGTCACTTTTACCTTCAGCAAGATCAGTAAAGTTTTTTACTGTTTCCGGAGCCTTATCAGCAAAAAGTTTTGCTTTAAATTTTCCCATGCTTGTATCAAATACTGCGTACACTTCAGACATTTTATTATCTCCTTTTTTCTCTGCGGGCTTTGTGGCCTCAGCAGTTTTTGCTTTTTCTTCTATTTTACTAGATTGAGCAATTGCAGTCACTCCGAGCAGAACTGCCGCGCTTGCGTAAATCATAGCGATTTTTGAAAGTCCTTTTAACATAAATATACTCCTCCGGTCACACTGAAAACCCAAGGTTCTCAGTAAGGTTTCGCGAGATGATTCTCGCAATTTAAATTTAGATTAATTTTTCCATAACCACTTAGGCGAGTAGTAGTTGTATTGGTCAAAAGTGAGTCGTCTCTCATTTGTCCCATCGACATTGATCACAAAGATCTGGTTATTGCCCGTGCGATTGCTTACAAACATCACTTGTCTTCCATCAGGAGAGAAATTTGGAAATTCATTTGTAGCGGGTCTTCCGTCTTTCTTGTTTGCAGACGTTAATCTCTCGAGACCTGTTCCGTCTGCATTCATTATGAAAATATCAAAATGCTTTCCGTCTTGGCCAGAGAATACGATTTTCTTCCCATCTGGCGACCAAGAAGGGGAAGAGTTGTAGTTTCCTGCAAATGTAACTCTCTTCACATTGCTGCCATCGGCATTCATAGTGTAGACCATGGGTTTTCCATCGCGATCAGAAGAATAAGCAACCTTTGTCCCATCCGGACTGACAGAAGGTTCAACGTTCAGTTGTCCGAGCCTGCTCTTTGTGATTTGGACTCTGTTTTTCCCATCAGAATCAATTCTGAAAATATCATGATTGTCGTTATTTGAATTTGTTAGATAAACATATTTTCCATCTGGAGAAAACGATGCTCCAGAGTTGATCCCTTGTTTCCAAGAAAGCAAGAAGCGCTTTTTAGTTTTTAGGTCGTAACTTAGCAAGTCTGTATTCACAAGCTTCGCATTTTTATGGTAAGTGTATGTTGTATAAACAATCGTATTTCCATCCGGTGACCAGTTTGGAGAGATAGAAATATTTCTGGTGAAAGTAATTCTCTGAGCATCGGCACTGTCCCAGTCCATTACATAAACTTCTTTAGATTTTCCACCACCGCGATCCGTAGAAACTACAATTTTAGAGGTGAAGTATCCCTTCTTCCCTGTGAGAGCAAAAATCAAATCGTTAGCAAATGTATGTGCAATCAGACGCGCATCATTAGTGGTAGCCTTGTAAGTTTTTGCTAAAATAACTTTCACTTGAGTAACATGGTAGACATAAGTTTCTAAAAAGAGTTCTTTACCTTGAATTCTGTAGGCAGAGCGAACCAAAAACTCCGCTCCAATTTTATTCCAATTTTCAAAGTTAAATCCATTCGGATCACCTGGGGCTGGTTTTAGTCCTACTTTTTGGGTGTCTTCCAAAAATGCTTTTTGGTTAATGAATTGAAAGTAAGCGCTCACATCTAGATCGTTATAGAATACATTGTAAAGTTCTTGCCCGATGGATCTAAAATTTGGATTTGTAGCAGGAGTTCCTTGAAATTGAAAAGGAGGAAGAGCCATTAAACTCTTTCTTACTTTTGCATCACCAACTTTAATGTAGATAGTCTGGTTGTTTTCTTGAGCATGAACTTGTACCGTTGCAAAAAATAAAAATAAAACAACAAATCGAGTAAATAATTTCATGGATGTCCCCTGTTGATCGAGCTTTGATAAAATTCTATTCAATTTACTCTGGGAAAGCAAATGTAATGCCCTGAATTCCTACGAGATCGACGAACTTTTCGGGTGGTGCAGGGAAAGGATTAGATTTTTCGAGAGCAGCCATAACGCGCTCATCGAATTCTGAGTTTCCAGATTTTTTTGTTAATTTTCTTTCAATAATTTGACCTGATTTGTCTATTTTTATTGATACTTCGGCTTTTAAACCTTGAGTCAACATCCACTCGGGTAGTGACCAATAATTTTTGACGTGTGCATCCAAAGATCCGATATATTGATCAAACTCCAATTTATTTAACCCTTTGAGAGCTGTTCCTACGGAGAGCGTGTTTCCTTTGATCACTTCAGCTTGAGGTTTTGTTTCGACTGCGGGTTTATCTTCTTTCATGGCTTTTAATTTTTCTATAGCGGATAGACTTTTGAGCTTGTTGAGAGCTGCGTTCTGTGAAGTTGTTGAAGTCTTTGTTGGTGTCGCCGCTTTTTTCTCGGGCTCTTTTTGGGGAGTCTTTTCTTCTGGTTTTTTTTGTTCTTCCTTTACAGGTTCTGGCGTCGGAGCGGGTGCTGTCACAGGTTTATCAGGATTTCTTTTATCTGGCAGGCCAACGAGATCCACGCGAATGGCAGGCTCGTACTTTGGAATGTCTGAAGGAAAAAATGCAGTCTTCACAGTGAATACCAAAAAAATCGCTGCATGAAATGCAATCGACATAAAAACCATTTTCTTAATGTCTGGCTCTAAATTTTGATATTTCTCAATCATAGTTACTCACTTTTTGGAAGAGTAATAAGACCAATACTGTTAATGCCAGCAAATTTTAATTCTCCCATAGCTTCAGCAACAACGCCGTAGTCTACAGTCTTGTCAGCTTGAATGTTCACCTGCTTATTTTTTCTAGTTTCCATAATGGCAGAAATTTTTTGGCTCAAATTATCCATTTGAATTTGCGCTGAACCTAAATAAATTTTTCTGTTCTTTTGAATCACAAGAAGTAATGGATCTTCACTCACGCTTACGCCAGCAGCGGAGGCCTCGGGTAGGTCCACCTCAAATCCCTGCTGCATCATCGGTGCGGTCACCATAAAGATGATCAAGAGAACCAGCATCACGTCCACGAGGGGCGTAACGTTGATTTCACTTAAGGCAACTCTTGATTTTTTTTCTCCACCGTCGGATTGTGCAAATGACATTGGTTTTTTCCTCTTAGTGATGATCTTTAAAAAAGTTTCTCTTCACGATATTCAAGAAATCAGAATTGAAGTTAGAAAGTTCCAATTCACGTTTTTTAATTTTAGTTAAAAAGTGATTGTAAGCCACAACCGCAGGAATTGCTGTTGCCAAACCAATCGCGGTTGCGATCAAGGCTTCAGAAATACCAGGAGCAACCACTGCGAGGTTCGCCATTCCTGTTGCGCCGATTTTTTGAAAAGATCCCATGATACCCCAAACTGTTCCGAAGAGGCCAATGAAAGGGCCCGTGCTTCCTGTCGTTGCAAGCATACTGAGTCTACTTTCAAAACTTGAAATTTCTAAATCAGAACTTTTTCTCAGTGCTCTAGAAATATTATCAAGGCCCGCCAATTTTGGGGTAGCCTCGCCGCCTGGAATTTTTTGTGCTAGATCTGAATCTGCTAATCTTTGAAGTTCTTTGAATCCTGCTTTGAATGATTGAGCAACGGGGCTTGCACCGTATTTTTCAATATCGTCATAAACTTCATCCAAAGAATTTGCTTTCCAGAAAACATCTAGGAACTCGTCGTCGGCTCTCTCTAATTCTGAGAATTGCTTTTTCTTTTGAAAAATAATTGCCCAGCAGACTACCGACATAATGATAAGTAGTAGAAGCGTAAGTTGTACGACGATGCTAGCAGAGATGATTGCGTGCCATGCGCCTGTATTAACAGTAGAATTCATTTTTTGGATCTCCTATAGAAAAATTAGTTTAGCGGAATAAGTAGTGTGCTTAAAGCTTTGGGACGATCCGTTATAATTCCGTGGACCTTTTCTTTGATAAGACGTTTCATATCTTCTGTGTCGTTGATGGTCCAAATGTAAGCTTTTTTGTATCTTCTGTTAATTTCTTCTAACAAGCCAGGCGAGAGCACTTGAATTCCAGATGCCGATTCTGGAATGCAATAGGCATCGGCTTTCATTGCATCAAAACTTTGCAGATGGATATTGAGAAGCATAAGAGTTCTTAAAACCTCATCTTCTGCTGCAGTCGTGAGTATATTTTCATCCAACGTTCTTAAATACTGAACCACTCTAGAGTGTTCACTGCCGATGATTGTTTTATCTAATCGGTTATACTTTTTAATAAGAGCGTAGAGATCTTTTGCAAGTTCTCTTTCGTTTGGCTTAATTTCAATGATCATTCTTGTGTCTGGATATTTATCAAATAGTTCAATGATCGTTGGGATTTTGATATTTTTCCCTCTCATGGAGAGCTGTCCATTTTCGTCTTTAAAGTTGTAAGCTGCGTCGAGTTTTCTTAATTCTTCGAGGGTTTGGTTTTTGAGGAGGCCAGTGCCATTCGTTGTTCTGTCTAATAGTTCATCATGATGAATTACGATTTGTTGATCTTTTGTGTAATGAATATCTAGTTCCAAAATAACTTTGGGTGAAATCGTCACAGCATTTTCAAAAGCAAACAGTGTGTTTTCTGGAGACTCGATAGCGCCCCCACGATGTGCGATGACTTCAATCTCAGGAGTAAAAAACTTGGTTTCTTTTGGAGAAAAAACTTTCGTTTGTCCGTACATAAAAAGCAAACCCCAGGCGCAGATGGAAATTATTAAAACGCATACAACAGTTAGAATGAATTTTTTCAAAAAAGCCCCCTTTTAAGTAAAACACGGTATTAACGGACTAAACATGATAGTTAGTTATGGGAGTGCTTTAAGTCAAAGGATAAAAAATCAAATAATTATAGGTATTTAGATATAAAAATATATATAAGACTAAAATTGACTTATATAAAAACATTCTGTAAAACAAGGCACATCTTCGAATTGAAAATGAATTGAGAACCCATTGGAAATCAATGGTCAAAGCCTCAAGATCTGGAGAAAAATCCAATGGTTAAGCTAAGTAGAAAAATAGAATACGCCCTGATTTCTCTGAAAGCTTTAAGTCAGAAGAATAGCGGCGATCTCACATCTGCAAAAGAAATTAGCAACGTGTATGGAGCTCCGTTTGATGTGGTCTCGAGAGTTCTACAAACTTTGAATCAAGCAGGAATTGTAAAGTCCATCCAAGGTGTCCAAGGCGGTTATCATCTTCTGAAAAATCTCGAAGACATTACTTTTCATGAGTTGATCGAAGTGATTGAGGGGCCTCTTGCGTTGGTGAAATGCATCCACGATAACGATGCTTGCGAAATGGCAAAGTCATGCAACATCATCTCTCCTGTTGCGATCTTGAATGACAAGATCAATGACTTTTATCAAACAATTAAAATTTCTGACTTAATTATCAATCCGTCACTCGTGAAGTTCGAATCGAAGCTTGAAGAGACAAGCAATGTTGAAGCTCAAAGGATTTAAAATTGGATAAAAAATTGGAAAAAAAGTATACGGCAAAAAATGACTATAAATATGGTTTTGTCACAGACATTGAGGTGGACGAACTCCCTAAAGGTTTGAACGAAGAAGTCATTCGTCAAATCTGGAAAAGAAAAAATGAACCGCAGTTCATGTTGGATTATCGTTTGAAGGCTTATAGGTATTGGCTCACGATGAAGGAGCCAACTTGGGCGCATGTTGAGTATCCGGCAATCGATTTTCAAAATATTAGATACTATTCAGCACCAAAGAAGAAAGAAGGCGTGCAGTCTCTAGATCAAATTGATCCAGAGTTACTAAAGACATTTGAGAAATTAGGAATTCCACTTTCGGAACAAAAAAGAATTTCTGGTGTAGCAGTAGATGCAGTTTTTGATTCGGTATCTGTAGGCACGACACACAAAGAAGAGCTGGAAAAAGTGGGAGTGGTCTTCTGCTCGATCTCGGAGGCTTTGCAAAAATACCCTGAGCTTGTAGAAAAATATTTTGGAAAAGTAGTTCCATTCACTGATAACTATTATGCCGCTCTTAATGCTGCTGTTTTCACAGATGGATCTTTTGTTTATATTCCCAAAGGTGTTCGATGTCCGCTCGATCTCTCTACATATTTTAGAATTAATAATAAAGAGACGGGTCAATTTGAGCGAACACTGATCATTGCAGACGAAGGCAGTTACGTGAATTACCTTGAAGGATGTACTGCTCCTCAATTTGATTCTAACCAGCTTCACGCGGCAGTTGTGGAATTGATCACCCTTGATAATGCAGAAATTAAATATTCTACAGTTCAAAACTGGTACACAGGCGACAAAGATGGAAAGGGCGGAGTCTACAACTTCGTTACGAAGCGTGGAATTTGCCAAGGTGTAAATTCAAAGATTTCATGGACGCAAGTAGAGGCGGGATCTGCGATCACTTGGAAGTATCCCAGCTGTATTCTTAAGGGAGATAGTTCTACGGGTGCATTTTATTCTGTGGCTTTAACTAACGGAAAGATGCAGGCCGATACAGGAACCAAGATGATTCATATTGGAAAGAACACTAAGAGTACAATTATCTCTAAAGGAATTTCGGCAGACCAATCCAGCAATGTGTATCGAGGCTTGGTCAAGATTATGCCCTCGGCAGAAAACGCAAGAAATTACTCCCAATGTGATTCTATGTTGGTGGAAAACAATTGTGGAGCGCATACGTTCCCATATATTGAAGTTCACAATAAAACGGCAACGCTGGAGCACGAGGCTTCAACATCAAAGATAAGCGCGGATCAATTATTATATCTTCAAAGTAGAGGACTGGATTTGGAAAAATCAATTTCGATGTTAGTGAATGGATTTTGCAAAGATGTATTTAAGCAGCTACCTCTGGAGTTCTCAGTCGAAGCAGTGAAGTTAATTGAAATGAAGCTAGAAAATAGCGTCGGTTAAAAGGTGAGCCGCACCTTTTCCAAAGGTTTGCGTTATAGGATTTGAATATAGGTAAAATAAACAAAGGTAAAGAATGTTAGAAATAAAAAATTTAAAAGCAAAAATTGAAAATAACGAAATCCTCAAAGGGCTGAACTTGAAAGTGAATCCGGGCGAAGTGCATGCGATCATGGGTCCTAATGGCTCAGGAAAAAGCACATTGGCCAAGATCATCGCTGGTCATCCTGATTATGATATCACCGAGGGGGAAGTTCAGTATGAAGTGAATTTCAAAAAAAAGAACTTAGACGATCTTGAAGCTTTTGAAAGAGCAAGAGAGGGTATTTTTTTGGCATTCCAATACCCAATTGAAGTTCCTGGAGTAACAAACTTTCATCTTCTACATACATCATTCAATGAAATCTGTAAGCATCAAGGAGTTGAGGAGATGCGTGAAGAGCCGTTTAGAAAATTTGTAGAAAAAAAATGTGAGATTGTAGAAATGAATCCTGCTTTCCTAGATCGCTCAGTGAACGAGGGGTTTTCAGGTGGAGAGAAAAAGAAGAATGAAATCTTACAGTTGTTAGTTCTGAACCCAAGGCTTGCGCTATTGGATGAAACAGATTCGGGCCTTGATATCGATGCCTTAAAGATTGTTTCTAATGGCGTAAATAAATTTAGGAACGAGCAGAATGCGGTAGTTTTGATTACGCACTATCAAAGGCTTTTAGATTACATCATTCCGGACTTTGTGCATGTTCTCTACAAAGGAAAGATTATTAAATCTGGCGACAAGAGTCTGGCTTTGAAATTAGAAAAAGAAGGCTATGATTGGTTGATTGAAGAACAGGTAAATTAATTTTAATGAACAATATAGAATTATTTAAAAATTTATTTGAGAATACAAAATTAAGCGACCCCGCAGGGGATCGCAAGAGGTCCTTTGCTCGCTTTGAACAATTAGGCTTGCCGACCAAATCGGACGAAGCATGGAAATACACTTCTCTTAAGCCACTTTTGGCAAAGCCTTATGCTATTCCTGCGGAAACAAAATCATCAGCACATAAAACAGATAATGAAATCACGATCAATTGCATGAATGGATACTTTGATATCGAAGCGATCAAACAAGGTCTTTCTATGTACAAGCTCGAGGTGGCTACTTATGCTGAGGCTTTGTCACAGAAGAAAATTAAAATTTTAGATTCAAAAGATTCATTCATGGCATTGAATTCAGCTTTTTATGAGAATGGTTTATTCATTTCAATTCCTGAGCGAGTTGAGGTGAAGGAACCGATTGTAATCAAATACAATGTCGAGCAGGGTGCAAATTTCGTTAACCCTCGGGTATATATAGAGATGAAGAAAGAGTCTTCTCTGCAATTGGTAGAATTATATTCTATTATTACATCAGAATATCTTTTGAACTCTTCTCTGCAGATTTCCGTGGGAGAGAGGGCCTCTCTCAGGGCGCTTAAGCACTACGATGAAAGCTTTGTTTCTTCACATATTGATAACACCTTTATTGAGCAGGCTAATTCAAGCTCTTGTCAGTTGATACAGTTAAGCAAAGGATCTCAGTTGCTAAGGCAAAACTTAGAGGTGGCGGTGAATGGCGAAGGCGCAAATACCGATCTTAGAGGAGTAGCGATTTTAGAAAAAGATGCGAACATGGATAATTTTATTAAAGTCCATCATAAGGCTCCGGGCAGTACGAGCAGACAAGCCTTTAAATCTATTTTGAGAGATCAATCTCATTATGTTTTTCAGGGTAATATCCGCATTGAAAAAGAAGCACAAAAAACAGATAGCGATCAAGTGAATAGAAATTTAATTTTGGGTCAAAAGTGTCATGTGGATACAAAGCCACAGCTGGATGTTTTTGCGGACGATGTGAAAGCCACTCACGGAGCAGCTATCGGACAGCTGAATCCTGATGAAAAATTCTATTTAGAAAGCCGCTCGATTTCTCCGGAAAAAGCCTTAGATATGCTGTGTGCAGGATTTGCTTTAGATCTTTTAGAAGGCTTAAAAAGTCCTTGGATTAAAAACTACTTGAGAGACTACTTATGAAAAATCTAAAGATTATGAATGACCTAAAATTTATGAAAAATATTGATAAAGTAAGAGCAGATTTTCCTATACTTGAACAAAAAATTTATGGAAAGCCTTTAATTTATTTTGATAATGCAGCTACAACTTTAAAGCCCAAGGTCGTTGCCGAAAGAATTTATAATCATTATCTCATGGAAGCTTCGAATGTTCATCGAGGGCTTCATTTTTTAAGTGATCAGGCGACGGATAATTTTGAAGCCTCTAGAAGAAAAATTCAAAAATTCTTAGATGCCAAAGATGAGTCAGAGATTGTTTTTACTAAGGGTACTACGGATTCAATAAATTTAGTGGCGAAATCTTTTGGAAAAATATTTTGTAAATCTGGAGATGAAATTCTTATTTCAGAAATTGAACACCATTCGAATATAGTTCCATGGCAGTTACTAGCTGAAGAAATTGGGGCTAAGGTCATTTCATTTAAGGTTGATGAAAAAACGGGTGTGGATTTAGAAGATTTTAAAAAGAAACTGACTCCAAAAGTAAAAATCGTTTCTTTTGCCCATGTTTCAAACTCCTTAGGGATTATTTTCCCGGTTAAAGAGCTTACGGAACTTGCGCACAAAAATAATTCTGTGGTTGTTGTTGATGGAGCCCAGGCGGTAGCTCATCAAGCTGTCAGCATGCAAGATCTTGATTGTGACTTCTATGTTTTCTCGGCCCATAAAATATTTGGTCCGACAGGTATGGGTGTGCTTTATGGAAAGGCCAGATATCTAGATATGATGCCACCTATTGACGGCGGAGGTGGAATGATTGATGAGGTTCGAATTGAGAAAACTACTTTTCTTAAAGCTCCTTTTAGATTTGAAGCTGGTACTCCGAATATTGCTGGTGTCATTGGCTTGGGGGCTGCCATAGATTATATTTCTGAATTTTTGATGAGAGATATTTTTGCTTATGAGCAAGAGTTGACAACCTATGCGCATAAACTTCTAAAAGATGTACCGGGAGTAAAAGTATTTTCTAATTTTAATAAAAAAGGTCCGATCATATCTTTTGTGGTTGAGGGATTGCATCACACTGACGTGGGTAGCTTACTCGATCAAGAGGGAATTGCCGTTCGCTGTGGTCATCACTGTACCCAACCACTTATGAGAAGTTTAAAAGTGCCTGGAACGATTAGAATTTCGTTTTCGATTTACAATACAAAAGAAGAAATTGATTCTTTTGTTAAATCACTTAATAAAGTAATTCAAATTTTAAAAGGTTGATCCGGAGGTCTCTTAAGGTGTCAGATATACAAATATACCCACAACAAACGCCAAACCCAAAATCATTAAAATTCATTTTGAATAAAAATGTAATGAACGAGGGGAGAGCAACTTTTAGTACACCAGAGCAGTGTGGTGATATCACGCTGGCGAGGGATCTTTTAGCTCTGCCAGACGTAGTGCAAGTCTATTTCTTTGAAAATATGATCACCATTACGCAATCCGAAGATGAGTGGGATACACTCTCTCAGATGGTTAAATCTGTTCTCCATACGAGGATGCCTATTCACAATCCAGATATCAATTTGGATAAAGAAAAGAAAAAGTCCAGAGAAAACCTTCCTCCTGATATTCAGAAAATTGAAGAGATCTTGGATCGCACAGTTAGGCCAGGTCTACAGAGTGATGGCGGAAATATCGAAATTCTAAAACTCGAAGGCAAAGAACTTTTTGTAAAGTACGAAGGCGCATGTGGCACATGTCCATCTTCAACCACCGGAACGTTGCAAGCCATCGAAGAAATTCTTAGATCCGAATTCAATCCAGAAATTTTCGTAACCCCAATGAACGACCAAATCATATAAAAGGTACCCCCTAGTTTTCCGTACTG
>JANMFM010000180.1:0-16464 GCA_031374125.1 Bdellovibrionales bacterium
CCTTTTTCCTTTGCCGTAATAAGAACCGTGTCGGAAGGAATCACCCAGTAAGGAAGTCCATCGGTTAAATTAAAACGGGGAGCTGCAGCTTCGAGAGCTGTAAAGATATGGTAAGAGCAATTCTCGGTAAAGAAAAAGTAATCGTAATCCGTTTGTCCTAATTCCCACAAATGCCTGACTAATCTTTCGATTTCTTCATTTGTAAAATCCAATTTGTAAGACCAGAGATCTCTCGATTCAAAGTCGTTATACTCTCTCACTTTATAGTAGTAAGGCATTGTAGAATAAATTCCAGGGAACATTCCCACGATTCCACCAAAAGTGTAAACGATGGGATTTTTTGTCCAAGGGTTAGCTGCAAAGTTAACTCCGAGATCTAAGAGCTCGGTATTTTGAAAATTATTCTTTTCTTTATGTTTATTCACTCTCAAGAAGGTATGCCCGAAGACAGAAGAGGGATTATTGATGTAGTAGGCTGAGAAAACTAAAGAAACGCTCTCTGCATCTAAACTTTTTTTGAATTTCTGATATTCAGTACAAACATCTTCTTTGGCGAGAGGTATCCCAAGCTTCTCAGATAAGAATTGGGATCTAGCGGGGAAGCGGCATCTAGCGTGATCGTTAGTAACCGCTTTTTGAGACATCAATTCAAAAGCCAAAGCTTTCAATTCATCTTTGGGATTTGTTTTCCCTTTGGCAGTTAAAAAGAAATTCTTCCCGTCAGCTTCTGACTTATAGCCAAACAATCCTTTTTTATAATTAAGAAATCTAAGCCACTCTTTGCTGTGGGCTAGAGTTTTCATATTAGCATCATCAAGAGGTGAGGCTAGAGCGTTAGAGCCTAAAGTTGAAGCTCCAACGAAGAGAGATAGTAGAATGAAAAGATAAAATTTCATGGAATTAAAACTGTAGTCACAAAAAATAAAAAAGCCAATCTTTAGCACCATGTTAGGCAAAAAAGATTGGCTTAAAACCCGTCAGTCTCACTAATCGCTATGGCGATTAGTAGTAAAAAAATCTAAATTCTAAATTAAGATAAATTGCCGCAAGAAGTATTCAATTCTGGATTCATTCTGATTACAGATTCAATTCCAGATTGAGTTTGTGTAGCGCTGCTAGAATTAAATACGTTATTGTAGTTAGTTCTTAAAGCGCTAGACAAAGCTTCTGTGTTTTTGCAGTTGTAAACTTTTGCTAGCCCTACAAGAGCTTCACCTTGACCGCGTGCTGCAGCTGTCTTGATAGCTTCGTGATTTGTTTCGATGTAAGCCTTGATAAGGTTAGCACCGTCATTGCAGTTCGAAGTTCCAGTAGTGATACCGAAAGTTTGAACTCCAGTTCCGTTCAATGTAGCAGCGATGATTTGAACAGGTCCTTTTTCGTCTTTGAAAACGATTGAACCAAGTCCGCATCCAGCAACACCGTATCCTGCAGCATGTGCAGAACCGAATGATAAGAAAGCGATAGCGATAAGTAATTTTCTCATTGTAATCCTTCGTGTGTGCTTAAAAAATTATTTAGTAAACACATATTTTTAAGCGTAGTTGGGTTTTTAATATTCTAGAGGGTTTACGAGAGAAAACAAATGTAATTGAGGTCTATGACATAACACGCAAAGATTCGAGTCCTGGGCTGAATTTAATGCTGAATTTAGGTGCAGGTAGAATTTTTTGTAGGCGAATGTCTGCAAATCTTCATACAATTGAGCGCAAATGAAAAACCTAAAACCAATTTTCTTATTTTTAGTCTTACTTGGCTCATCTCTGCTTACGGGATGCAGTAGCCTTTTGTATTATCCGACAAAAGTTGTTCATTACGAACCGGCACAATTAGGTCTAGTTCCGATAGAAAATGAAATGGAAGTGGATCCAGGAGTGAAGATTCATGGCTGGTACCTCAAGTCCAAAGCAAAAAATCCCAAGGGCGTTTTTGTGTTCTTTCACGGGAATGCACAAAACCTCACCTCACATTACGTTTCACTCTCCTGGGTTTTAAAAGAAGGTTATGATTACTACATTTGGGATTATCGCAGTTACGGAAAATCGAGCGGCGAGCCTTCACCTCAAAACACGGTCTCGGATGGAAAAGAAATCATCAGGTACATCTATAATAAAAACCCAAAACTCCCTCTGTATGTTTTCGCGCAAAGTTTGGGTGGAATAATTGCAATGAGAGCGGTGATTGATCTTAAAGGTGAAATTCCAATCAAGGCCATGATTGTGGATTCGACAGCTCAAAGTTATCAAAGTGTTGGTCGAGATATTTTAAGTAAACATTGGTTAACTTGGATTTTTCAACCACTATCATATGTTCTGATCAGTGATAAGTACGCACCAGAGGATCGAGTGGGAGAAATTTCTCCAATCCCACTTTTGGTCATTCATGGAACCAAAGATCAAGTCATCAGCTATAAATTTGGTGAAGAAATTTTTAAAGACGCGAAAGATCCTAAGGAATTTATTTCTATCGAAAACGGCACACACATCGATTCCTTCTGGGGAAGAGGAGCGGATGTCACCCGCAAAAAATTCCTAGAGTTCGTTCAGAAATATTAGACAAGAATTTCTTTATATAATATCTGACGGCCACGAAGGCCGGCAGAAGCGAGAGTCTGAGAGCAGTCGCTCTCAGCAGGCAGTATGCCTTTCTCTTGTTTTCTCTAAGTTTGAAGTCTTAGAGATCTCAACCAGGCATTAAAAGAATTTAAGTAAGAAAGTCTTTCTTGATATCTTTTTCTAGATTCTAAGCGATTAGCCTCAAAATAACCTTTTAGTTGGAGTAACTCATAGCTAGATTGAATCACTCTGGTGAAGGCTAACCCATCCCAAAACTTTCCAAACTTAAACCCCCTCCTAGCTCCCGTTACTTTTCTTGCAATCATGGCAGTGGTGGATTTTAGAAACTTCTGGAATCCAACTCTTGAATGTGGTTTTACCTTTAAATGAAGATGATTTCCCATATTCACGTATTCTGTGATCTCTACTCCATGCTTTGAGGCTTGTTTTCTCAGGATGTATTTCACTTGTGTCATGTTTTTAGGATGAGAGAGGCTTAATGGACCTTTAGCTTTCTTAGATTTTAAAACCAAGTGAGACCATTTTTTAGTAGAAATAGGACGAGCTGTTTTTCTTTTACCTT
Organism: Bdellovibrionales bacterium; assembly: GCA_031374125.1. Classification (GTDB taxonomy): domain Bacteria; phylum Bdellovibrionota; class Bdellovibrionia; order Bdellovibrionales; family JAEYZS01; genus JAEYZS01. The sequence goes on from JANMFM010000180.1 coordinate 3,139, forward strand.
TGGTAAGACCTCCATGAGATTTTTTATTGGATAGGCCGAGATTTTTGATAAAATTGGTCTGTGCCGCTCTCATTTGGGGCAATATAATAAATAGCATAAAAACTTTCAAGATCATTATCAGAAAACGCAATGAGTTATTAAGACTCATGGCCACGATGGCCAAAAGCAGGCATTCTTAAGGATGGCACACTTCCAACCCACCTCTCACAGCCGGCAGAAGCAAGAGTCTGAGAGCAGTCGCTCTCAGCGGGCAGGATGCCTTTCTCCTAAATAATTGAATAACATCAGTCCTAAGCCACTTTTGCGGTGGAGAGCATGGCGAAAGCGTCGTTGGCAATTTCTTGGATATGATGAAGTTGGTATTTTTTAGCACCATCTTTTGTTGTCGTTCCCAAGACCATACCAAAAAGTTTCTTTTCATGAATGATGGGGCAAATTGTAATGTGTTGTGGTAATTGACCTTTGTTCCAATTATTGAAGAAAGCTTCGTTCACGGGATTCGGTACCACGTGACCATGATAAGGATTTTGAGTTTCGTTTACTATTCTAAAAATACTTGGTGTTGAAACATCAATAGCGAGGTGTGCGTTAGAGGTTTTTGTCCAAGTTGCATCCCAAGCTTTAGGTTCTAAATTTCCATTCGTACATAAGAGCACCATAGTTTGATCAAAATATTTTTTCATTGCATGTAAAATTCCATCAAACTGTGGTCCCGTACTGGCCGGAGAAGCGGCCGGCACAGATGAGTGTATAGGTACAACTTGGGAAGGTGGTGGTGGCACTCCCATCGGCATTGCAGGTTTTTGAGCAGGTGTTGGTACCGGTGGTTGAGTTATTGTTGAAGCTGTTTTATTTTTAGGTGGATGTTTTGCAACTAAAGAATCGGCTGTCATAATTGTAATTTTAGGAGGAGTTGCAGCGGCCTCCCCAGGAGCTTTCTGTCCTTCTAGTACAGGCATAATACCTTCGAACTTGAAAGATTGTAGATCTACCGAGGCTATAGGTTTATCAGTCACAAATCTTTCATCCAGATTAGTCGGTGATGGTGGAAAGTTGAGTCCTGCAGGAATGTCGGCTTTTTCTTCTAAGGAGATTTCAATTTTGTCTTCTGCACCAGTAGGGGGTTCATCATTAGGCTTTGCGTCACCGATAGAAATATTTTCGAAGCTAAAACTGTCTAATGGTGAATTTCCTTTTGAAGTTTCTAAATCTTTAAAAAGCGGATTTGTATTTTCTTTTTCTTCTGGCATCTGTACAGCTTCTTGATTCACGATGCTGGTTTCATTTTTAGTAACGTACTTTTGAAGAACATCATAGGGAGCTAAAACATATTGTAAGGCTTGTGGAGCGTCGAAAGGTGTTGGCTCCAAACACATCACATAAAGAGTTCCATCCAACTCATGAAAAGGAACTACGTTTTTTGGAAAAACATTTTTATAACGATCAAGAAGCGCTTCTACGTTATTTGTTTTATTTAAAAATTCGATCTTTAAAACAGGAAGTGCGTAATATTCTTTTGCCCACGCTAAATAGGCTACGGGATCTATCAAATTCTTCTCGAAGAGTACGTCCAACAGAGTTTGGTGAGGTTGAAGAGCTGCCTGCATTTGGGCAAGATCTGCTTCGGAGAGTTTAAAATGTTTAATTAGAGCCTGGTTCATCAATTAACTATCGGTTTCTAAGTGGCATTTTTTAATGGATTTCTTATGCTTAAGTCTCATGTTTAGGCTGATCATGGTCCTAAAGCGACACCAGTTCACGTATATTTTATATGAGTTACCCTAATTTTTATAAGGGAGCTAGTTTAGTGAGCCTGTCAATATTACCTAATGAATTAAAATATTTAACTTACTTTTCAAGAGGTATCAAAATCACATGGTCTGGTTCTTGTATAGGACCTTAGTGGGGAAAGTTTATACTGAGTTTCGGGGGGAACTTTGAAGAGGGAAAATCCAAAACAAAATTCGAGGCAAAATAATTCCAGTCAGTTAGATCTGGATCAATATTTATTGATTCCAGTTTTTTTAATCCTTTTGATCATAGCGACAACAGAAGCAAGAGCCACGGAAACTTCAGCGACCCAAATGAGTGAAGCAAAAATTGAAGACATTGATCCTGTAGTATCAGCTAAAAAATTAGCTTTAACGCTTACTCTAGAGCACGCTTCAGATTTAAAATCAAAAGCAAACCCAGATAGAGACGAGTCTACAAGTCTGATCATTCAACCTAAATACAACATGTCTGAGACTGCATTTCTAGAAGGTAGAATCGACTTGGTCCAAAACTACGACAGCGAAAAAAGAACCGGCGTTACAAACTCAGTCATTATCTTGTCACCGACAAAAATTGATCTTTCAAAAGAAATTGCATTTATGCCGGAAGTATCAGTGTCGCTTCCTACCGATGAAAAAATCAGAGATGATGAATCTTATCAAGGATCAGTTACGTTAAGACCAAGTGTTCTGTACCCTTCAGAAGCTGTAAAAGGTTTGGCTATATTGAACAGAGTTTACATCAACAAAAATTTTCATCAATACGAATTGAAAAGAGATTTTTCGGCCAACGCAGAGTACTCCATCAGAAATAGATTTGCGGTGGTTTATAATTTTACCGAAAATTTTTCCCTAGAACTTGTGAATGATTACACGCGCTCTTGGACTTACAATGGTTATTCAAAAGATGCATTCTATTTTGCGCAAGCTTTAGGTTATGAATTTGCAAAAGATTGGAACGTATCTGTATCGCACAAGAATGAAGGTTCAGCCCGTGGACCCAATAACAACGGGGAAAATGTTGAATTGTTTGCGCAAAAAAGTTCGTATTTATCACTGGGGTTATCACATGTTTTTTAAAAAAAATTGTAAAGCTGAAAATTGCAAAGCTAGAAATATTAGGAAGGGGAAAGGGGCTATGAATCGTTTGATGGGGATACTAGTTTTGATGTCATTGGTAGTTTCTTGCACAAAGGAAAAACCATATGAATTTACACCGGACAAAAAAACAATTTCTAAGGAAATGTTTAAAAAAGAAGATTTTGGAAATTTAAAGCCAGAAGAAATTGCTAAACTCAGTCCTGAAGAAAAAAGAAAGTTCCGCGTTCCACGCATCGCCGTAATGAGCTATGGACAGGCGACAAGAACCGCAACTGCCAGCATGCCGTACTTCCAAGGAAGAACAAAGCTTGTGGAATTTGAAATTTCTGAGCATGAAATTGAGGTGCGTGAGTTAGAGAAAGACCCAAGATTTGCGGAGAACCCAACAAACAGTAAGGCAATCATGGTGATGCCAGTGAGACATCTTGATTACAAGTGTGAAAAAGATGCTTACGGTGAATGTCAGAACAAAGAAGTGGAGAGTGTCGATAGACCGTGGAATGAGCGTGCTTACGCAGAAATTGGCTTCAAAGATTCAAAAATCTTAGACATTGATGAATTGCCGGTAGAAATCACAAATTTACTTTCTGGATGTTATTCAGAAGGAAACCAAAAGCTCATTAATTATGATTTAGATAAAGATGTATTTAACTTTGAACTTCAAAAGTCTTACACGATCAATCTCTCTAACCCTGCATGCTGGGGTGAAATCAGTGACTTTGAAGATCTCTTTGAAAAGTTAAACTTTGATGTGCGCTATGTTTACTCAATGGTCAGAGCAGACAAAATCGCTAGTAAAGACTACAAACCCGTTCAATACAAAACAGCGGACGAAGAAACTTTTGGTTTTTTCAATTCTAAAATCGGTAGACTCGACGTGGACAACAACGCTATCGAAAATAATGACGAAGTATTGCTCAACCGTTGGAATCCTGCGCGCAAAGTGATCCCTTACCACTTGAGCGATGCTTTTGATAAAGCGGAATACGGTTATGTTTTGGAAGCGACAAGAACTGCTGTTCAACACATCAACAGTGGATTGACGGAAGCGGGTGCGGGAATAGAAATCCAATTGATGCCACCGAGCGGGAAGAAAGTCGGAGATTTACGAAACAACATGATCGTGCTTGTGGATGACCCACTCGCATCCAGAATCATCGGCTACGGACCAAGTGTTGCCCATCCTCTGACTGGTGAGATCGTCAATGCGAGAACAGTGATGTATTTGGGAACAATCAAAGGAATCGTAAAATCAACTTACGAAGACATGAGAGAAGAACTCATGGCGGCAAAGGAAAATGAAAAAGCCGTAGAAGAAACTGGAAAAACAGGAAATCTCGCAGCCGTGGTGGAAAGTGTTAAAAATAGACTCAATATTTTCTCTAACGGTAAAAACATGCTGAAGAGTCAAGCGCCGCTAAATTTGAGCGGTTCGGCTTTGCAAAGAAGCATTTCCGCAGTCAACCTCGCAGATAAGACAGACGTTCTGCAGGCCAGAGTTGCGATGAATAAACGCGTGAATGATGGAGGATTAAAAATCCCTGACGGGAAAATTGCGCAAATCAAAAGAGACATTCTAAAATTCAAAAGACTTGAGGGTGCATCGCTTATTGCAAAAACAAGTAAGTACATCGACAAGAGAATCGATGTTCTCTCAAAAAATAACGTTTACCCAGAAGAACTCTTCAATGCAGAACATGCGCTAAGATCGGCGGGCATTGATGAAAAAATCGAAGGCAACTTAAAGCCATGGGCGGAATTGACAAGCGCGGAGAGAGAAGAAATCGTACGTTTGGTTCTACCGCACATTTGGATTCCCACGCTGGTTCATGAATTGGGTCATAACCTTGGCTTAAGACATAACTTTGCGGGTTCGGAGGACAAAGCCAACTTCTACACTGCCGATGAGTTAAAGAAAATGGGCGTAACTCATGAAATCCCATATTCATCGATGATGGAATATTCTTATAAAACTACAAACGAACTTCCAACTCTTGGAAAGTACGATATCGCAGCACTGAAGTTTGCATACAAACGTGAGGTGGATGCGGTAAACCAAGCGGGTACCGTAGTGAAAGCCGTAAAAGTTGAAAAAAACTTAGCGGAAACAACGAAAGCTCTAGAGGCAGAAGGTTTAGCTCTTAAGGAATATCGTTACTGCACTGACGAACATGTTTCGGCAAACCCGACGTGCAATCGTCATGACGAAGGTACAAACCTGGTGGAAATTACTACGCACTTCATTTCAAGTTATGAAGACAGATACAAGCGTATCAATAAGCGTAACGGTCGTAAAAATTTCTCGGTATTCCAAGAAGGTGCATACCTGGGAAGAATGTCGAACAACTTCTACGATCTAAGACTCACTTTTGAATTGTACGAAAGAATTAAAAATGAATACGGAATTGAAGAGGGTAATCCTCTATGGAAGGACGTGGATTTCTTAAGAGAAATTTACGAAGCAAGCACCCTCAGTGGTCAGTTCTTGTTGAGTATTCTTTTAACTCCCGATGTGCATTGTGCAATTGCCGTAGCGCAAGAGCCAAGAGCTCCGGTGGCTCTGATCCAAATTCGCAATCTGGATCCCTCGGCGACAACTTGCTTCCATCCTGATGTTGCAAGAACGGTGGCGCAAATTGGAGAGCAAAATAATCTTGAGTTGGTGGTTGTAGGTGAAGGTGGAAAATCCTTTAAATCCAGAAAAGATCCGTTGAACGAAAATGCCTATGCCGATCAAATCGACGTGCAAGGCATTTGGATTGATAAAATGTTAGCTCTAGAATTCTTGTTCACCAGAGAACTGGGTTCAAGTCTCTTCGATGCCAATACGCAAAACTTTTTAAGTCACGGAGCCGTAGGGCCAAGTATTGAAAACGTTCTTGCAGCGATTCTTTTGGGTCGCGGTGGAGTAGAAGTTCCGTTCCGCAATGCTGAGGGATTCCCCGTGGAATTCTTGGGTGAAGGTGGCGCAACTTCGAGTGCTTTACCAATTTCAATTGAATTTGGTTCGGACCACAATCTTGAAGTTCCAGCGGCAGGAGGATTGTCTGAATACTTTGGCTTGCCAGGTCGACAAACAACTTTCCAAAGAGAATTGGCAAGAAGTTTGGGGCGTCTAGTGCCAACACTTGTTGGTGCTGCGGATGCGAGAAGATTCTTGGATTCTTTCTCGGTCTATAGAGAATGGCCAAATGTAAGAAATGGTAAAGATGCGGCAGAGATAGTTTTTAAAGATGGAAAAATGTTTGATAAAAAAACTAAGAAAAAACTATCAGACGACACGGTTCCAATTTACGTGGCAGAGATTGGAAGTACTAGTTTCTACTCTCTGAAATCAAACAAAGTGGCGGTCAGTGCCATCCAAGGAATTGGCTACTCCAAGGTTCTTGATAAAGTGACGGTTGGAGAGGTTGAAAAGATTTTAGAGATGAAGGACAAAGGCGAGAAATTACCTAAAGAGACTCCAGATCGAATTAAAGCAGCGTTCGCTCTAGATAATGAGATTCTTAAGGCCTTTATTGATGGTTTAATTAAGAGCACTCCATTCTATGAAGAATTGTTAGACGCTCTTCTGGTTTCGGTAAGATAGTTTTGATCGACTGAGTGTCTTGTGGTATTGTGCGCGGTAACTGACCAGTACTTGAATACTAAATTATGATGAATGTATACCTCGATCACAATGCCACAACGCCAGTCCACCCGGAAGTTTTAGAAAAACTTCCGACATGGGCCGAGGCTTGGGGAAATCCAAGTTCCGTTCATCAGGCTTCAAGAGACCCAAAAGCACTCATTAGAGATACCAGAAAATCCTTAGCAGAATATTTGAAAGTCCATCCGCTGGAATTAATTTTTACCGCAGGTGGAAGTGAGTCTAATAATTTTGCCATCAAAGGTTCTTTCTATGCACTTCAAAATCTTAAGGAAAAGTCAGCTGGTCGGACTCATTACATTGCAACCACGGTGGAACATCCTAGTGTGATGAAGGCCTTTGAATTTTTAGAAAGCCAAGGCGCTACTGTTGACTATATTCCTGTAGATAAAAACGCAAATCTTGATCTTGAATTTTACAAATCAAAACTAACAGAAAAAACGGCCCTTGTATCAGTGATGCTTGCAAATAACGAAACTGGTGCAATCCATCCGATCAAAGAAATGTGTGCACTCGCCCATGCAAAAGGCGCTATTTTTCACATGGATGCTGTGCAAGGCTTAGGAAAGATAGAGGTAGATCTTACTGACCTTGGCGTGGACTTGGCTTCATTTTCAGCGCATAAATTTTATTCCCTCAAAGGTTGTGGAGTTCTCTTTCAAAAAAGAGGAACGCAGCTTGTTCCACTTATTGGTGGTGGCGGACAGGAGCGCGGTCGACGTGCGGGCACAGAAAACACATTGGCAATTGCAGCTCTGGGACACATGCTTTCTAAAAAAGACTTGATCGCTAAAGAAAACGAAAGAATTAGAAAATTAAGAGACGATATGGAAAAAGAGATTTTGAAATCCATCACCGATGTGAGAGTAGTTCAAAATTCAAATAGAGTTCCGAATACTTCCAGTTTATTTATTGAAGGTGTAGACGGAGAGACTCTTTTGATGAACCTCGATATGCATGGAATTTGCGTTTCCACGGGTGCGGCTTGTTCTTCGGGAAGCCAAGAGCCCTCAATTGTTTTGCGGAATATGGGCTTTACGAGGAAAGAAGCCCAGTCTTCATTGAGAATTTCTCTAGGTTGGCTAAATAATGCGGAACAAATTGAATATTTCCTAGAAGTTTTAAAAAAAGTAGTTATAAGAATAAGACAATTTAACAATACGAACTCATCACAATCGGAAGCCACCTAAAATATTTTAGGAAGCTTCTAGGAGAAAAATATGAGTACAATGCCCACAACCACAAAACTGGTCACGTCCACGTTATCTACCGAAGGTAACAAAACTAAATCCAGCAAAGGTAAAGTCCTCGTCGCCATGTCCGGTGGAGTCGATTCATCCGTAGCAGCGGCAATTCTGGTAGAACAAGGTTATGAAGTAGTGGGAATCACCATGCAAGTTTGGGATTACACTCAGTGCGATATCGAAGAAGGCTTTGGCACCTGCTGTTCATCCATGGACGTAGATGATGCCAGACAAGTGGCGGAGAAACTCAATTTTCCGTTTTACGTGATGAATTGCGAAGCCAAATTCAAAGCGCAAGTGATCGATCCCTTTGTAGAAGCTTATCTCGAAGGTAAAACTCCACTCCCATGTGTGAACTGCAATACCTATTTAAAATTTGATCACTTGATCCAAAAGATGAACGAACTCGGCTGCGATTATTTAGCCACAGGTCACTATGCGAAAATTGTAGTGGATTCCAACGGCCAATCGCAAATCGTGGTGAGTGACGATGATTGGAAAGATCAAACTTATTTCCTATTTACTTTACAGCAAGATATCATTCCAAAAATTCTATTCCCCATTGGCCACATGAAAAAAGCTGATGTAAGAGCTTTGGGCGAAAGACAAGGCTTACTCAATGCACGCAAAAAAGATTCTACAGGAATCTGCTTTGTGGGTGACGGAAAATATTCTGAATTTGTAGAAGGCCAAATTTCTAAAGACTTAATTCAATCAGGCTTTATGAAAAAATATCCAACAGGTGAGATCGTAGGCAAACACGGTGGAATTCATAAATTCACATATGGACAAAGAAAAGGTTTAGGTCTTGATTTTCAAGAAGCAGAGCCAATGTTTGTTTTAAAGTTGGATCCTAAAACCAGTACCGTTTGGGTAGGGGAAGAAAAATTTTTGTTCTATGACAGAGCTCACATTATAAATACAAACTGGTTTGACGACATTCAAGAGACGGAAGAATTAAACGTAAAAATCAGATACCAACACAAAGGCGCTCAAGCCAAGATTCGTAAAAATGACGACGGCAGTGCGGAAATATATTTTGATATTCCCGTGCGGGCGATCACTCCGGGGCAAGCTGCGGTGGTTTACCGCGGAAATCAATTACTGGGTGGCGGTTGGATTACCACGGTTCCGCTCGATACGGTGGCCGCTGATATGATTACTGCGATAATGTAAAGGATGTTTTAAAAAATGAGTATATCGTTTGATATCAAAACATTTGGCTGCAAAGTAAATACTTACGACACAGCTTTGCTCCAAAAACGCTTACAGAATAGCGGGTACCTGATGACGGAAGGGACGCCGCAAATTCATATTCTGAATACATGTGCGGTCACAAGAGAAGCAACCAACGAAGCCATCAAAGAAATCAATCGCATAAAAAAGAAAAACCCTCAAAGTGTGGTTGTGGTAACGGGCTGTGCGGCGCAAGTGGACACAGGCTCATTTGAAAATGTTCCAGCAGACCTTGTGATCGCAAATTCTCATAAAGGTTTATTGGAAACGCTCATTAAGCAGCATCTGAATGGAGAGCTTACGCAAAAAGTATTTCATTCAAATATTTTCAGAAAAGCAGACCTTGAAGAGAACGGCGGCGTCGAAGCTGAGCACACCCGTGCATTCTTGAAAATTCAAGACGGCTGCAATTCATTTTGTACGTTCTGCGTGATCCCTTTTGCGAGAGGGAAGAGTCGATCCCTTTCGATTCCCCATCTCGTAGAAAAAATAAATGAATTTACAGCTCAAGGTTTAAATGAAGTGGTTCTGACAGGTGTTCATATTGGCGATTACGAATCTGATGACGGAAAAAACTTTGATGATTTGATTGAGGCGGTACTTGCGCAAACAAAGATGCCGAGAATTAGGCTCTCTTCATTAGAACCCATTGAAATCAGCGATCGGTTACTCGACATGTATTCGGATGATCGCCTGTGTCCGCATTTTCATATGAGTATTCAGAGTGCCAATACAAAAGTACTCGCAGATATGAAAAGAAAATATACGGCAGAACACGTGGAAGATTCTTTAAATCACATCCACAGAAAATTTCAGGATAGAAAATTAAAAGCTCCATTTATCGGTATGGATGTGATTGCAGGCTTTCCTGGGGAAACTGAGGAAGAGTTTAACGATACTTACGAGCGCTTAAAGCGTACTCCGTGGACGCGCATGCATGTGTTTCCGTATTCTGAGAGACCGGGAACAAAGGCTCTCAACATTGATCCTAAAGTCCCTAATCATCTTATCCATGCTAGAGCCGTGCGCTTAAGACAGTTGTCTGCGGAAAGATATTCGATGATGGCCCTAGAGCAAATTGGAGAGATTAAAAAAGTTTTGGTTTTAAAAGGTAAGGCAAAAGGGGCAAGTACCCTTTCCCGTGACTACTGGCCGGTCGATGTGGAAATTTCTGCGGAAACTCCTATCGGATCTGAAATTTTGGTTAAGATCGTTGGTTATGATCAATCTAACTCTTCAAGAATCGATGGGTTTCTAAGGGGCATTCAGGTTTAAGAACTGCCCGGCAAACTTTGAAAATTAATCCAACTTGCCTTTAAAGACATCAAGTAATTAGTTTATAATTCTACAAATTCACTGATTTGGAACGGGAGCTCGAGTAAAAGATCATATGAACTTTATGTCCATCATCCTCATTATTTTTTCAACATTCTTTGCTACGGCTGAGGCCACCACCACTATAAGTACGTCCGTACCGCCCAATGCTTTAAAAATATTAACATACGAAAAGAATATCAACAGTGAAAACATCATGGTGGTTCACACGACAGCAGACTCAAATTGTTTACCGGTACCTGATTCTGATAGCCAAACACCAATCCTTGATTATTATTGGTTGATGAATCGCAAAACTTACAAACCTCTAAATCCAATAATTAAAAGTTACACTCGTGAACGAATCAGCGCCACTCCTTCGAGTGAGGCGAAGAATATTTTTTTCATAAACTTAAATGATTTATCAGAAGTAGATATAGATTTACCGAGTCATCAGGTCAGCGTAGAAACTTTCCGCAATGGTGAAGGGAATTGTGAAGCGGTGGGTAAGATGACGTTAGGGGAATCCGATGCCAATTCGACAATCATTCTACAAAAAATCTTTGTGGATGCTCAGCTAACCTTAAATCCTCGACGTCCTAAAGTTAGATCGATCACCTTAGAAGGCCTAGACGCTTCAACGGGCACCCCAAAAATCAGAACTTACAAAGCCAATAAATAGCATCTACTGATTTTTGTGTCGTTGTTTTAGAATTCAAAGCAAGAAAAGATAGAAATGCATTAAATTAACTCTAGCGCTTCTACAACGCAGTTAGCTGTAGAAGTCGATCGTCAGCTTGCAAAAAAATGTGCTATTGTAACAATCTATGAAATTCATCTTAGTTTTTTTCATTGCAATTTTTTCCATCCAAATTTATGCCAAAACATTAGTCATCGTGGGAGATTCTCTAACCGAGGGTTATGGTGTTGCTAAAGAAAAAGCTTTTCCTGCGCTGATAGAAGAAAAAATCAAATCAGATAAAAAAGATTGGAAAGTAGTGAACTCTGGAGTGAGCGGATCGACCACAGCTTCGGCTCCGTCTAGGATCAAGTGGATTCTTAAGAGTAAACCAGATCTCGTGATGATTGCCTTGGGTGCTAATGATGGATTGCGTGGCGTTAAGGTTGCTACCAGTAAAAAAAGTCTAGATGAAGCCATGGCTCTTCTAAAAAAAGAAAATATCCCAATTGTCATCGGAGGTATGCATATGCCTCCGAACTTTGGTAAAGCGTATACCAAAGAATTTAAGGAAATGTTTGTCGATCTCTCAAAAAAGTACAATGCAGTCTTGATCCCTTTTATTTTGGACAAAGTTGCGGGAGATATAAAACTCAATCAGACAGATGGCATTCATCCCAACGAAGAGGGGCATAAGATCATGGCAGACTCTATCTACAATCAAATTAAAGATTTATTAAAATAGACACATAAAACAGGTACGACAAGATGAGTATTGAGATTCAGAATTTACAGAAGAATTTTTATCAAGGTGAAACTAAAATCGAAGTTTTAAAGAACGTTTCTGCGCAAATTAAAAAAGGCGAAATCGTTGCGATTATCGGAGAATCAGGCAGCGGGAAGTCCACTCTCCTTTCTTTGTTGTCGGGGCTTGATAGAGCGGATTCAGGCTCAATCATTGTCGACACCACAGATATGTCTAGACTTTCTGAAAGACAAATGACGGGCTTTAGAGCAGCAAATATCAGCATCGTGTTTCAGCAGTATCATTTGCTTTCTCATTTAACGGCTTTAGAAAACGTCATGCTTCCGGCAGAAATTCTTAGTCGTGAAAATATCAAAGATGACGCAAAAAAACTCTTAAGTGATATGGGACTAGATCATCGCTTGAATCACTTTCCAAGTCAGTTGAGTGGTGGAGAATCTCAACGTGTGGCGATTGCAAGGGCCTTGATCACAAAGCCCAATTTACTATTGGCTGATGAGCCAAGTGGAAATTTAGATACAAAGACGGGTGACTCCGTGATGCATTCGTTCTTTGATATTGTTAAAAAACACCAAATGACAACGCTTTTAGTGACTCACAGCGAAGCACTCGCACAGCGCTGCGAAAGAGTTTTAAGACTTGAAAACGGCGTTCTGGTCGAAAGATTTCATAAATAATGAAGTTATTAAAACTGAGCCTCGTCGAAATCATAAGATCCTGGAAGTTTTCTTTAAGCTTTATTTTAAGCTTAAGCTTGGGTCTTTCGGGATTTTTGATTATTGAATCTTACCGAGATGCTTTGAGATTTACCCTGAATCAAAATTCTAAAAGCTTGCTCTCTGCCGACATCGCTGTTTCGGCGAGAAGATTAATAACGCCTCAAGAACTCAAACAAGTTCGTAAAATCATCAGTGACTCTGCGGAGGACTTTCTAGTTCCAGAAATGCCATATTTTGAATTTATGGCAATGATGACGACATCCAAAGGCTCACGTCTAGTGACGGTTAAGGGAATCAGCGACAGTTATCCTTACTACGGAGAACTGGGACTAAGAAGCGGTCAAAAAATTACAGAAAATACCCCTAAAGACATTAAGAAAAAAAACATTTGGATATCTAACGATCTTGAGAGTCAATTGGCTATCGGTATTGGGGAAGAAGTCACTTTAGGAAAACTAAAGTTAAAGGTTTCACAAATCGTGGATACAGATTCTTCCCAAACATTTAGAGCGGCGCTGATGGTGCCAGCAGTCTACATGTACGTGCAAGACGTAAAAGCCACTGGCCTTATCCAGTACGGAAGCACTTTTAATGAAAACTACCTTTACAAATTTCCCCAAGAACTTTCGAACAGAGAATATTTAGCGCAAGTTCAGGAAAAACTTTATGCGGTTTTAAAAGATCCTGCTGTGAGGGTGAGCACTCCACAAACAGCGAGTGAAGGGTCGGGAAGACAGCTGGATTATCTTTTCGACTTCTTGGGGCTGGTGGCTATAGTTGCGCTCTTCTTATCTTGTTTGGGCGCGACTTACTTATTTAGATTGTACCTCAGTAGAAAATATAAAC
>JANMFM010000182.1:0-2793 GCA_031374125.1 Bdellovibrionales bacterium
GGTAACTGGTACCTCCGGAGGAATATATGAAATGGTGTGAAATTGGTCCTTTGAAAACTCCTAGGTTTGAAGTTTTGAGTCAGTATCTAAATTCGAAAGGAATTCAGAATCAATTCACTTTCATTGAAGCCACCGATGCCAATCTCAAAGAGAAAATCACCGAGGCAACAGCTCAAAAACTCTCCATAAGATTCCATCCAAAAAATATTGATCAAGTTTCTTTGAGCATCAAAAATAATCTAAGAGAATTAGAAAATCTAAAAGCCGTCGACAGTCTTATGTTTGATGAAAAAAAAGGCTACTGGCCAGAAATTTTATTTAGAGATTCTCTTTTTGAATTCCTCACGCACACCGTAAAAAATCTCGATGTCATGGATAAAGGTTTTGTTATAGGGACTTGTGGTTTGGCGAGGGCCTCCATTGCTGCCTTGATAAAACTTGGATTCTCAAAAATCAACATCACCAGCAAAGATGATGAGAGTGCGCTGAATTTAATCAAAGATTTTAAAGAAATTTTTTATAACGTACAGTTTGAATACACAAAAAGAGTAGATGTAACGATCCTTCCCGGGACTCATGGACTGGTGATCAATACTTTTTCGGTTTTGGATTCTGAAGATTTTCCGAATGAAATTTATTATTTTAATTTTTTAAAAAAAGGTGGCTTGGTTATCGATCTTGTCGATGTGCCGCCAGAGACTCCGTTCTTGAGAATCGCTCAGGACATTGGGGCGAGAGTGGTGCGTGGCTATGAGGCTTTTGGCTTTTATGATCTCAATTGGGTTTTTAAGGTGACTGGACAAAAGGCTGATTTTGAGGAGTACAAGCAGCTTTTGAAAACCAATTTGGATCAAGTCGCATATGACAAAAATAAAGTTCAAACCATTCTCGATGAGTTCCAAATGTAACCCAAAAACAATTCCGGCTCTCTATATATACAATCTAGACGTCGGCCTAGTTACAAAAATCGTCACACCACTGTAATCTATTGATATGACCCAAAAAAGATAACTTTTCGGGTCTTTAGATAATTGGGTGGGGGACACTTGGCAAAGGGACTTGGTGAACTTTTAGTTAACGAAAATTTGATCGGCATTGATCAATTGGAAAAAGCTAAGAAAGAACAAAAGAGTAACGGGGGAAGACTTTCGTCTTCGTTGGTTAAGCTTGGATACATCGATGACAAACAGCTCGCAGATTTTTTGGCGAAACAGTACAACATTCCTTCTGTTGATCTTGATGCATTCCAAATTGATCCTGACGCAATTAAACTTGTTCCAAAAAAGATTTGCGAAAAATACAAAGTCATTCCGGTAAACAAATCTGGAGACACGCTCGTATTGGCCATGGCAGATCCTAGCAACGTGTACATCAAAGACGATTTATTCCATATCACTAGATGCAAAATCACAGCAGTGGTTGCGCCAGAGCATTCTATCGAATTGGCCATCGATCGCTACTACAGTTCAAAAACAAAATTCGAATCCATCATGACAGACATGGAAAAAGAAACAACTTCGGTAGATATCGAAGTGGGAACAAAATCCGTAATTATCGACGGTGATGCGGATGAGTCTCCAGTTGTAAAATTCGTAAACGTAATTTTAGCCGAAGCCGTAAAAAGAAAAGCCTCCGATATTCACATTGAACCTTACGAAAAAAACTTCAGAGTGAGAATGAGAATCGATGGATCTCTCTATGAACAAATTCAACCACCATCCGGAATGGCAGGAGCGATTGCTTCTCGTATCAAGGTAATGAGCAAGCTCGATATTTCCGAAAAAAGACGTCCGCAAGATGGTCGTTTAAAAATCAAAACCAAAGACAACAAAGAAGTTGATTTCCGGGTGAGCATCCTGCCCACTCTGTTCGGTGAAAAAGTGGTGATGAGGATTTTGGATAAATCCAACCTTCAGCTTGATCTTAAAAAATTAGGATTCGAAGACGATGATTTGGTAAAATTCCAAAAAGCACTCTATCAGCCCAACGGAATTCTTTTGATCACAGGCCCAACGGGTTCGGGTAAGACCACAACAATTTATTCTGCGCTCGCAGAATTGAATCAACCGGACGTAAATATTTCGACAGCGGAAGATCCGGTGGAATTCAACTTGGAAGGTATCAACCAAGTTCAAATGAACAAGGATATTGATTTAACATTTGCAACGACACTGAGATCTTTCCTTCGTCAAGACCCGGATATTATTATGGTGGGGGAGATTCGTGACTACGAAACAGCAGAGATCGCCTTCAAGGCCGCGCTCACGGGTCACTTGGTGGTCAGTACGCTTCACACCAACGATGCTCCGGCAACCATCAACCGTTTGATCAATATGGGAATCGAACCCTTCCTCGTGACATCGGCGGTGAATCTTGTCGTTGCACAAAGACTTGTGAAAAAGATTTGCACGTATTGCAAAAATTCAATTCACGTCGATAACCAAGCACTTTTGGATATGGGCTTCAGAGAGGACGAGCTTGGAACTTTCCAAGTGATGAAGGGTGATGGATGCGAGCGCTGTAACGAAACCGGTTACTCGGGTCGTATTTCGATCTATGAAATTTTGCAATTCAATGATGAATTAAAATCTTTAATCTTCAAAAAAGTAGATCCGTTACTTTTAAAAGAATGCGCCATTAGAAACGGAATGAAATCATTGAGGAGAGCCGCACTGAATAAAGTTAAAGCTGGAATTACAACAATTGATGAGGTCTTGGGAGTAACTGCCAAGGACTAAACGGAAAACTTGAACAGCAGTGGCGCCTTTGAGGCGCCCAGAAAGGCGCCCACGA
>JANMFM010000183.1:0-1622 GCA_031374125.1 Bdellovibrionales bacterium
TTATCAGACAAGCTCATAAAGGCGAAAAACCTTTAAATCTTTCAGAAAAGAAAGAGCTCGTACAAAAGATAGAGAACAAATCGACAAGAGAATGTGAATTGGAACTTATCAAACTTTCCCCTGAGCCTATAATCACAAGATCAAAGGAAAGAATAATTAGCGAAGAATATACGGAGCTTAAACTCACTATAAAAAAGGATCTTAAAGATAAAATAGACCAAGTTAAAAACTTACTCTCTCATCAAAATCCCGAGGGAGACTTGAACAAACTCTTAGAGCTTATGTGCGATATGGTCATAAAAAAGAAAGATCCATCACAACGCAGAGCTTCTACCTCGCAGCAAGTGGAATTAAAAAAAGAAGTAAAAGCTCAAAAGATAAATAAAAATGTACGTGGAAATTTATCCAAAGAAATCTCAAATTCTGCGAATCGAAAAATATGTAAACCTGTTAACCGCTATATTCCAGGAATTATCAAACAAGAAGTATATATGAGAGATAGCGGATGTTGTACTTTCACTGATCAGAAAACAAAGAGAAGATGCAATTCCAAACATTTACTCCAATATGATCATATCAAGCCGGTAGCATTTAATGGTGAAACCACGATTCAGAACTTAAGACTTCTGTGTTTCCAGCATCATAAGCTTGTTACAGAGCGAGTATTTGGAGTGAAATCAGAGTTTTAAGCTCTAATTGTAGGCTTAAAATTATTTCGTTATTGACCACTACTTCTGAGTAGGCTTTAATCTTTCGTAAATTAATTTTTATTTAGAGGGTTTTATGAAAGTGTTTTCAACAAGTTTATTTTTCTTATCAATGCTTGTCTCGACTACTGGTTATTCTGCATCAATCCAATGTCTTGGGTGGGACAAACATGGTCATTCATTTACTGAAAAAATTGATATTACAGAAGACATAAAGAATGATCCAAAATTATTTAAACAATACACTATGTTTAGTTCTGACAATTACAGCATAGTATTGACAGTTTCATTACCGAGAGAGCTTTCAGTAATTGTAAGAAAGGCAGTCGGAGGCTTTGAGGCTTTAGGTTCAATAGATAATAGAATTGTTGTTGTTGCTAAAGATGGTTACCCTTTATCCACGACTTGCAGATATAATAAATAAAACCACTGGTTTTATGATCAAGATATTTCAAATAGATGCTGACTTGATAGTCACTGAAAAATGTCGTGAACTATTATTAAGTTTTGTCTCAAAATTTTACCCATATCTGAAAAGATGTGAGTACCAGAAATCTCTGCCAGGCTCATGACAAATTCAAATATCAGCACGCTGATCTACTGAATGAACTCTCTCACAAAATCATTGGCAGGCTTTGATTTGATCTCGGCGGGAGTTCCTACTTGTAGGATTTTTCCTGATTTCATAATGACGATTCTATCGCTCATGGTGTTGGCTTCGATTTGATCGTGAGTCACATAAACAACGGTGAGTTTTAATTTTTTTTGGATATCACGAATGTCTTTTCTCATCTTCTCTCTTAGTTTTGCATCCAAATTCGAAAGTGGCTCATCCAACAACAATACTTTGGGTTGCATCACCAGGCCGCGCGCCAATGCCACTCGCTGCTGTTGACCACCGCTCAATTGGTTGGG